>NZ_VOXY01000013.1:0-79175 GCF_013420525.1 Acinetobacter sp. YH01003 | reverse complement strand
TGGATAACACCACGACCTGATGTTGCTGAACAATATCTTGTATTTGAAAGAGAGGAACGCCCATTTTGATGCCCAGCGCTTTGGCTTCATTACTTCTTGCCACAGCACAGCCATCGTTATTGCTGAGAACAATGACAGGTTTGTTGTTTAGACTGGGATTAAATACCCGCTCACAACTGACATAACAGTTGTTAATATCAATCAGGGCATAAATCCGCTCGTAACTGCTCATCTGAACTTCTTGATCACACTGGTAACCACACCCCAAATCAGCATGGTTTGATTATCTTTCAAATAGATATCAGCAAAATCAGGATTAGCCGCCTGCAACCAGCATTGATTACCCTCAATCATTAAACGTTTAATCGTAAAATCATTGTCTATCAATGCCAGAACAATATCCCCATGCTTGGCTTCAATACTACGGTCAACGATTAGCTTGTCATTCAGATCAATCCCTGCATCACGCATGGATAAGGATTCCACTTCAACGATAAAGGTTGCCTGTTGGTTTTGAATAAGAAACTCGTTTAGATCAAGGGTCTTATCGATATAGTCCTGAGCAGGGGAAGGGAAGCCTGCAGCAACTTTTTGCAAAGCAACAGGAATCTCATAATGTGTTTTTGTCTCAAGCAATGTAATAGAGGAAATATCGTTAAACTTTGGAGTGTCATTTTTTTTCAGGTATTTCTTGATTTCCAATACACGAGACTCTGGCACCCGAATGACCTTGGTCGGTTCGTTATAGACAAAAGGACGGCCAGAACCTTTGCGTGCACCACCATGCTTATTTTGCGTCATTTTTATTATCAATCTTGATTATGTAACATAATTAAGATTATAGAAAACTCAGAATATAAAAACAAGATTGTCCGTTCTTTAATAAAGTATTATCCCAAATCTTGGGATTGCCATGATATTAGCAAAGCCACAAGATCAGTCAGACGACACAATAAAGATTGTCTAATCCTTGATCGTAGAGACTTTATATTTGAAGCAACAGAAGACCTAAAGGGCTTTACTGGTATCCATTGATTGTTCAGCAACATTAAATAAAACCGTGGAACATTGATTAAAGAATAGGCGTGGAACGTGAAAAATCATAAAAAAAGCCCACTCGAGGGTGAGTGGGCTGTAAACTAGGTGTTAGCATACTGAATTATAACACAATTTAAAAAGCTGTTGTTATTCACCAATTAAAATGTCTATGCGATAAACCATTTAAAATGTCCTGTTTTTAACTGCAAGAGTCAAGAACAGGATTTAAATTTCTTTGTTCATTGCTAGCTTTCTGAGCTTTACGACTCGGCATACTTTTCTTGGCACGGGAACGTTTATTCTGTTTTTCCAACTCTTCATGCTGTTGTTGGATATGGGCCAGAACTGCGCCTAACCGTTTATTCTCAACCACTTCATTCTGCTGCAGTCCAGTCAGTTTATTGAAGATACTGTAGTTGATCTTCCGTCCTTCATACATGATCGCAACAGTGCCATCCGGGTACTCCAGAAATGAAATGTATTGTCCAACTAATTTCTGGTTCAATTCAGTCGGTTCAAGCATATAAATACATTTGTCATACGTCAGGGTTAGATTCTTGGTGACCTTACGTGGTTCCTGCCAGGTAAAAATATCATCCAGTTCAAGATCAGATTCGGTTAATGGTCGATGTAAATTCTTTGAGTTACGCGCACACTTGGCGAACTTCTGATTGAACTGCTCAATGAAGCAGGGTAGCCAAGCATTGGCTTCAGCAATCGAACTGATGCCTTCCAGACGCATCTCTTTGATCAGACGATCCTGAAGTGTCCTGTTAGCACGTTCCACACGTCCTTTGGCCTGTGGTGAGTTGGCAAAAATAATATCGATGTTTAACTCATTCAGAATCCGCCCAAATTGCGTGATCTTGCTGTCTTGGCTCGATTTCTGATTCACTCGGAATACTGAGTGTTTATCGCTATAAAAGGCCAAAGGCTTGCCATATTGCTTAATGTAGGCTCTCGTGGAAAGCATATAGTCGAAGGTCGTTTCAGCCTCACAAAAGCGCAGATGCAACAGCTTTCCAGTGGCGTCATCGATATAAACCAGCAAACAGCATTTGGCGGATCGTCCTTCAAACCAGTCATGATAGGAGCCATCAATCTGGATCAGTTCACCGAAGCAATCACGGTTATATCTAGGCTGATATGGACGTTTCAGACGCTTGGATCGCGGAATCCAGAGCTCATTGGCAGTCATCCAGCGACGAACTGTTTCCACAGGAATATTCAGCTCAAACATGCTGCTGAGCTTCTCATGCGCCAAGGTGGGCCCAAAGCCCAGCAGATGTTCAGAAATAATGGAAAGGCACTTTGCTTTTAACAAGTCATCATGGCGACGATGGCCAGGTTGACCACGACTGGCATGAGCCAGACCTGAAACACCATCTTGATTGAGCTTCTGCAATAACCGGGTAATTTGACGGGGGAAAGATTCAGGATTTCAGCAGCACGGACTTGGGTAATACGATGATCTCGAACGTCTTGCAGAACCGCAAGACGTTGAATTTCTTTGTCAGACATAGTGATCAGCATCTATATTTCATATCCAGTCCATGATGGTTAAATCATCATAAACTAGACATTTTTATTGGTGAGAATACAGACACTTTAAATGGGTTCTAACATCTGTATTTCGTATAACATTGATTATGTTAAATAGAATAGAATTTGAACGATAAAAAATTAACAGTCATACATTATCATTAACAAATAATAGGGGACATTTTTTATGGGTGATAAATTGAAAGAAATACCAGCACTTACTGGGTGTTTTATTGCGGGTACTCTAGTGCGTGTACAGAGGGATCTAAATTTACCACGGAGAATTTGGAAAAAAATCGAAGATATACAGGTAGGTGATCTAGTTTTTGATCCTAGACAGTATCGTGGACAACAAATCCCTCTAAATTCTTGAAATATTTCTGTTCAAAGGCTTCTGGGCTTAAACAGCCGTTTGCAGAATGTCTTCTGATTCGATTGTAATAAATCTCAATATAGTCAAACAAGACAGCATTCGCTTCTTTTCGAGTGGCAAATACACTGCCATGGACCACATGAACTTTCAATGTATGAAAGAAGCTTTCGGTCACTGCATTATCCCAGCAGTTTCCCCTGCGTGACATACTTTGAACGCAGTTATTCGTCAATAATAGCGCCCTAAAATCACGACTACAGTACTGTGAGCCTTGGTCCGAATGTACCATGACACCCATTGGATACCCCTGACGAGCCATTGCATAATGAAACGCATCACATACCAATTGACGGTCTATTCGATAGCTGGTTTGCCAACCGACAATACGACGGCTGAATAGATCCAGCATCACACATAAATACAGCCAACCTTGCTTAGTACGGATATAGGTAATATCTGTTGTCCAGATCTTATTGGGTTCATTGACCGTAAATTGACGATCTAACAAGTTAGGTGCTGTAGGCAAACGATGGTTTGAATCAGTCGTATGCTTGTATTTACGTGCAATCCTGCTACGTAAACCAAGCTTTTTAAGCATTCTTCCAACGGTTCGTTCGCTCATGCTGTAACCTAAATCATGCATGTCATGTACCAATGAAGGTGCACCCAATCGTGCATGATGCTGCCAATATACGGCTTTTAAATCATTATATTTCTGCGCTAGATTGGTCTGGCGCTTTCGCCAGGCATAATAGCCTGAAGTGCTGACACCCAGGCATTTACAGACAGAAGATACAGTGACTTCATTCACATCCAGATCTTGAATTACCGTGTACTTTTCTTGGCATGATCTGTCAGAAAGTACACATGCGCTTTTTTTAAGATGTCATTGACTTCCCTAAGCTGTTTGACTTCTTTCTCTAATTCCAATATCCGCTGTTGTTCTGGTGAAAGTTGACGTTTGCTTGAACCCACTGGATTGGCTTCACGAATCCATTTGTCTAAAGTTGAATAACCCACACCTAATTTCTGGGCGATTGCAGCTGTAGGCTCGTGTGAGTTTGAAAGTGCATAATCAATTGCTTGCTGTTTAAATTTGGGATTAAAACGTTTGGCCATTTCTTGGATCTCCAAAGTTAACGTTACGTTATCTTTAGAGGGAAGTACTGTCCATTATTTTGGCTAGGATCAACATGATGAAATAGCTCTCTTAAAATCAAAGGTTCAGCTTGATCAAATGCAATATCCCTAGTCTGAACGATCTGCTTCAAGAATTTATTCACATTGTTGTCGATATGAGTGACTGTGATCTCCTGCCAGATACTAGGCACAATCAGGGCTAAAGGACGTATTTTATAAAAATGAGAGGCAATATTAATCCCATACGGATCAAGATCACCATAAAATGCCAACAAGCAGTTATCCGATACTTGTTCTAATAATTTAACTACTGTTTTAATGTTGGCCCCATGCCCACGATAGACAAACAGGCTCGACTGCCACTCAAGAGGCAACTGCATATACCAATCAAATACCCTATTCATCATGGCACCATTTTCAATAATAATGATGCGCTGTATCGATTGTATGTCATCCCTGGATGAATTTGGTCAAAAGTGAGACGATAAATATCCTCAAATCAGTAAATCATGGCTTGCCAACTGGTCGAATCTCAACACGTTCTTTGCCTATCCAATGGACATTCGCAAGGCGATTTATACCACCAATGCAATTGAATCCTTGAACAGTGTCATTCGCCATGCCACCAAGAAAAGAAAAATCTTCCCAACCGATGAATCTGTGAAAAAAGTGGTATATTTAGCGATTATGGCAGCAAGCAAAAAATGGACGATGCCCATTCAGAATTGGAAAGCTGCCATGAATCGTTTTAGTATCATGTTTGATGAACGTGTAACCAAGTATTTTTAAAACCACATTTACACAGAATTATTTACACCCTCATTAAATAGTGTAATTATCAGTAGATACCAAATTTACAATCTTCAATGGCTTGCATTTTTTTAGTAGTTGACTCAGCCAACGTTTTACGTTGCTCTTGAATTGCAGGGTCACGAGTAAAAATAGGTAGTTCTTTAACTTTAGTCCGATATTCTGTTTCAATTTCATGACACACTTTAATATTTTCTATTGTTTTATTGACAAAATTTTCATCTACTTTTTTGTACTGATTTTTAGAAATACGTAATGTTTGACCATCATCAGATAAATGTAAGGGCATAGCAGCTAAACCATTATTAACCGCTAAAGTATCATCTTTTTTTTCCAATACGAGAGAACTTCCCTCTTTACCATTCACCACATTACTACGAGCAACCACATTTTCTTTAAGAATATAACTATCTTTACCCTCTTTAAAAATTTGCATAATGCGCTTTCCTTGCACATTTTCTAATTGCCAGTAGCCAACCATTTTGTCATGTTTATTACCACAAGCTGATAAAAAAACCGTCGACATTGATAATAAGATTACTAACTTTTTCATAAGTAAACCTCTGAAAATAATAAAGATTCTTCTAAGCACAACTTTTTATAACTATCACTAGTCGTTTTTAGGTTAAACTGAAATATATCAAAAAATAAATAAAATACATACATTTATTTTTAATTGAATTATTTCAAGTGGAAACTACACCCCAAATTTGCTAAATAGGTTTTCCAGCGTTTCAGTTATACAATGTTTTATGAGATCTGGACTAAATTCAACAGCATCATGAAAAGTTAGAACAACAAAATATCCGAAACTATTCCCAAAAGATGTCAAACAGGAAGCCCATTTGAAACTTTACTTAATGGAAAACGAATTTGGGCTGATAAGAATTTAGCCCAAATTTAACCTGACAGGCACAATAAAAAACGGGGAACTGTCAGATCAGTTTTGAGCTAGTATAAGTGAAGGGTTGTCCTTGTTAGCAGCAGTGTAAAAATGCCCCCTTGGTTATGGTTAATATAGCGGTCTTTTTGAACACTATCTGTACCCTATTCTTTTGAACTGGAAAGCTCTTCAGCCAACTGCTCAGCCTGTTCCAATACAGTTTCTGTAGCCAATAAAGCCATATCAGGTGGATAGCCATACTTCTTCAGCAATCTCTTCACGATGACTCTTAACTTTGCTCTAGCAGCTTCCTTGATCGTCCAATCCAAAGTCACATTCTTACGAATAGAATCAGTGAGTACGACTGCAAGTTCTCTCAATATGTCTTTCTGCATCAATTCTCGAGCACTGTCATTGTCTGCTACTGCTGAGTAGAACGCATATTCGTATTCAGTCAGGTTGAGTTCTTCAGCCAGTTTGTCTGACTCCTGAATTGTCTTAGCTAACTTGATCAGTTCATCAATGACTTCTGCTGCAGTAAGTACCTTGTTCTGATAACCCTTAATTGCTGAAATCAACATATCCATGAGCTTCTTACCTTGGGTGACACTGCGTTGCTCTCGTACCTTAATCTCATCACCAAGTAACTTCTTAAGTGTTTCAAGCGCAATGTTCTTATGCTTATAGTCTTTCATCTCCTGCATAAACTCATCAGAGAGAATCGAGATATCTGGTTTCTGAATCCCTGCAGCATCGAAGATATCTACCACTTGCTCTGTGACTAGAGCTTGGTCAATGGTTTGCTTTACCTTGGCTTCAAGCTCAGCATTACTTAAGCCAGAAATCTTGCCTGTACCATCACTAAACTTAGCAAGACGTGCTTTGACTGCTTGGAAGAATGCCACCACTGGTGCAGCTTCCATAGCATGTGGATGAGGTACAGCTAATGCGAATGCCTGTGACATCGCTGTGACTGCTGTCAGGAAGCGAGTCTTCCCTTCTCCTTGATCTACACCAAGGATATGCTCTTCCGCTTCTAAAATGATGTTGAGCTTACGAGAAGTATCTGCAGTGAAGTACTCTTGGTAGTTGAAGCCATGCAAAATGCCATCAAGCACTTCTAGCTTTTCTTGCAGGATCGTTGCAGCTTCATCCTGCACCAATGCAGGATCACCTTTACCACCTGCTTCTGAGTAAAACGATAAGGCTTCTTTCAAGTCAGATGCGATACCAAGATAGTCCACAACCAAGCCACCAGCCTTGTCTTTGTAGACACGGTTGACTCGTGCAATCGCTTGCATGAGGTTGTGACCTTTCATTGGTTTGTCGATGTAAAGGGTGTGCATACTTGGGGCATCGAAACCAGTCAGCCACATATCACGAACAATAACGAGTTTGAGCTTATCATCATTGTCTTTCATACGATCTGCTAAGCGTTGGCGCTGTTGCTTGGTAGTGTGATGTTTAGCAATCACCTCACCATCTGAAGCTGAGGCAGTCATCACAACTTTGATTACACCATCATTCAGATCATCACTGTGCCACTCTGGTTTGATCTTTACAATCTCGTTGTAAAGGTCTACAGCGATCCTGCGAGACATGCTGACGATCATGCCTTTGCCTTGGTTTGCATTGGCTTTAAGACGCTGCTCAAAGTGTTCTACGATGTCCTTTGCAATGGCTTTGATACGTTCTTTACTGCCGATCAAACCTTCGACTCTTGCCCACTTCGCACGTTCTTTTTGAGTTTGGTTTAAGTCATCTTCAGTAAACTGGTCATCAAAGTCTTCAATCAGCTCTTTGCCTTCCTCACTGATGGCAATCTTAGCTAGGCGGCTTTCATAGAAGATACGAACAGTTGCACCATCCTCCACTGCTTGCGAGATGTCATAGATATCTACATAGTTCCCGAAGACTGCAGGTGTGTTTACATCCGTCTTCTCAATTGGTGTTCCTGTGAAACCAAGGTAAGTAGCATTAGGAAGTGCATCACGCATGTACTTGGCAAAACCATAGACAGTACGTTTACCGACAACCTTGCCATCTTCATCTTTGACATCGACTTCCTTGGCATTAAAGCCATACTGAGAACGATGTGCTTCATCTGCAATCACGACAATGTTGGTTCGGTCTGACAGTTGCTCGTAGACGCTAGTGCCATCATCCGGTTGGAACTTTTGGATGGTGGTGAAGATCACGCCACCTGAACCCACCTTGAGTAACTCTTTGAGTTCTTCTCGGCTGTCTGCTTGTCGTGGTGTTTGTCTAAGGAGTTGGCTTGATGCAGCGAATGTACCAAAGAGCTGATCATCTAGATCATTACGATCTGTGATCACAACGACTGTTGGATTATCCAAAGCCAAGACAATCTTGCCTGTGTAGAAAACCATAGACAAAGACTTACCTGAGCCTTGGGTATGCCATACCACACCGGCTTTCTTGTCACCGACTGCTTGTTGCTGTACCAATTCGAGCTTACTTCTACCTTGATGTTGCATGGCAACTTCTGCTGATTTCGAGTCCGAGTTCACTGCAGACGCACGAATAGTCGAGAGGACTGCTGCATTCACTGCATAGTACTGATGATATGCAGCCATCTTCTTGATGGTCTTAATGGTGATTAAGCCATTGGTATCCTCGTGCTTCGTTGATTCATAGACAATGAAGTGTCGAATCATGTCGAGTAGTGTGACTGGATTCAGTAAACCATGAATCAGGACTTCTAGCTGTGCTTGTGTCTTCTTGGCTTTGGTTTGACCATTGTTTGTCTTCCACGCCATGTAGCGACTGTAGTCTGCTGAGACAGTACCTGCTTTCGCCTCTAAACCATCAGAGATGACGTTGAAAGCATTGTAGGTAAACAAGCTAGGGATTTGGCTTTGATAGGTCTGTATTTGCTTGTATGCGCCTTCTACAGTGGCATTCTCGTCTGTTGCATTCTTGAGTTCAATGACCACCAAGGGTAAGCCATTCACATACAAGATAATGTCTGGTCGTCTTGTCCAGCGATCTTCTTTGATGGTTACTTGATTGACGACAAGGAATTCGTTATTGGTTGGATTCTCAAAGTCAATCAACCAAGCATACTCACCTTGAGTGTTACCCTCTTTGCTCACCTCAATGTTAATGCCCTCAGTGAGCAGTCGGTGGAATGCTTGGTTATTACTGAGTAGATCAGGGGATTGAATATTGGTGACTTGCTTTAGTGCTTCAGTACATTTGTCTTGGCTTAAATGAGGATTTAAGCGTTGTAATGCATCAAGCACTTTGTCTTCCAAGATGACCTGCTTATAGCTTCGTAGAGGGTTAGTGCCCTTCGATTCAATCTCAGGTCCATACACATAGGTATAGCCCAATCCCTCTAGTTGCTCTATCGCCATCAGCTCAATGTCTGATTCGGTCATCTTAGTCACTTGATTATTTCCCCCTAAACTTATCCATATAACCTGGACTCATTAATTTTTTATATGATGTAAAGCTAAGAAACCTTATTCATCGTCCTGCACGTTATAGCCATACTTCTGCACAGCATTCTCAATAGCGCCCTCAAACTTATGGCAAACATATAGATAGAGTTCAGCATCTACCATCAGTACTCCAGGAACACCTAAACCATCATTGAGTGGAATCAGAGTCTTTTGTGAACCAATCTGAACTGTTGGTCGTTGGTATGAGCAATTCACAGTGACTTTATGTGGCGATCTATTCCAGTCAATTTTCTTGGCTTCCCACTCACGACTACCGCCCAGCAAGGTGACTTGAATCTTGGATTCAGTCGCTGTCTTATTCAGTTGTTTGTAAGAGACAAACTTGGCGACTGAACAAGGAGAGTGATAACAGGTTTCTATGACTTTACCTTTTTGTATGCCGCTATGATTGAATTTAGCCGGTGCTGCTTGAACGGTTGCAGCAAAGCTAACTACAGCAATCAAGCCAAATCCCATTTGAATCATGCGCTTTATCATTCTGTTTTTCCTCTTTGTTCTCTTTTACTTAATCCATCGGCACAGCGATCTTATTCACTTTCCAACTCAAACCATCACGAACCATTTTGACAGTGACGGCTTTGGAATCATTTGGATGTTGGATCACAACCTCAAAGTCACTGAATGAGGTATAGCGAGTTTTGTACTCTGCTTGATCTTCTTCTTTGGTTTCTGTTGTTGATGCTCCCTGTGATGAATGTGCTGCATCTTTAAGGTCTTTGCCTTGCATCATCATGGTCATCCCTTCAGGTGTGACAAAACCATCAATCATCTTGTCTACCATGGTAGATGCAAGCATGGCACCTAGTGCTGCGAAACCATCATCTTTATGGGTTGCCATCTCTTTCATCATCATGGCATTCATTTGATCTTTGAAGCTCTGACGCACACTTGGATAGTCGATGTACTTGGACACCTTTTCGCTATCACCTACTTGTGCAGCATTCTTGATGTTATTGATGGCAATGTATGGCGAAGCATACAAGTAGCCACAGATCACTACGACTAAGGCAATGATTGCCCCTATAATTTTTTTATTCAATTCAGCCCCCTGAATGTAAAAAAGGTGAAGCCATCAAATGACTTCACCTCAAATGTTATGCAACTTCTTCTGTTTGGTATTGGACTCTGACTTCGCCGCTCATCAGCTTAGGAAGCAAGGTATCTCGTAGTTGTTCAAGTGTTTGGATTTGCTTCTTGTTAGATGAAACCTTTTGCATCGAAGGAGTAATCAACAGCGAATACTCTTCAAGGTAGTCTAAACTTGGAGTCTTAAAAGAGATATTTAACATATCTTCTGGCTTAACCCTTTGATGACTGCCACTGGTTCCCGAAGCACTCATTGCTAATTCATCAATAACATCTCTTGAATTGAATAAGCTATACAAGAACATTAAATGAGATCCTACTTTAGGCTTCAAATTCTGAAACTCTGTTGAACATACATAATTATCTTTGACATCAGTTAATAACCATATACGAGGCACTCTTGGATTCAGCTTTGAGACTAAAATTGAGTTCTCACATACTCTGTACTTATTACTCAGAATTTCCGCACCCAATTCAATAGTAGGCTTTTCTCCTGAATCAAAAGCAGGCAAACTAAAATGATAGTATGTCTTAAGAGGATCTTTTGATGGGTTCACATTGTCTTTGATATGAGTAGCTATATCACTTACTAGTAAATCATCCCAATCCTCTTTCGCTTCCTCAATAAACCATTGACGAAACAGTGTTTCAGCCATGGCTTCCAAAGTCTTGTTCTGACAGTGCAGTAAGTCGATCTTGTCATCTAATGATGAAAGGATTGAGGCTATGGCTTTTTGTTCAGGGAGAGACGGAAAGCATATCTCTTCTTGATGAACATCATTACGGTTAACTCCAGGCACCGCACTTTTGTCACTAAATTTTTCCCAATCCAATGTTTGCAAAAAGTAGTAGATGAACTTTTTGTCATTCCCCTTAAAGTCGTTTACATAAAGAGATGTGTTTAATGGCCAAAATGGTACATCACTGAAAAAAACTGAACCAATGGTTCCATATCGGCCCGTCACAACACCTGATTCATTTACTTTGGCTTCATTATGAAAATCAGCAAAACCTGAAGAAGCAATGATGGGAACACTACCAGAAACACGAGATTGCTTTGGTAAGTCATAACCACGTTTTAGGGTAAAGAAGCTATCTAATCGCCCAACCTGCCACTCACTCATACAACCACCTTTGCTAAGTTCTCAGCAATGGCTTGGTTTAGCTTGGCTTCCTCAGCAAGCTGTGCTTCAAACTCTGCCTTTAAGCTTGTAAAGCGTACCTTGAAGTCGAACTCATCTTCATCATCAGCTAAACCAACATAACGACCTGGCGTCAGTACATAATCAAGCTCAGCGACTTTCTCAAGTGGTACAGATGCACAGAAGCCTGCAACATCCTCATACTCACCACCCTTGTTACGCCAATTGTGGTAAGTGTCTGTGATGAGCTTAATATCTTCATCAGACAAGACTTTGGTTCTGCGGTTAATCAGATGACCTAGGTTACGAGCATCAATGAACAGAATCTCATTGCTACGATCTTGGTATTGGCTTGAGTTAACACGGTCACGACGCATAAACCATAAAGCAGCAGGAATCTGTGTGTTCAGGAACAGCTTGGCAGGTAGGTTCACAATACAGTCGATGACATTGGCTTCTGAAACCAAGGCTTTACGAATCTCACCTTCACCACTGGTCTTAGAGGTTAATGCACCTTTAGCAAGCACAACGCCTGCCTGACCTTTAGGACTCATGTGATACAAGAAGTGTTGCATCCATGCGAAGTTCGCATTGCCTGCAGGTGGTGTACCTAGAGACCAACGAGCATCACCCACTAACTGCTCACCGCTCCAATCAGAGACGTTGAATGGTGGATTAGCAATGATGTAATCCGCTTTCAGGTCTTTGTGTGCATCATTCAGGAATGAACCCTCAGAGTTCCATTTCACATGCTCTGAGTTAATGCCACGAATGGCTAAGTTCATCTTGGCCAAACGCCAAGTTGTCTGGTTACTTTCTTGACCATAGATGGAGATGTCGTCCACTAAACCCTGATGCGATTCTACGAATTTCTCAGACTGTACGAACATACCACCTGAACCACAGCAAGGATCGAATACACGTCCTTTGTATGGCTCTAGCATTTCAACCAATAAGCTCACGATGGATTTAGGCGTGTAGAACTGCCCACCTTGCTTACCTTCAGCTAAAGCGAACTCACCTAGGAAGTACTCGAATACGTGTCCTAAAACGTCGGCAGAGCGATCTTTTGCATCACCTAGGGCAATGTTACCAATGAGGTCTATCAGCTCACCTAGGCTCGTAGGATCGAGATTTTGACGTGCATAGACTTTAGGTAGTACACCTTTGAGCTGAGGGTTCTCATTCTCAATGGCTTCCATTGCATCGTCTACAATCTTACCAATGGTGACTTGCTTTGCTTGGTTTAACAGGTATGACCAACGTGCGATCTCAGGAACGAAGAAGACGTTGTATGCAGTGTATTCATCACGATCTTCAGGATCAGCTCCTGCAAACTCTCCCTCACCTTCAACCAATAGGTTGTAGTGAGCTTCAAATGAGTCAGAGATGTACTTGAGGAAGATCAAACCAAGGACTACATGCTTGTACTCAGCAGCATCAATGTTCTTACGAAGTTTGTCTGCAGCTTTCCAAAGAATGACCTCAATGGGTTCTTGTTTGGTTTGCTTTGGAGTACGTGCCATGGAATTGTCCTGCAATGAATAGGTTATCTAGTTTTAGTTAAACCAATAGTACCCAATAATACGCTCGTGTGTAAGTATTGATACGTCATTTCTTGTCGTACAATTTAAGTATTAAAAAAGTGTAGCAAGTTGCTACACTTTTCAGACTAATCACAAACCCCACTTTAGCGATCGTTAAAGTGGGGGTATTTTCTAAACTTCTATCGCTTATTCATAGTGATTTATTTTTAAGCGTATTGATGGCTAAAAAATACAATAAAAATTAACTTCGATAAGTGCAAGGCGATTTTCTTCAAGTTTTGTGCTGTAACTGACAGTAAACATTGCTGCGTTACTTGCATAACAGAGACCCTGTAATTATTTTGCAACGGCAAAATTCGTTCAACAGTCTCCTTATCGGGACAATATAGATGCGCGACACGTTCATGAATGATATTGAGATCAATCGCTTTGTCTATTTTACGTATAAGATAATTTTTAGGAATAAACTCTTCTAGCGTAACCATATCAATTTCAGTTTGGGTGGTATAATTTTTCGCATGTGATAATTATAAAAAATTCTCACGTAAGTGTGAGAGTTTTATGAGCAAACTGAAAAGTGTAGCAAGTTGCTACACTTTTTCACTTTTCTGAATAAGCTGTTTTAAAAAATCTTCTAGTTGTAAAAGACTAGCTTCATCAATTTCTGAAATTTTAAGAGAGATATTGAGCTGTTTTTGATTCAGTTTGATATTTCCAGCAACCTTACCATCATATTCGATTTTTCTTACCACTGATGTCGTGGTTACTTTTTCTGGATCTTGACTCAATAGTTTTTCAGCATAAGAAGTAACTTTGCTTTGCTCCAGTTTTTTTTCTTTTAATTTCTCCCAAGCACCGAGTAAAGCTGTTTCCGCCTCCGAAAGTTGCTCTATATGATCCGATAAAAATTTCTTGAACGCTGTTGCAGCAGTACGACCGACTAGACCTGGCTCCAAATCCAGGTCATTCAACATTGCTTTAGGCAGCTTTTCATACGATAGATATTTGTACATATCTTCGCGATTTAAACCCAATGAATTAGCTAAACGTTGCTTGTTCTTCTTCAACTTTTCATCAAGTGAGTTCAAACCAATAAAAATTTCATAATCTGTCAGATCTTGACGCTTTAAATTTTCAGCTAGGGTTAACAAAGATGCTTCTTCATCATTAGCATCAATGATAATGGCTTCAATCACCGACTTGCCGAGTAATTGATGCGCCCGTAAGCGTCGCTCGCCTGCAATCAGTTCATATTTCAGATTATCAAGTTTACGCACTGTAATGGGCTGCAAAAGGCCGATTTCATTAATAGAATCCGCCAGTTCTTTTAATTGAGAATCTTCAAATACTTTACGCGGTTGGTTGGGACTGCGACTGATATCCTCAATAGGAACATTACGTCTAAATTCTTTTAGCTCTTTAATATTGTCTTTCTGTGCTTGCTGATGTTTTTCTGTATTTTGTTTCAATTTTTGAGCTAAAAGCTCTTTAGTGCTTGCCATAATACTCTCAGGTTTAAACTTTCGCTACAATTTCATAAGCAAGGCTTTCAAAAGCCTTACGTACTTTTGAATTTTTTTCTACTTTCAAAAGTGGCTGTTGCAGAATTGCTGCTTGATTAACTTTAGTACTTTGAGGAATGGTAGTTTGTAAAATTTTTCCAACCTGTTTTAAAGCTTCATCCCGAATCAATTTACAAACATTCTGACGTTCATCATGTTTAATCAGTAAAGCGCCTAAAAGCTCTAAATCTGGATTAATACGTTTTATCTTTTCAAGATGGTTTAAAAGATCTGTTACCCCATACAGTCCATATTGTGATCCAGATTCGATAGGGATAATGACATGTGTTGATGATGCTAAGGCATTACTGGTTAATAGTTTAAGACTAGGTGGGCAATCAATTAATATGAAGTCGTAAAGATCTTTTAACAGTTCTAGCTTGATGCTTAATTCTTCTGAAGGACGAGGAGCTTCTTCTTTAAGCTGGTCTTCAGTTTTTCCTAAATTTAATGAGCCATAAATTAATGATACTTTTTCAAAGTTTGTTTCTTCTTGTAATGCATCAGCTAATAATGAAATATCACCAACGAGTAATTCTGCTGAAGTAACAACAATTTCGCTTGGATGTTGGATCCCAATGTGTAAACTTGCGTTTGCTTGAGGATCTAAATCAATGACTAAAACTTTATTGCCAAGATTTGCAAGTTCAGAGGCTAGATGTACAACGGTCGTTGTTTTGCCACATCCACCTTTGTGGTTAGCAACCGTAATAATTTTTGCAGACATACGTGTCAGATGCTTCCGTATTTGAATGTTTAACAATATAAATAACTTTCACTCATCATACTATAGTTTTTAAATTTATAAATCTTATTTATTTAGGTGTAAAACAACTTAAAAAACTAATTTTTAAATAAGCTAGCTTAATTAATAATTAGTATAATTATTTATTTAGCTAATTAATAATTAAGACTGTTTTTTTGCTATATAAAACAAATGCTTATAAGTTTAAAAGTGGAGGGCTTGTCACCGTAAAGTGGAAGGTTTGTCACTCAAAGGTGGAAGGTCTGTCACTCAAAGGTGGAAGGTCTGTCACTCAAAGGTGGGAGGTCTGTCACCGTAAAGTGGAAAGTTTGTCACAAGAGTGGAAGGTTTGTCACTACTATTTTTAAAAAGGTTATATTTTTTAAAAAACTCTTGCAAAAATAAATACTTAATTTGTTGATAAAGTTGGCTAAACAATCTTTAAGGGTGGAAGGTTTGTCACTATGTGTTAGCACCCTGTGGATAAATTTTTTTTATTGGATATTTCCTGATGATTATCTATTCATTTATACCTTTCAAATCTAATGAAAGGTGGAAGCCTTGTCACATCTAGGTTTCTATCTGACATAGCATACCTAAATTTGGAAGAAATAAGTGAAAATGGGTATTTTGAACTGTTAGTTTAGAGCTAAAGGTGGAAGGTCTGTCACTATATGGTGGAAATAATATATTTCATTCCACTTTAAGGACAATAAATCGTCAAAAATGCATATTTCTGATGACAAGCCTTCCACTCTTAGATTCTTGTGGTGAAAGTCTTGAAAGTTTTTCCACTTTTGTATATAAAAATAGAATTAAATATATAAATATCACGGTTATGACAGAATCAGAATCATTGCAAGAAGAATTGAATCATATTCCTTACTGTATAGGCAATATTCGTCATAATGGCGTTGTTAGCACTAGTAACCGCTTAATTCGCCCAATTGAGTTATCAGCCAATGAATATAAGGCGCTCCTATATGCAATGGCTGTTGCAAATTATAGTGAGAAAAATAGGGTAAATGGTGAAATCACAGAACAAACCTATATTTATCTGTATAAGGATGATTTGGCAGATTTACTAGGATTGAATAAACGCAATTCGATTAATGTTGCAATAGACCGGATTTATAAAGAACTTTCATCTAGGGTGGCTCATTTTATTATTGAGGAACCTACTGATGATGGTAAGAGAAAGACTAAAAAAGTACATTCTGTCGTTCCTATTATCCGTGAGTTAAGATGGGAAGATGATTCTAAAAATGCCATTCAGATTCGTTTTACCAGTGAGGTGTTACCGTATTTCACGCAGTTGGCTGGGGGGAATTTCACCACCTATCAATTGAAACATCTGTTTGCCTTGGATTCTGTTGCTAGTATGAGTCTTTATACGTATTTCATTAAAAATGAATTCAAGTACGCAAGCCAAAAGAGTTATGAAGTCCCAATGCTTTTAGAAAACTTGAAAGCTCTGATTGATATTAATGAAACTAAATATGATCGCTGGGTAGATTTTAGACGCTATGTATTAGATAAAATAGTTGCAGAAATTAACGAAAATACAGATCTACAACTAGAGTATGAAACCATAAAAAAAGGGCGCCCAATTGTGGGGGTGAATTTTAAACTGCATCAGCGTATTACTGATAAAACACTAAATGAAACTGCTGTAATTGAAAAAATTTATCTTGATGTTCCATTTGAAGAGAATGCATTAGTAAAAGAATTGGGGGCAAAATTCGATACGAATGTACGTTCCTGGTACATTTTTAATAATGATGAAAAGTATTCGCAGTTCAAGAAGTGGTTTAAAAAAATTGGTTGTCTCACTGACTCTCAAGCAAATATTGTTATTAATGACACTTTATTCCAAATGGATTTTGCTGAAGTTGGTATGAGCTTGAATGACTTTAAACGTAATATGAAGCATAAACTAAAAAATAATCCGGAATTTGTACAAAGTATTCGTGATAGGCTGAATGATATTTTTGGTAAAGAGCTTGTCTAAGGAAAAGTGTAGCAACTTGCTACACATTTTTTAATGTATCACTGAAGAATTCAAGTACTAAGAAAATTGGATACAAAATATCTGTGTGTATAGCTGAATGAAAAATAGTTAAAAGAATAGATATTATTTTTAGATTTTACACTTTTGTTGTTCCTCATATATTTTTGCAGAAAAAAGTTTTTCAGTGCTCAAAAAATGGTGTGGTTAAGATAGGGAGATCAACCAAGTTTTAAGTATATAGAGTAATTTAGATAAAAAATTACTAAATATTTTTATAGCCTTTGTATAAAGCAGCGGATCATGAAAACTATTAAAATAGCCTAAGCTTATTAGCTTTGTTGTAAAAATTTACTCTGAGATGCTTCTTAAGCTAGATATTTGATGCTGTTGCGTCTAGCCACAAATGATAAGCTAAAGACCGTTTTAGCTAAAGATGATGACGATCAACTTGGCGATACCATTGATTTGTAAGTGTCCTCTAAACTCTATGCCAATCTTTTAATTTGGATCACTTTGTATGTCGGCAACTTTTGCAGTACACCATTTAAATAGGCATACAGATCTAGACCATTCAACTTTGCTGACTGGATCAATGTCATGATGTTAGCAACTCGCTGACCACTGCGCAGTGATCCAACATACAACCAGTTCTTACGACTTAAAGCCCAAGGGTGCATTTGGTTCTCCACCAAATCATTGTAAATAGATAGATTACCATCATCTGAATAGCGGCTTAAGGCTTGCCAGCGCTTTAGAGTGTAATTGATTGCCTTAGCGGTGGTAGAGCTTGATGGCACCATCAGATGATGTTGGTTGAGCAATTCATATAGTTGTTGCATCACTGGTTGACTATGCCGTTGCCGGTATTCGCAGCGTTGTTGCGCTGTACCGTCGGTCTTGTGCCTTAACTCTGCTTCTATCGCATACAATTTCTGAATCAGCACCAGTGCCTGTTCAGCAATCTGACTTTTCCCAGTGATATGCAGTTCATGGAATTTACGACATGCATGTGCCATGCAACCTACTTCAATGATCTGACCTGATTTGAAATGTGCTTTATAACCACTGTAATCATCACAGACCAGATGTCCCTGCCAGCCATTCAGGAATTCTTCTGCATGCAGACCTGAACGGTTTCTTGAAAGTCATAGATCACCCCCTTGCTGCAGCACCACCTGTTTTAAGGCATTGACCAGAGGTTCAAGTGTCTACACCACAGCGACCAATCCAATCTGACAGGGTGGATCTAGATAGATCTACACCTGCGCGCAGAAAGATCTGTCGCTGACGATACAGCGGTAAGTGATCAGCATATTTGGATACCAGCACATGGCTAAGTAACTCAAGTGTCGCAATACATTTATCGATCACATAGGCAGGCATCGTTTGCTGAGTCAGGGTGTCACATTGATCACAAACCCATTTACCACGCACATGCTGTTCTTTATAGAACTGCGCTGGTCTGAAATTCAATTTTTCACTGATATTCGCCGATACGACGCAGTGTGCACCCACAGATGTATTGCGTTGATGCAGATTCATGCTCAATACGTACGGTTGCTAAATGATCTGGGAGTAGTCGACGTTTATGTTTATTTATCCAATGAGCCGTAAAACACCCTCATTTATGGAGGTGATATAAGGCTCGATTTTTAATTCTAATGAGGTGATTGTTGTTGCTCGATGTATTGTTTAATAATTTCTAATGGCGCACCACCGCAACTTGAAGCAAAGTAACTTGGCGACCATAAAGAATCACCCCAAAGTTTGTTTTTAATTTCAGGAAAGTCTTTTCTAAGGTGGCGACTAGATAGACCTTTTAAGCTATTCACTAAATTTGAAATAGCAACTTTTGGTGGGTAATTAATTAATAAATGAACATGATCATCCTCCCCATTAAATTCAATCAATACAGCATCAAAATCCAAAGCCCGATATTGGCAATAGTCACCAACATAATATACATTAAATTGTATAAATTGCTGTGTATATAAGTACAATGAAATAAACAACTTACGTTTTCAAATATTTTTTATTGGAATTAATTTTTATTAAGATCGTTTAATTGTGGTCACATAAGTTTTTAAAAATTTACCAAATTATCACCAACATAATTTTGTGATGATTAATTAGGTAAACCGAATGGTAAAAAATCAGGTTGATGGAATTATATATGGCCAGCCTAGGCTTTTATCAGCATTAATTAACTGTATAACCCCCAAAAAAAATTAAAACAGACACTCACCATTAAAACTTAGGTGTAGCACGAGAGTTAAGCAGTATCCGTTACGATGATTTATTGAAAGCCCGATATTGGCAATAGTCACCAACATAATATACATTAAATTGTATAAATTGCTGTGTATATAAGTACAATGAAATAAACAACTTACGTTTTCAAATATTTTTTATTGGAATTAATTTTTATTAAGATCGTTTAATTGTGGTCACATAAGTTTTTAAAAATTTACCAAATTATCACCAACATAATTTTGTGATGATTAATTAGGTAAACCGAATGGTAAAAAATCAGGTTGATGGAATTATATATGGCCAGCCTAGGCTTTTATCAGCATTAATTAACTGTATAACCCCCAAAAAAAATTAAAACAGACACTCACCATTAAAACTTAGGTGTAGCACGAGAGTTAAGCAGTATCCGTTACGATGATTTATTGAAGTCATTTTATTTCTAACTGCAATTGAGCAGGCCTACCAATGCAAGCCAGATGTAAACAAAATTTAAAAGCCGGTAGTGCTTTGCCTTGTTTTAAGGAATATAGCTGTAAGCGTGCATTATTTTCTTTTGTTGTTGGGTAACCTTCTAGTTTCTGATTTGCCTTGGCAAGTTTGAGTAGATTCGGCGTAATTTCTTTGTTTAAAAAATTAACCATATCTATTCCAAGTAAATGCCACATGTTGGCAGGAAACAGATCTTTGGCCGCATAGTAGAATTTTTCCAGATTCTGAATATTTTTCCGCGTTGAATGTAAACCTGTATGTGAAGCAGTTACGTGATTAATAAAGAATTCTAAGACATACCTAATATTTTCAGGTGACTTTTGATAGCAGGCTTGTAGATAGTTAAAAAAATGTGTGACCAATAAAAGGTCCTCATTAGTATCAATCATTGACGGTTTGATGTATTGCAGTTCGGTTATATGAAAAAGTCTTGGATTGTTTTTTCTAGATTTAAGTTGTTTGAGTTGGATTGCATTGTCATACCAATACTTGATGAGCTCATGAGATAGGCAAAGTTCTTGTGCTACGCGCTCCGTATCATATTTGTATAACTCTAATAAGCAGAGTGCCTTATAAAATAGATCAAGATCGATTTTAGATTCTGGAGTCGCGACAAAATAGTCAAAAATACAATGTTCTTGCGTTTGATTTACCTCTAATTCTGCATGTAGTGTGTGAGCATTGCTCGCTATCCATTTTTCTTGATTGTTTAGAAGGAGTTTACAGAGCGTTGTAGCATGCATTTCAAAATTGAATTCAGACTGATCATTGAGCGATTTTAGAAAATGTAACTCTTGTGTTGAATTGCTTATCCCCAGCATTTTCTTAACCAAACCATTGCTTAGTAATGGGCGATATTTGGAAAATTGATAACCTGCAATAAAGTAAGCTACATGAATATAACTTTTAAAGGTCTCGATGGGTTCGAGATGCCCCAAAAGATGTGCGATGATAATCCAATGATTTTGATCAATTGAATTACGTAATAACTCAGCCCTGAGCTGATTATATTCAACTTCCGTATAGTCTGTGAGGCTATCAGACAAAAAATGATAATCACATTTAAAAATTAATGCTAAATGATTTGCTGCAGAATGTCTAAATGAATGAAATGTATAGTGATGTTGCTTGAATAACTGATCCATAAAATTTTTAAAGGGTGCAGTCAGCATGTGCTGGCTGAGTTTCTTATTCTCATTGAACTGACTGAATAAATAATCATTCGGTTTTTTTGTTAACCGCTGTTTGACAACATATTGATGAAATTGTTGATACTCAGATGCTTTGAGTAAGCAATACACGGGCACGCTACGTTGCGCGCTGTCAGTCTTTAATCTGTGTTCATTGCCTATTTTTTCTGACCCATATGGCTTGACCAATAATGATATTCTGTTTAATCCTTCAGTATCTTTGATACGTAAACCAATCATTTCATTAATTCGCATCCCAGTTCTGTAAGCAAGCGTATAAATAAGACTAAGATTTTCATAGTCATGTTGAGAGATGATATTTTGTAGATGTGCTTGTTGAAGTTTTTTGATTAACAGTTGAAATGTGACTGGGCTGATAATACGTGTGCGTGGTCTGGTTTGTTGATCCAGCGTCTCTAAAGTGAATGCTGGGGCATCGAATAGTTGTTCTTGAAATTGATGAAAACGTTTGAGTGTTTTTACAATTTGAGCAGCCGATTTTTTAACAGTATCTTCGAGCAGACTTTCAGCAATACAGTTATTTTGATAAATCTGTGCATATATTTTTTGCAGGCGTGTTTCTTCATCGTCCTCAGAAAATTGATATTGTAAAGAATAGATTAGCCAAGGCTCACCAATTCGAGTGTAGTATGTGTAAATTGAGCTTTTGGCTAACTGGCTATTGTTGGAAATGATTTTAGCAAAAATTGTAGCGCAAAAATCAAATCTCTGAGCTAGCAGATCTATATCTTCTTGAGGTGGTTTAAAGAGACTAATTAACCACAGGGTGATTCGTTTACTGTATTCATTAAAGAGTTTTGCATTCTCCATACAATAATCGATCATGAGTTGATAGATTGGGGCATCTGTTTGGCGAAGACGAATAATTTTTAATAAGTCTTTATGAATTTTTAGTACATCTTTTAGTGCATCTTGCTCATGATGCAAATAAACAGTTTGTGGAGGTAAATTCTTAGACTGATGAATGACTTCAGTAGTGAGCTCATGCTTATATTTAAATTTTGGTTGCACAAAACGCTCAAACTCTTGTTCGGGTAAACCACAACTGAGTAAATTCCCGATGAGGCATTCAGAGAGCGCCGGATCTATATCTACGTTGGGAAGCTGTAACCAGTTGTAGCGAGCATGCTGAAGTAAATGCGATAAGCTATTTTTTTTAAACTTTTTCTTTATTTTTCGAAAGATATACTCAAGATAGCCCTCTACGGGAAGATGAACATGTCGAATATCTCTCAGATTAAAATGTATTAGCCACAGACGTGTGACGGGGTCTGGAATAAAATTTCTAGATTTTCGAACAGTATATTCATCAATAAAAATATCGCCATAATGATTAGAATGGGATTCTAAAAAAAGAATATTAAGGTCTTTATAATGGCGTACTTTTACTGGATTTCTGAGGTGTTCAAGCAAGGCATTAAGTTCAGCTTTTTCATTTAAGCCACCAAATAGAATGGCAGACAATATAATATTGCCCACGATTTCCTCATTTGAGAATGAGTCACAGCTTTCAGCCAATTCCCAATAATTATAAAGCTGTTGTACGAGGTCATTTATTTCATGACCATCGGCATTCCAGCTCATGGTCACGATAGGCTTATCTCTTTTAATATCTAAAACAGCATGAGGCAGCTCTAAATCCAAGCGATGCTGAGCATTTAACTCTTTGATGTAATCTTCAAAAAAATCATATGCAAACTTGATCCACTTTTTACTCGTAGAGTTTTTCTTGATGTGGCTATAAACCTCGCCGTAATCACCTAGCAAATGTGGATTCTGATCAAACTGCTGTTCTGAAAAATATTTGCGGAGTGAAGCATGAACTTCATTTTGAATTTTTTGTTCATTTAATTGTCGAGTAAGTTCTCGTTTCTTTTCGGCAAACAGTTGATCTGCTTTTTTAAGCGATGAGGACATTTAAATTCACTCCAATAATTTCAAAATATTCCTGCATTTCATTTAAATGTGTTGCGAGCGCGCGATATTGGTTCAGAGACAAACTAGAAAATGGATGTGCGGCTTCCTGTTGGAAGGCTTCATGTCCAAAAAGTGCAAGTATTAAAGGCTCGGGGATTTGTTTGTTGGTGAGAAAGGCACGTGTTGTATGGCGGTGCCAGTTGGGATGTGCTAACCCAACTTCAGGATGAAAGTCACGCACATTGGAAGGTGTAAGCGGAGTGAGTGTGCCATTTTGTAAAAGATTTAACAGAGGCTGTTCATTATTAAATATGGCATCAATTTGGGCTGAGATTTCGCGGTTAATCGCCATGTAATGTTGTTGGATATGTTCGAGGAAACGAAGATATTTCTTTAATTCACCGATGAGAAATGCACAAAGTGGAATCAAGCGTCCAAAGCCACGTCTACCACCGACCTCTTTGTCAGACAGCATAATTGTCTGTTGCTGAAAACTTATATTATTCAAAAAACCTGGAAAGTCCCGAACAGGTCGTGCAGCGGTAAACAAAAGTAGGATATGCCACATCCAAATGCTATAAGCATTAAAACTTTCTACCCAGTCGTTATCTGAAGTCGTATAAATTTTGGTGTAAAGATAGAAAAGGATGTCCTTTATGACATTTTTACTTGGTGCTTTTTGGCTACCAAAGCAGATGGACTGATCACTATAGACAATATCACCGTAGTCATTTTCAGCGAGCTGTGTACATAGTTCAGATAAAACTTTGACATAATTTTTTTGTAATTTATTTACATTGTAATGGCAGTAAGAGCTTGAAGAAGAGTGACTTGCATCTACACCAGTGATGATGTCAGCAAGTTGCCTATTGCCTGTTTTTTGCAAAATAACATGATGCAGTAATGAGCTAGTTTTTGATAAGTTCAGCTGAGGAATTTTGACTTCATCTTTTATTATTCTAATTTTTTTCTTTAGCTCATCTTCAGTGATGATTGGTTCTGCTTTGATACGATCAATAAAGTGATTTGGGATAGGGATATCTAAATGAACGGTGTTATTGATCAGTGACTCCGGATATTCAAACGTTGCATCTTCAAAAATGCTGAATTTGGTTGAGAGATAGTATTGGTCACTTTGCAATTTAATGACTTGGCGATGATTTAATCTTTTTACACGCCTTTTTTGAAAATTTAACCAGTCTTTAAAGCCAACGCCTGTGATTAAGCAAAGTAATACAACGAGCACGCTTTTATCATTATGTTTTTTATCATCATGATACAGGTATGTAATTAGGTCAGAAATAGTATAAACACTTGGGAGTAAACAACTTGCAGTGAGCAAATGATCTTGTCGTTGCATATGTTTTGGAATTAACGAAAGTGCCATACGTTGGGCATTTTTAGAATGTCTGGCAAGTGGTGTAATCTGATCTGCTTGAACAATAACAGAGGGGTCTTCTTGCTCGTCAAGGGCTTGCTCATTAGCTAAACCTCTATTACTTTTTTTAGTCTCAATGATTTCGTTAATAGTTCCATCGGTATCCCATGTACGATATTGCAGTTTACTATCTACACTTGATTTGGCAATTTTTGGACGGCTTTTTAGTACATAATTGAATGCAATACGTAATTCATCACAGAAATTTTTCTGAAAATCATTTAGTTCTTGATCTGCTTCAGGTTGAAGAGCAGACTCTACAAATTGCTCTAATGATAGAAATAAAGCAGGGAATTTAAGAGTTAAGAATGCTTGATAATCTAATGCGTGAGCATCTTTTTTTTTTGCAAAAAAAGACTTGTTTGCAACGCGGAAACGCTGAAATAAGCGCTTAATCGTATTGAGATGCTCTGTATGTTGTTTTTCAAATAAATCTGGTTTGATCTGCGGCAATGCTAATAAATATAGTGCTGCTTTAAGGACGAGCACATTCCAGGTGAGTAGTTCCGTGTGCGCATGATAAATGCTGGCAATACTGTTGATGTAATACGTGATTGGGGAATCACCAATTTTAGATTTTCTAGACGCTTGGAGAGTAGCGGGAATGCGAGGTGGTGAACTTGTAGAAATATCAGATTCAATCTCACTGAGAACAAGCCCCTTAAGATAATCTGAGCAGTCATGGTAAACCAATAGATCTGCGATAAAGTTAATATGTGCATGAAGACACAAATCCTCTGCATTAAAAAGCTTTTTTAATAAGTCTGATAATAAAATTTTGGGTTGAGGAAGGGGCTTAGTTTCACTTTCGTGCATATGAACAATTCCAAAAATCTGTTGGATTTGGTGAAAAATCATTTTGATTTAAATAATGATCGACGACTTTTGATTGCTTGCTGACTTCGTCAAGTAGATGCTGGCGACGTGCATGGATTTTTCTGTTTCTATTGTGGAGTTGTGTATGGCTAAAATTGAGTAACTTACCAAGCCCCTCAAGACTGAGCGTTTTATGTGCTTTGAATGAATGTAAGCGATTAAAGTCGAGTAAAACTTCAGTCGAAATATATCGGTTGATCGCTTGCTGAAGATGCTGCGGATTTAAATTGTGTATATCAAAAGTATTTGCTTGCAAAAAACTTAAGAATTCAAAGCTTGCATAGTGTTTGAGTTGTTGTTGTAAGTTGGCATCAGGTGGGAACGTATATACATGTAATTCCTGAGGTGAAGGCGGAAGCTTCATGTGATGCAGGTACAAATCAAAATTATCAGCGATCCAGAAATTGGATATTCCTGCTATAGACCAAACATTGAGTTTGTTTGATGCTAAACGAAAATGAGAAGTTAATCGTAGAGCTCGAAAGGCCATGTGATAGCAGTGATGAATGCCAGCAAAATCTGGATGAGTGTTTAATGCGAGTTTAGAAAGATCTCGCTTGAAGATAATTTTGGGGTTATCAAAATTAAATGAACATTCAGAAGTTACTTGTTTACGCGTTCCACGGCACATATTTAGATTATTAAAATATAACTATGATACATTTCTACTATTTAACTGTTTACTTTTCAAGTAATCTAACGGTATTTATTGTGTAAGTGTAGAAAAGTAGACACAATTTATAGTTTTGGTGTGCATAATTTAATTTGGTTCTATTTTTATTAGTAATATTTTTAAGCTATTACCGAGGTTGGGATTGATTGATTGTATGGCTGTGATTCCTGCTACAAAGTAGTAAAAGTTAGATCATAAAAATTTACCCCAACCTTGGCAAGGTCACCGAGATTTATTCCATTAAATGACCTTAATTATAAGTATATGATTTGATTACTGGTATATAGTTTTTGGTGGAGTAAAATTTTGATCAATTTAGATCATTTAATGTGGTTTTGGTCACTTCATTTTAGACATTTTAGTTTATAAAAGTCACCTATGTTTTGATGCTGATTTTCGTGAGAAATAATAACAATATATAGTTTAATATAATGATTATTAATAATTTATAAATCGACTACAACATGTAGTAGCGAAGATGCTCAAAATGCACTTACTACGTAACATCAGTTAAATAAAAGTCTCCCACAAACCCAATACGGTTCACTTGGGCCTATGCAGTCTGAAATAGGTTTATAAACTTAATCTGATCTTAAGAACTTAATCTTAGCTTTGTAGAGAAAATCTCTTGAAGGATGAAACGAGTGGATCAGCGAGTAGATGTACTAAATTTTAAAAAACTATTATATCTAATGAGCGTCTTGATCTTGATTAGCCTTGGGCTATGGTGGGGAAGTAAGCTGCTCTCGAATAAAAATATAGAGGCTAAAGTAGAGAGACAGGTTTCAGAGGCTGAGAGGAGTCCTGAAGTCTCAGAGCAACAAATCTTAATTTCTTCAAAACAAATTGAGCAAGTTGGGATCAAATTACACACATTAGGTGCTTCTTCTACTAACATACAAAAACAAATTATTTTACAAGGGCAAGTACAGTGGTCACCAGAAAGCAAAGTTGTACTGACTAGTCCTGTTTCAGGAATGGTGCAGCAAGTTTTGGTACAACCCTTGGCAGAAGTTACCCGGAATCATCATGTACTTGCTGTACATAGTCCAGATTTAATTCAGATTCAAAATGAAATATTGCAGCTTCGTGCTCAACAACAATTAGCCCAGCAAAATTTAACACGTGAACGTAGCTTATATGCTGAAGGCATTATTGCCGAGAAGCGTGTGCAAGAGGCACAGAATCAAGTACAGCGTCTTAATATTAACTTAGGTGCAAAACAGCGAATGCTGCAATTTATGGGAGGAGGGCAGGTAAATAGTCTAAATTCCATTGTCTATGTTAAAAGCCCAACAAGTGGTTATATAGAAAACTTACAGGTTTCTACAGGTCAGTATGTTGAGGCTGGTACAGTATTAGGTCAACTTGTAAACGCTGATTCACCGTTACAATTGTTATTACAAGCTAATTTAGCTGACAGTAAATATGTGCATATTGGGGATGTTGTTCAGGTTGAAGGTTGTGATATTACAGGGCATATACAAAATATCGCTCCAGCACTTGTAGGGAATACACAAACTCAAAATATCATCGTACAAATGGATACCAAACATAATTGTTTGCGGGTGCAACAATTTGTCAAAGTTCATGTTCAAAGTAAGCAGCCAACAGTAATTGCAGCATGGCCAGTACCAAGTACTGCCATAACCTCACAAGATGGTAAACACATTATTTTTGTTAAAAATCAGAAGGGGTTTGAAGCTGTAACGGTTGAAGTTCTATCAGCTGATCAGCAGCAAAGTTATATTACAGCTGAAAAATTAAAACCCAAAATGCAACTTGCTATCAGTGGTGTAGAGCGTCTCAAGGCGGTGTGGTCTGGCTTTGGTGCAGAGCAAGCACCTATTAGCACTACAGAACGTTGAGGTGAGACATATGTTAAAACGTCTTATCGCCTTTTCACTTAGTCAGCGCATTTTAATATTATTGCTCACATTGGCGATCAGTGTGGCAGGCTACATTGCTTTTACGAAACTACCAATTGATGCTTTTCCTGATGTGTCAAGTACGCAAGTACAAATTGTGATGAAATCGCCCGGCATGACGCCCGAAGAGGTGGAAAGCCGTATTGTTGTACCCATTGAACAAGAAATGTTGGGAATATCTCATCAGACAGTAATGCGTTCGCAATCTAAATACGCGATTGCGATTATCACATTAGACTTTGCTGAAGGCACTGACCCTTATTGGGCTAGACAACAGGTGAATGAACGTTTAAGTAATGTGATGTCTGCATTACCAAGTAGTACGTCAGGTGGAATTGCACCCATGACGACCCCATTAGGTGAATCTTTTATGTTTACCTTACATGGGCCACTCAGTGATATGGAAAAACGAACTCTACTTGATCGGGTGGTTCGTCCACAACTTCGTAAAATTGAAGGGGTCGCCGATGTTAACGCTTTGGGGGGACTTGTTCGTACATTTGAAGTGACCCCTAATTTAGAGGCCCTGGCGGCACGAGGCTTATCTTTAACACAGCTACAACAGGCAATCGAGCTAAATAATGCCAGTGATGGTGCTGGGCGGCTTAATGAAAATGGAGAGTCATTACTGATCCGAAGCGATAGCCGCGTCAGAAACCTTGAAGAGTTAGGCGATATTATTGTTTCTAGCCATCAAGGAACATTGGTGCGGGTTAAAGATGTTGCACAGGTACATACTGGAGCACTCACACGCTATGGTGCAGTGACTGAAAATGGCCAAGGTGAGGCTGTCCAAGGTATTGTATTAACTTTAAAAGGTGCGAATGCACGTCAAGTCGTTCAACATGTTCGTGAGCATTTGTCCGACATTGAAAAAACTCTGCCACAGGGTACAACGATTGAACCATTTTATGATCGTGGTGAGTTGGTAAACCGAGCCATTCATACCGTAAGTAAAACGTTATTAGAAGCTATTGTCTTAGTCTTGATTTTACTTTTATTGTTCTTAGGAAACCTAAGGTCTGCTTTAGTGGTTGCGGCAGTTTTACCATTATCTGCACTAAGTACTTTTTTGATGATGCACCATTTTGGTTTAAGTGCCAATTTAATGTCTTTAGGTGGTTTGACGATTGCGATTGGTTTATTAGTGGATGCTGCAGTTGTAGTGGTTGAAAATATTGAAATGCAACTTGCTGAAGCAAAAGAGTCACCGCAACGTTCTTTTTTACCGCCATTAAATATGATTTACCGCGCAGTGTCTGAGGTTGCAGTACCAGTCACAGCAGGCATGATCATTATTATGTTAGTGTTTATTCCATTGGTCACGCTTGAAGGATTGGAAGGGAAGCTCTTTTCACCTGTGGCTTTAACAATTGTATTTGCTTTATCAAGTTCACTAATTTTTTCTTTGACAGTGATTCCTGTACTGTGTTCATTCTTTCTAAAACCGAAAGCACATCACACACCCTTTTTAGTAGCTAAATTAGAAACTGGTTACCGAAAACTTTTGAATCTGAGTTTAGCCCATCCTAAACAGATTTATGTCTTAGCAGGTGGTACCTTACTTCTGGCTGCATTGATTTTCCCATTCATTGGAAAGTCATTTATGCCAACCATGGATGAGGGAGATACTATTTTACAGTTAGAAAAAATCCCTTCGATTAGCTTACAAAACTCAATTGCATTAGATCTGGATATTCAAAAACGTATTTTGGAACAAGTGCCTGAAGTTGAAAGAATTGTGGCACGTACAGGTTCTGATGAATTGGGATTAGACCCTATGGGGTTAAATGAAACAGATAGTTTCATTGTGCTAAAACCACAAACGCAATGGCAAGTCAAAAATAAAGAGCAAATTTTAGAAAAAATTCGTCTTGTACTTCAAGATGTTCCTGGCGTGAACTTAACATTTAGTCAACCCATAGAGATGCGCACTTCAGAAATGTTGTCTGGAGTACGAGGAGATTTGGCTGTCAAAATTTTTGGAAGTGATTTAGACCAGCTTAATGATTTATCAAAGCAAATTGCAATAGTTCTACAAGGCATTGAAGGCAATGAAGATGTCATGACACTCGAAAATTCGGGAGTACAGTATCAAGAGCTGCGAATCCATCGTGATATGGCTATACGAAATCAATTGGACAGTCAAAATGTTCAAGCCCAACTCAAGATGCTCGTGGAAGGCAAAGAAATAGGTTCCATTATTGAACAGGGGCGCCCTGTTCCATTAATGATGAAAGGGGATCCACGTTTGGGAGAGTCGAGTTTTGAATTTTCCAATATTGCCTTGCCAATTGAGAATGCAGCTGCAGTGCCATTGTTATCTTTAGCAGAAGTGGTTAAGACTGAGGGTGTCGTAAAAATTGATCGTGAAAATGCATCACGAATGTCAGTGGTACGTGCCAACGTACGTGATCGTGATTTAGTTAGTTTTGTAGATGAAGCAAAACAATTGGTTGCAGAGAAAGTCAAGTTACCAACCGGCTACTCACTCAAATGGGGGGGGCAATTTGAAAACCAACAACGTGCGGCTGCTCGCTTAATGCTTGTTGTACCTGCTGCATTAACAATGATCTTCTTTTTACTATTTACGACTTTGGGTTCGGTGCGTCAAGCCGTATTGGTTTTCGTCAATATTCCCTTTGCGTTAGTCGGTGGAGTATTTGCATTAGCATTAACAGGTGAGTATTTATCTGTTCCTGCATCAGTTGGTTTTATTGCCTTGATGGGGATTGCTGTACTGAATGGTTTAGTGATGATTAGTTATTTTAATCAACTGATTTCTCGTGGTGTTGCAATTGAGGAAGTTGTTCGTGAAGGTGCTATGCGCCGTTTACGTCCAGTCATGATGACCGCGAGTATTGCAGCTTTAGGTTTGATCCCATTGTTATTTACTACTGGCCCTGGTGCCGAGATTCAACGTCCATTGGCGATAGTTGTGATTGGAGGGCTTATTTCTTGTACTTTGCTGACTCTGATTTTACTTCCTAACTTGTTTAAAAAATTTGGTTTAGCGCGAGATCATCATGTCTGAAATATGCCAACTCTCTATTAACGTGTCCTCTGATATTGCTGAAGAACTTATGGAGCATTTGTGGTTAATTCCTGAGTTGATTTCAGGGTGTACTTGTGTCAACGCACAAGGGTTTGGTAATCGCCAACATTATCGTAATGTTCAGGAAAAAATTCGCGGAGCAACTGAACGGAATCTTATATTGCTGATTGTACAACACGAATCTGTATCATTGGTTTTGGCGCATATTCAGCAAAAATTTAAATCAAGTGATTGTTTTTATTGGGTCATACCTACATTAATTTCTGGTTATATGAGCCAAGGAGCACTTGACTAATGACATTAAATATCAAATTTAAATCAACACTTCTAGGCCAAATTTGGTATCTGTTTGGGTTGGGCTATTGTTTTACAGTGGCTTCGACAGCAATTGCAAAACCTCAACTTGAAGCTGCTTTGCCACCACTTGAAGCAGTACAACAGAGTCTAGTAGAACATCCGAATGTGCGTGCTGCAATATCAGAGCAAGATTATGCAGACTTTGCCCGACAAGGATTAAAAGTAGGGCAAAATCCGTGGACTGTTACAGCCGGTATGCAAGTACGTAAGACGGATACACAACTAGAGCGAAAACAAGCCAATAGTTATGAACCTAGTTTGGGGATAGAAAAACAAATACGTTTGCCTAATAAATACCGGCTAGATCAAGATCTAGCACAACGTATTTCAAGTATTGCAGAACTGAAGTATGAGAATGCTCAACATCAAGCATCTAAAATGTTGTTAAATAGTTGGTTTGCTTATATGCGAAGCACATTGCATTTGAAGCGACTGCAAGAACAGCTGGATCAAATTCAGCAATTTATCCAAGTGACTGAACAACGTATTCGAGCAGGAGATGCACCACGACTTGAGCTAATGCTCTTGAAGAATGAGTACCAACAACTTGAGGAACAATATATGCAAGCTAAAGCTGCATATATTCAAGCTCAGCAATTGTTGGCCCGCGATTATAGAGGAAAGATCCCTGAACAGTGGAGCAGCGATGTTATACAGCCTAGCCCTATACAGTATAGTCAAGCAGAGTGGGTACAGAAAATTTTGTCAGTTAATCATGAGTTAGCACTCGTAAGGATGCAAGCTACACAGCAATACGCAGTATTAAAAAGAGAGCAGCTTAATAGACTGCCAGATCCTACGATTGGTTTTGGTTACAGTAGGGAGCAATCGGGAGAGGAGAATTTATTAGGGGTTAGTGTTTCAATTCCTTTGACTGCGCGACAAGTCGGTATTGCTTCAGGAATGGCAGCGGCAGAAGCAAAAAAAGCGGATTTGGAGGTATTGCGTGTAGAAAAACGTCTGCGTCAAGAAATACAGGGGTGGGTGATTCAAATGGAGTCAGCGACTGTACGGAATACGAAGGCGCAAGAAAACTTACAACTGTTGCAACAACAACATCACTTGATGCAAAAAGCGTATAAATTAGGTGAGTTGAATCTCAATGAGCTTTTGTTGCATTCGCAGCAATTGATTGAAGCACGTAGCCGAGTCGATCAAGCTAAAGTAGATTATGCAGAAAGTATGAGTTCCTTATTACTTGATTCTCATCAATTGTGGCCTTTACATGAGATGGATAGAATTTAACAGTAATATTTACGAGCATAGTAGGGATTATAAATTTGCGCTGTAGTTTGGTAAGCAAGAGAAAAAGGTGTTATGAGAGTTCTATTGGTAGAAGATGATAGCTTGTTGGCAAAAGCAACTGCACGTGGTCTAGATCAAATGGGCTTTGTAGTTGACATTGCGAGCACAGCAGAGCAAGCGTACCATTTTTTAGTGAGTTATCATTATCACTTTATTCTACTAGACTTAGGTTTGCCTGATCGAAATGGGATTGAAATTTTAAAATCACTACGTCGCAAAAAGAATCAAGTTGGAATTATTATTCTGACTGCTCAAGATCAAGTTGATGATCGTATTACAGGTCTAGAGGCAGGAGCTGATGATTTTGTTGTTAAACCTTATGATTTACATGAGGTCGTAGCAAGGATTCATGCTGTATTACGCCGAATTTCAGGAGAGGTAGGGGACCTAATTCAGGTTGGAAATATTAGTATTAACAAAGCGAGTAAACAAGTACTGTTAAATCAAGTCGAAATTGAGTTGACACATAAAGAGTTTCATTTATTGGAGTTATTTACTCTCAATCGTGGTCGTGTAATTTCGCGTGAAAATATAGAAAATTCATTTTATGCTTATGACGTTGATGTGAGTAGTAATGTTGTACAAGTCCATATTCATAACTTGCGTCGGAAATTAGGTAAAAATATTATCCGTACAGTACAAGGTTTTGGATATATCATGGATGAACAGCATTAAATGGCTGATCCAATTCGCAGCTATTCATTAACCCAGCGCTTATCTATAATTTTACTGGCAATTACCACTAGCGTTTGGTTGGGTAGTTTAGGAAGTATTTATTGGGGAATGCAAAACACTGCCAATAATATTTTTGATAAGTCATTAGCAGAAACTGCTCATGCTTTATTGTCTACGACTCTAAGTACCCTAGATGGAAAAGTACCGCAGCATACAGTGATTGAAAAAGCTAAGGGTGAGCATTATGACCAAATTGTATTTCAAATTTGGCATCGTGATGGACAATTAATTTATCGTTCTATTGGTGTGGAAACACAGCCATTTGTTCAGCAAGATAATTTTGGTTGGATTAAACTGAATAATAATACTTATCGTAGTTATTCTGTTTGGGATAGTACGCATACAATACAGGTACAAATTGCGCAGGTTTGGACAATTCGAAAAGATATTCAGCAAGATATGTTGCTGTTTTTGATTTTGGTTTCAATCATATTTTTGCCATTATTATTATGGTTGATTATTTGCACGATCCGTCGTCATTTATTGGCTGTATATAGCATTAGTCAAAACTTAGAAAAACAATCCATTGAACATTTAAATCCAATTAAGCCAGTTGTACCGAAAGAAATAGAACCTTTAGTGAGCTCTTTAAATACCTTACTTAGTGAGATTGCTGAAAGTATGCAACGTGAAAAACGTTTTACCTCAAATGCCGCTCATGAACTCCGTACACCATTAGCTGCTATACGCTTACATGCCCAAGTACTTCAAAATGCACGTTCCAATGAGGAGTCTAAGGAAGCTGCACAGGACATTATTACAGGAGTAGACAAAGCATCAAGAATGATTACTCAGTTGCTTACATTAGCGAGGCTTGAACCGAATGCCACACAAAACAAAAGCAATATTGATTTGGTAGATATTGTTAAAGGTACAGTTGAAATGATGGGTATTCAGTTCAGAAAAGCAGGTGTAGACTTACAATTGCATCTCACCTCAGTGTGCGTTTGGGGGCAGTCAGATCAGTTGGAAATTATGTTGAGAAATATACTCGAAAATGCCATTCTTTATCGTAGTTCAATACATAAACCTATTATTAAAGTCAGTTGTGGAAGTATTGGAAATGGTAGTTTTATACAGGTTGAAGATAACGGCATAGGTCTAGATGAAGCACAAATCCCATTTATATTTCAGCGTTTTTATAGAATAAATCAAGCCAGTTCTGTAGTAGGAAGTGGTCTGGGATTATCTATTGTGAAGCAGATTATTGACTCTCATTTAGGCAAGATTACTTTACAACGTGCAAATGCAGTTGGAGGATTGATTGTCAGAATTGAATTTTTCAAAAAATTGAATATTTATTAAAACGATAGTCAAAAAAATAGATTTTATCATATTGATTTATAAATTTAATTTAAATGCTGGCGTATATCGTTGTCCACTCATAATGTTCTCTCCTATGCAAAAAGAATAGACGAAATTTGTCTAGGAGAATGGTGGCAGTCCAGGGCCTGGTTCAAGCATGACTTGAGTAATACTCGGGCTGTGCTCATGATTTGCTTGAGCATTACTTGCGGATTTTCCCCAACGTGCTTGGGCTGCATTTTTGGTTTTATCAGATTTGATTTGAAATCAAAATATGTATAAGTTTTTGTAGCTCTCAGATTATTTTAAGTCATTTTTAAGATTCAAATTTTAGGCTAAAGCATATTAAAGTCTTTGAACTAAAAAAAATGCTTAAGCTGCCTTCTTTTCCCGGTCTACGCCAGATCAAACCCCTCAGCCTTGCACGCTTCAACCTGTTACTCGCCATTTGGCTGGGACTGGTCTTAAACTTTGCTTTCTATCAGAAAATCCATCAACTGACGCCTTATACCAACCTCAAGGCAGACGCATTATTGGCGGCTACAGTCTTGGTAGTTATCGGCTTGTACAATCTGGTCTTGCAGTGGCTGAACTGGAAATGGAATGCCAAGATACTGGCCAGTGTGCTGATCATTCTGGGCGGTTTTAGTGCTTATTTTGTCAATAGTCTGGGGGTTGTTATTACGCCGGACCAGATCCAGAATATGCTGCAGACCGATGCCCGGGAAGTCCGTGATCTCTGGTCAATACGGCTGGTGATCTGGACGCTGGTCTTTGTGATTTTTCCTTTGTGTATCGTCTGGATGCTGAACATTCAGCCTGCATCTTTCGGGCGTCAATTGTTGCATAAAAGCCTGAGCAGTCTGTTTTCGGCCGTATTGATTCTAGGACTGTTATTCTGTTTTTATGTCGATTATGCAGCCATCTTCCGCGAGCACCGCGATCTGAAGGGCATGATTTCCCCGCAAAATAGTATTGCATCCACCGTATCCTACTATAAAAAGAAAGCACCTAAAGCCAATTTGCCTTTGATTCCTTATGGTGAAGATGCCCATCTGCTGCAGCAGGCTCAAATACAGAAACAACCCAAATTGATGGTGCTGGTGGTTGGGGAGACTGCACGTGCCGAGAGTTTTGCTTTAAATGGTTATGCACGCAATACCAATCCTGAACTGAGCAAGTTACCGATAATTAATTTCAATCAAGTCAGTTCTTGCGGAACTGCCACAGCTGTTTCAGTACCGTGTATGTTTTCAGGGATGACACGTCAAAACTATAATGAACAGTTGGCTAGCCACCGAGAAGGTTTGCTGGATATTGCTCAGCGGGCCGGTTATCAGGTGACCTGGATTGATAATAATTCGGGCTGTAAAGGTGCCTGTGACCGCGTACAAAAATACCAGATTCCAGCCCAACTGAAACAGAGATGGTGTGATGCTGGTGGTGAATGTTTTGATGAAATCCTGGTGGATAGCCTGAAAGATTATCTGGCGCATCTGGATAAAAACAACTCGAAACCGCAGTTAATTGTACTGCATCAGATGGGCAGTCATGGCCCCGCATATTTCAAGCGCTCCAAAGCACCATATCAGCCATTTCAACCGACCTGTAATACCAATGCCATTCAGGGCTGCAGTACAGAAGAATTAAAGAATAGCTATGATAATTCGATTGTATATACAGACCATGTTCTTGCCGAGATCATTGAAACTTTAAAGCAACAGACTCAATATCAAACCGGTTTCTGGTATCTGTCTGATCATGGAGAATCTACCGGAGAGCACGGTTTATACCTGCATGGTGCTCCTTATAGCATGGCGCCCACGCAGCAAACCCATATCCCAATGCTGATGTGGTTTTCTGATACCTGGCAACAGTATAATGCCCTGCAGCTAAACTGTTTAAAAACACAGACCGGACAGGCACGCAGTCACGATCATCTTTTCCCCAGCTTATTAAGTATGCTGGATATAAAAACGCAAGTGATTGAAGCTAAAAATGATATGCTTGCACAATGCTCATCATCATTAAAAAACAGAGCTTGAAATGCATAAAATACTGATTATTGAAGATGACTTTATGATTGCCGAGTCGACTGAAACATTGCTTAAACTGCATCAGTTTGAGGTGTACTGGGTCAATAATGGGATTGAGGGTTTAAAACAATTACAGCAGCAGGTCTACGATATTGTGCTGCTCGATTTAGGTTTGCCAATGATGGATGGCATGTTGGTGCTAAAAAATATCCGGCAGAAGTTTCCGAATTTACCGGTATTGATTATCTCTGCCCGGGATCAATTACAAAACCGGGTAGATGGGCTGAATCAGGGAGCTGATGACTACTTGATTAAACCCTATGAGTTTGACGAACTGCTGGCCCGTATTCATGCCTTAATCCGACGTGCCGGCTTAAAAAATACTGTGACAGATATGAATAAGAAATTATCACACAGTGGGCTGGAACTGGACCTGGAACAGCACATCGTATGCTTTAATGGTGAACCGATCGAGTTGTCTAATCGGGAATGGTCTATTCTCACTGCACTCCTCATGCATCCTAGCAAAATTTTTTCTAAAAACGATTTAGAAGACAAACTTTATGATTTCGATAAGTTGACAAAAATAACTAATCATGCGAAAAAGTTTTTTTAGTTAACAGATGTTCACACATGCCTCGAATTGTTTCTGTACCACTTAGTTTAGAACAGCGAGAATGACTCATTTTTCTGGCCAAGCATGCAAAACATTGGCGTGAAAGACAACGTGCCCAAACTATTCTCTGGCTTTCTGAAGGTAAAAGTGTTGCGGAAGTTGCCACTCTACAAGAAACCCCAACCTTGGCAATAGTCACCAACATAATTTACATTAAATTGTATAAATTGCTGTGTATATAAGTACAATAACATCAATAACTTACGTTTTAAAATATTTTTATTGGAATTAATGTTTATTAAGATCGTTTAATTTTGGTCACATAAGTTTTTAAAAATTTACCAAATAATCACCAACATAATTTTGTGATGATTAATTAGGTAAACCGAATGGTAAAAAATCAGGTTGATGGAGTTATATATGGCTGAACCGTACCGGGTTTGTCGGAGACTTTTTTATTTAAGTTAGGCCACCTGACCTAACGGGTTAATCTTATGCTGCTGTTAGGGTCTAAAAATAGCAGTTTTGAAGGGCTTTATCGAGTGATTTTTTCAACACTCTACGCAATTATGGATATCATAGTATCCACTTTATGTTTTATTTCGCTATAATGGATATAACTGTATCCATTTGGTCTTTACGGATGAATTTTACCTTACTTGATGATACCGATGTAAGCCAAGCTTATGCGGCTTATTTACGTGAGTTACGCAAGCAGGCAAAGCTGTCGCGCGCTGCATTGGCTGAGCGAAGCTGCGTACCTGCGGCCACCATTAAGAAATTTGAGCTGACCGGGCAAATTTCATTTCGTCAATTGCTGTTGCTATGGCAGACACTTGATTCGCTAGATAGGCTTTATCAGCTCACGCAACTTAGCAAAGAACGCGCTGCTATACCCATGAGTATTGATGAGGTGCTAAAAGATGAGTTTTAAACCGATTCAGAAGCTTAATGTTACTCGTACGCTAAGCTCAGGTGAGCAGATATCTGTTGGAGTCTTGGCGCAGAATCGGCAAGGCGTTTTTTTTCAGTATACTGACGACTATTTGCAGCAGTTTGGCAATTTATCACCGTTTACCTTGCAAGCGAATACGCTAGTTCAAGCCGCACCTAAAGCGCCGCACCAAGGTGTACATGGCGTATTTGGGGATTGTTTGCCCGATGGCTGGGGCATGTTGTTACAAGATCGTATTTTCCGGCAAAAGGGCATCCTACCTAATCAATTAACGGCGATGGATAGACTGGCCTTTGTCGGTGATAAAGGCATGGGAGCGCTGTCTTTTGCTCCGGTGTCTGAGTTTTCAGCCACGACATACGCGGACATTGATTTAGCAACCTTGGGCTTAGAAGCACAAACGCTGTTCGATGCTTCAATGTCAGATTATATGGATGATAATCACGATGAGTTAGATGGGCATACGCAACAGGTGTTGGCCGCATTAGTCGCCGGTGGTAGTTCGGGTGGAGCAAGGCCTAAGGCGCAGATTTATATGCCTGCAGGGGAAACTCAGCATTGTCGAACCTTTGCTCAGCCTGGAGATGAGGCTTGGCTGATTAAGTTTACCTCGAAAAATCTCGCGCTCGGGCATGAAGAAGGGTTGTGTGAAGCGGTTTATTTGCAAATGGCCGAGCTTGCCAAGTGCCAACCACCAGTCTGGCAACTCATTGAAGCACCAACTACAAGCGGTGCGTCTGCCTGGTTGGCGCTTAAGCGTTTTGATTATGTCACGGAGCAGGCCCGTTTAAGCGGTAATCGCAGTTCAGGTCGCTTGCATATGCACAGCGCTTGCGGGCTGCTGGATGCAGACTTTCGAACGCCAAGTTTAGATTATATTGACTTGATCAAAGCCAGCCGTCAGTTGTGTAAATCTCCTGCTGCTGGGCAGCTGCAATTTCGCCGTGCCGTTTTTAACCTGCTGTCGTCTAACCAAGACGACCACAGTAAAAACTGGGCGTTTTTGCAAGCGGATGACGGTCAATGGAACCCTGCACCTTTTTACGATGTTACCTACAGCCCACATCCATTCAACGAACACGCCACTGCTTTCGGCGGTTATGGCAAAGCGCCATCGCTTAAGGTGATGCAAAAACTTGCTACTAGTGCTGGCTTTGCGAATTGGAATGATGCAAAGCAAGTTATTGAAGAAGTCGCAGAAGCCATCAGCCAATTTACGTATCTTGCCAAGCAACAAGGGATCAGTAAAACAACAATGTCCGTGATTGCTAAGACATTGGAGCAGCGTAAACAAGAAAATGCAGCGCTTTTTCTATAACAATAAGAAGGGACAGTAATGAAGCTCGGCCGAAACGATCCTTGCCATTGTGGCAGTGGTAAAAAATTTAAACGTTGTTGTATGAGCAGCGTTTCCAAGCAACATGCCCAAGTCTTCGATGATGTTGAAACCATGCTGGCAATGAACCCAAATTTGAGTCTTGATGAACTCAATGCCGCTTTGCAGCACAAAGTGCAAGAACGCAATCATCAACCTCATCCCGATTTTTGTGGCGTAACGCCAACGCAAATGGCCAATTGGCTTTATGCGCCTTTTGATGAATTAAAGTGGGTGACAATTTGCACTCCCGACTCTCTTTCTGCCAGCCCAATAATGCGTTATCTAGCCCTCATTCTTGATGAGGCCATGGCGCAAGAAGGCTCCTTCAAAGCCACGAGTAAAGGCAACTTACCGGCTAAGTTGGTTAAACAGGCCAGTGAGTTATTGCCTGAGTTTGCCGTTGCTCAATTAGAACGTAGTATAAGCATCAGCGAGTTTTCGGGCAGCAATGAAGACAAATTTAATGCCTTGCACTACACCCGAGTGCTTGCCGAAATTAGCGGTATTATTTATCGGCGCAGTGGCCGCTACCATGTAAAAAAATCAGCGCAAAAGCAGTATCAAGCGCTAGGCATACAGGCCTTTTTCAAACCTATGTTAGAGGCCGCTATCAGCAAATATAACTGGGGTTATTTGGACAGTTTCGAATACGATGTCGACTTGCGCACTTTTTGGTTGTTTATGCTGTGGCGTATTCAAAGCCACAACAGTGTGGAGCAGCTTGTGAAAGAGGTGATGACAGCTTTCCCTAATCTATTGCTGGTATTCCCTACGGATGATTACTTCTCGCCAGAAAGAAACTTAAGTATGCTCATCGAATCACGATTTATTGAGCGATTTTTGCAGTTTTGGGGATTTGTAACGATTGACCCAAGACGTTATATAAACGCTGAACAAGTCGCCAGAGTGATTCAGGTACAGCCTTTGTTAAAACAAACTTTTCAATTCACAATAAATAAATAGCAAGGTCACCGTGAGCGAATTTCAATACTATAAATTTGAGCGTCTGGATGGGTATTTAGATGCTAAAGCACGTCAAGCACTCAGAGCCATTTCAAGCCGTGCCGAGATCAGCGCTACGGCCTTTCAGGTGTATTACACCTACAGTGATCTAAAGGCCGAGCCTTTTGAGCTGATGTTAAAATACTTTGATATCGGTTTTTACTATGCCGATTGGGGCTCAATCGATGTATACATCAAGCTACCAGCAGGAACGCTTCCAGATGCGTTACTTGGCTTTTCAAGTGATGGACTTCATGTTCACGAAAACGATGAGTGGCAGTTGCTGATTTTTTCCCTTGAGGAGTGTGATGAGTATTTTGACGATGAGCATGCTGACGACTTTTTCCAGCATTTAGCCGCTTTACGCGGCGGGTTAATGCAAGGGGATTGGCGCCTTGTGTACTTAATGTGGCTCAAAGCGTTTGATTTTAATGATGGCGTTGAGCGAGTGCCGTTAATTCAATTCGATTTTGAGCACCTCAGGGAAGAGGAGCAGGCGTTTGCTGCGCTGTATGATATTCCCTTAGCATTGGTTAAGGCGCTCGCCATGGTGCTGAGCGAACAACCCAGTCACCAAGCCAAACAAACTCAGCTTACGCTTGATGCGTGGATCCATAATCTCTCGCAAGCAGAGAAAGACACGCTATTACGCACGTTGTTTGAGCAAGGCCAGCTAACCCGTCACCAAGCCTTAGCGCTGACGCGAAAAGAACCTGTCAACACAGACGAGATCTATCAATACTGGTTAACTTCCGCCGTCATTTCTCCTTTCATTGAGCAAGCGCAAAGTCAATTACAGCAAGAGCAAGCCGCAGCACTCGCAAAAAAATTAGCTATCGAAAAAGCGGAAAAAGAAAAAGCGTTGACGTATATCTACAATCAACGTGAGCACTACTGGCAGCAATCACAAGAGCAAGCGGATCGAACTTGCGCCAGTGGTTACGATGCGGCATCACGCTATCTGCATCAGCTGTTTGAGGCCTATCAGTTCAAAGCTGATGAAGCGGCGTTTGAACAACGTTTTAAGCGCTTTGTTGTGGCGAATAATAGCCGTAAAGCACTGTTAAATCGCTTGAGTGATTTGCTTTAAACGATGAGGCGATAGGCTGGCCAAATGACGTTAGCAAAAAACCGATTGAGGGTTGGTTGAAAGGTTGTAAGCCCACCAAAGGTCTACAAATTGTTACCTATGAAGTCACTTTGTGTAGACCTCGGGGTCTAAGTAACGCGCTTTTACCATCTCTGTGGTAAATACTGCGTGAAATACAAAGGCATCACGATATTGGTTTGCTCTAATGCGGATGAGCCTTGTGTACCCGTTAACTTAAAGGTTTTACTTGGAGTACATTTTTCAACGTAGGATGCCAACGATTTTGCTCTTGTACGTTTACCACTTTTGACCTCCACAGGGACGATATCGCCTTCATCGGTCGCCAAAATAAATTCGATTTCGGCACGGGCGTCATTCCATGAATAGCTTGGGTCAACGCCAATGGCAGTGAGCTCTTGTTGCACAAAGTTTTCAGCCACATAACCTTTGTATTCATAGTTTTGTTGCTTAATTTCTTTATAACTGCTGCCGAGCATATGATTAAGCAGACCCACATCAAACAAAAACAGTTTCACCATATTTTCTTTTTTATAGGCCGCTAACGGAGATTTCGGCAATCCTTCAATAGGGTAGTTTGGCAAAGCTAGGCGGCAGCAGTTAAGCCAATGGATCGCGGTTTCAAAATCGCTATAACGAGATTTACGCTCATGCACATGCTTAAATTTAAAGCGTTTAACCGACTCATCGCTGACAAGTGATAGCTGGGCTGGAATGCTATTAAATACCGATTCAATCAGTGTGGTGTCGACCTTGCCCGCGTACTTACCAAAATCGCGGCGATAACCTTCCACTAAATCGGCATGAATTTTTGTGACTTTTTCAACACGCTCTAGAATGCTTGAATCCTTATACTGATACCAAGCAGAAACGGCTTCCGGCATACCACCAGTAAAAAAGTAGTCAGTGAGTTTGTCCATCAATTTGGTGTGTACTGCCGGTGTGCTTGCTTGACTATCAAACGCTTTGATCAGCGCTTGCTCGTTGGATGCGTAAATAAATTCTTGGAAGGTCAGTGGTCGTAAATTGTATTGTTCTACCTTGCCCACAGGGAAGGTGTTGAGCAAACCAATATTCGAGCCGCTGGCAGCGACAAAATAGGACGGTGCTTTTTCAGCAAAGTACTTTAGTGAGGTAACGGCACGTTCACATTCGCCAATTTCATCTAATATCAGCAGATCGGTTTCTGGGTTGAACGCTTGGTTGGTTAACAACTCAATATTCATTACTAGCTCGTCAGGTGACAGAGAGCCATCGAACGCTTCTTTGTAGGCAGGGTTTTCAAGGAAGTCGATACGAAGGATGTTGGCAAAGGTATTCCCAAATAACTCTTGTAGCAGATAGGTTTTACCTGTTTGTCTTGCACCATCGATCAATAATGGCTTGCGCACCGGTTGATTTTTCCATGTTATTAGGGCGTTTAGTAAGTTGCGCTGCATTGTCATTTCCCGCCAATTAAGACTGTTAACTGCCTGTAGTATAACTCAGCCTACACTTTTACGCGCAGAAAAGTGCGGAATTTTACATTTTTATGCGCATAAAAGTGTAATTTGATGACCTTTGGCATTCAGGGATTCACATCATCGCCTTGGCCAACGCGCAAGCTAAACCTAAAAGTAGGATATAAATCCAATTATATTGAGTAAAGTGGGAATATAGTCCCTTTGGTTGGTGATATGGCTAAGCGTGACTTACACAATATATTGTTTCCAAAGCAGCGTAAAATCCTGACGCAGTTTGGTGAAGACTTGCTGTTGGCGATGAAAAGACGTGGTTTTACCAAAAAGCTACTGTGTGAACGTACTGGTTTTGATCATAAAACCGTGAATTAAGTCTTAGCCGGTGATCCGGGCGTTGCCATAGGCACTTACTTAAAGGTGATGGCCGTTCTTGGCATGGAAAGCAACTTTGCAGAAATGGCCGCCCATGATGAAGTGGGTATCAAGCTGCAAAACATAAAATTGCTGGAAGGTTCAAGATGAGCCGTGAAATCGTTGAAGTCTATGCCGACTGGCAGCCAATTGAAGCACCTTTGCTAATAGGGCTGCTTTCTTACAGCGATTCAAGCCGAGGTGGCGTGTTTAGTTTTGCCTACGATAAAGCATTTTTAACCTCAGCCTATCGCTTGCAAATTGATCCCATCCTGACCCTCCACTCCGGTGTACTCTAAAACGATGAAGTCGATAAAAGCTTCCGCGCATTTCTTGATTCATCGCCTGATAGATGGGGGCGTATTTTAATGCAGCGGCGTGCGGCGATTGAGGCGCGCAAAGGCATTCGAGCAACAAGTCGATTAAACGAATTGGATTACCTGCTGGGCGTAAATGACTCTTACCGGATGGGTGGTATTCGATTTAAGCGAACAGGCTCGAATGCTTTTTTGGACGACAATTCTGAATTTGCTGCGCCGCCAATGGCTTCTTTGCGAGAGCTAGAGCATGCAGCAATGCAGATTGAAAAAGACGATAACATCGACAGTGACGAGTATTACCGCTGGTTGAAAATGCTGATTTCTCCAGGCTCATCATTAGGTGGTGCAAGGCCCAAAGCTTGTGTCACAGATGAACAAGACCACTTGTGGATTGCTAAGTTTCCCAATTTAAACGATACCCATGATGTGGGCGCGTGGGAGATGGTCTGTTATGAATTGGCGTTAGCGGCAGGTGTTGACATGTTTCCAAGTGAGATGAGGCAATTTTCGTCACAGCACCATACCTTCTTAACAAAACGGTTTGACCGCGACGGTGACAAGCGGCTGCATTTTTCGTCGGCCATGACACAGCTTCAATACTATGATGGTGAACAATCTCAAGGTGCCAGCTACTTAGAGATTGCTGAATTTATTTCCAATTGTGGAGCACAAACCACAGCTGATTTAGCTCAGTTTTGGCGTATGGGGGTAAAGGCATGGGGAAGTGTTTAATGAAGTGCTGCTGTTTATTTTGGCTTGGTATTTGGTGAAGGGATGTTTTCTAATTTCAATGAAGGTTGCTTGTTACTGTTGTCATCAATGTACTCAAGGGCGTACCTCATAGCCTTGTAGCTTTTCTCGCGTTTTTTAAACATGCGTTGCAGCATAGGGAGAGTGCAGTCCACATAGTCGTGAATAGTGACTTGTGTTTTGCCTTCCGATTCACGATGAATACGACCGGCATATTGAGCCAATGTTCCTTTCCATGAGATGGGCATGGCCAAAAACAACGTATCCAGTCTTGGTAGGTCAAACCCTTCGCCTACATATTTTCCTGTTGCGACGACGACTTGAGCCGATTGCAGATGATTGTCAGCGTTCTTGCGTTCCGCAGCTTTCATGGCGCCTTTAAGTACGACAGTGCTTATACCCATTTCGGTAAGTCGTGAGTGTATGGATTCTGCGTGCTCTCTACGCTCTGTAAGGACTAACGGGTGTCCGCCATTTTGAACACACTCGTAGGCGTCTGAGACGATTTTTGAAGTGCGCTGCTCATTATTGACGAGCCAGCGGTAGGCATCGCTTATTTTGGGGCGCTCATCTGTTTTTATAAGCTCTGCTGCTGGTACATCGTAGAGCTGATGAATCATCACGGTTTGAGTAAATTGCTCATCAGGGCTTTGTTTCACTTTGTAGCGAATAGGCCCTGCCGCCATAAAAATGATCTTTTGATGACCATCTTGTCGCTCTGGTGTTGCTGTAAGGCCCAATACATATTTTGCTCTTACCTCGTTGAGTACCATTTCAAACCTTGGTGCAGATAGGTGGTGGCATTCGTCAACAATAATATGGCCGTAGTCTTGAATGAGAGGAGTGATGGAATTGTCTTTTTTATTAACCAAACTTTGGTAGGTGGCTATGTCGATAATGCCACTCGGCTTTCTTTTACCTCCGCCTATACTGCCAATGGTTACTTCGGGTAGGAACGTGCGTAAGCGCTCTTGCCATTGTTCGAGCAGTTGTCGGCTATGAACCAGTATGAGGGTATTTACTTTGCGTTTTACGATCATAGCAATGGCAGTAACCGTTTTTCCAAATGCAGTTGGCGCATGCAAAATACCGAAGTCATGTTTAGATATTGCGGCCACTGCGTCACGCTGGTTCTTTCGCAAAGTGAACTCAGGGGTAAGCTTTAATAATGGTTTACCAATTTCACGCTTATCGTCAAATAGTGGCGAAATGTTTTGCTCTTGTAGCAAAGCAATCGCATCATCGAGGCAGCCTCGCGGTAGTGCTAGATAACCGTTTTCAATACGAGCACAGGAAATAAACCTCGGAATGCCATGGGTTGAAAAGCGCAACGCTTGTGTTTTAAAAAACACAGGATTAGAAAAACTAGCTAATCGCTTTAGTCCGGCCAGTAATGGCCCAGGTAACTCGCTCATCAAAAAGTAGATATGGTTGGCCAAGGTAATGGTCACGTTTTTCGGCAAAGACTCTAATTTTATTGGTGCGGCTTTGGCTGTGATTTCCCAAGGAGGGCGGTTGTCTGTTAGCCCTTGCTCGGACAGTAATAGGGTGTTGGGTGAAATAGTTGTTATGAGTTGGTCAATACTCGACTGAGTGAGCGTTTTAAGCTCAGCAAGGTACCGCCATTGATCATCGATGGCATTCAGGTCACTGTCAACAAAGCAACTACGACCTGAAAGGCGAGCCTCCTTTTGAAGTGGTAACGCAATGAGATTGCCAAACCCGCCTTCAGGAAGTACATCTTGGTTAGGAAAGAGCCTGTCATAGGAGTCAAACGATAGATTTGGAAATATTTCCATGGCTTTATCAAGCAAAGCGAAACCCAGTGCCCGAGCATGGTTCGCTGGGATATTGGTTTCAAAAAATATCCATAAGTGAGCCCCGTTGCCAGAACGCGAGATTTCTATCGCGTGCGGAATATCAAACGCTTGGCACACTTTAGACATTGCTTTGACTTCTTCTTGCCAACAGCCTTTGTCAAAATCGGCTGCCAACAAATAGCACGAATTATCTTTAAGTAGTGGATACAGACCAACCACTTGATGACCGGCAAGGTGCCTGTAAATAATGTGCTCGTTTAATTCGCTAAACTTTCGGTGTGAACAGTCTTGGCATTTAATGCGGGGTTTGTTGCATAGCCCGCTTACCCACTCATTATCACAGGCTACGGAATAGCCACTGCGCCCCTGTTGATTTTGCCAACGATTGGCAAAGATATCCTCTCTTCCACGAAATCGTTGTCTGAATAAGGCGACCTTTTGTTCTGGCGTGAATGTCTGTACTGAACGCTCGATTTGAGCGCTACGCAAAGCCTCTCTTAATGCGAGAAGCTGCTGCTTTTCATTTTCAAGCTCAGCTAGCCTGTTATCAATAGCAGAAATGTTTGGGTAGCGAGCGTCATTCATAACAAACTAATTTTGATTCGCAGCACTATAAAGCGCGAACTTGCGGTGGCTTGATCAGCGACTCTGCTGGAATACCTAACCCTTCATGAAGTTTCCAAATCATTTTTAGCGTGAGTGATCGCTTATGGTTTAGGATTTCATAAACACGATTGCTTTTACCTATCATGGGTTCAAGATCTTTAACGGTTAAGCCTTTGCGCTCCATCTCAAACTTTATTGCCTCAACAGGGTCTGGCAAATCCATTGGAAAATGCTTTGCTTCGTAGGCCTCGACTAACGTAACCAAAATGTCCAGCTTTTCGCCTTCGACGGTATCAGGCTCCGCCATCATTAGGTTTTCGATGTCGTTTAATGCCGCGCGGTAGTCGGCATCTGTTTTAATAGGTCTGATGTCCATTATATTTACCTCTTGTTACTACCTTTTGGCTTCAAATCGTTTGTACATCAATTTTATCGTATTGCGCATGGCTGCCGATAAACCGTATGTAAACCACTTTGTACGCATAATTGATCCAAGCAACTAACCGGTATTTATTACCGGCAATGTTAAACACGACACGCCCATCTTTGAGGATGCTGGCATTTCTAAAGTCCTGTTTCACATCCGCCGGTGCTCCCCAATCAGCGTTTAATGCATGCCTATACCAAGCTAACGTTGGCTCTTTAGCGTCAATGTATTCTGAGCTGTCTTCCCAAAATGTTTTTAAGGTTGATAGTGCGATAATTCTCATAAATAGATATTAGTCCCAATTTGGGACTTTTGCAAGTTTGGTATTCTTGATGCGGTTAGGAGTTGTTACCGCATCCCCAATTGCCCCATTCCTTGGGGCGGTTCACATCCCTCTTATTCACCCTCTTAAGCTCGGCATATCAAGTGTTGCCCCATTGTCCCAACTGCCACGGTAAGTGATCAAATGGGGGGCTTGCTATTTTCGCCTGATGGGCCTTTTCGACATGCGGCTGCGTTTGCCATCGAAGAAGGCCAATACTCTGAACCAATAGAGTGATTCTTCATACCCCAAGCTGTGCGTTGGACGTGCAGGCGGGATGAGCCCCAGTTTGCGTCCTAAACTGACAATCACGTAGAAGCGAACGGAAAATACCTATACGAGCCTGAAACTGTGGCTGAAGTTGAGCATATTCTAGGTGCTGTTGTTGTTCTATTAAGACAGCCGATTTATTCACTCGGTTTAGGCTGTGTGATTAATGTGTTTAGAACAGCCCAAGCTTTAAATATTGGGCTTGAAATTGGGGCAGAGAAGGATAACTTGTATCTCAAACCTGATCTGACAGTTACCCATTTTTTATTGTTTCTATCAGGTTAAATTTTCTAGATGTGTATGAAGGCTAATTGCAGAAATTTGATTGATATTGGTACACAAACTGAGTCTTTGTTGCTGTCGAAGTTGGTGCATTATATTGGGTTAAACCTTTTAAAGCACTGAAGCTTAAAGCAGCACGATCAACTACTTTTCTTGTGAAATTCGCATTGGGATCTGAATATTTAAACGAAATTTCTGCTAAAACAGGTTTTAGACTACCGTAAGGCAATAGGGTATACCATAAACTTAACTCTAAATCTGCATCGAATTCACCTAAATCAATCGTTGCACCACTATATTTTCGTTCATAGATAGTTAGACCACCAACTTGATTCAGGGCTAGACTATTATTAAAATTATAGTCATTTTTGAAGCCAGTAAATAGAATATTGATATCCTCAAAATCGTTAATGGTTCGCGAGGTTGGTACGGTTGTTGACTTGCTTGCAACTACAAGGAAACTCAAGTTATCTTTACGAGTAATGTCATCTTCTAGCTTAGTTTTTGCGCCTGATACATTGCTAGTCAAATCTTTGAAGTCAGCAATATAATGGTCATATCCACGATACTTTAAAGTTACTTCTTTTGTACCATTTTCATTACGCTCTCTGAAGCTGTATCCCATATTTTTTAAAGTACAGCTTCCTTGAGTATCGTAAAAGCGGATTTCTCTTTGTGTATCAAAGATCATAGCACCAGTTACGTCACGACTGATTTTATTTTCAATCGCATTTTTCACCGCTGAAAAATAGCTATTTATGCTGCTTGCTTCATTTCCATAATTAAAATTTATGGGATCTAATAGTACTTTGTATTCGCGAGATGTGACTTTGGGAGATGCATAGCTCAGCGATGGTAGCACTGTAATTGCCAAGAAAGTTATCAAAGCCGATTGAGTTATTCTCATTTTTCTCTCTAGACAAAAGTTGAATTTAAAAAGCCCAAAAGTTTTAGCTTTTGGGCTTCATTCATTGTTATGGGTTGAAAAGATTTAACTTATCGGCAATATATAAGGTAGGTGTATCGACACGCATGCCCACATTATCCAAATACTTTTGCTCTAAACCATTGGTTGTCCAAAGACCCATGTCATCATCATTCACAATGCCAAGAGTTTGTCGGTTAATCAACCATAGACCTTCCATTTTGTCATGCGCATAACTTACACGTTTACCCATATCCAATACCAATGTTTTACTTACTGGCTGAATATTTAGTGCTTGTAATGCTTCCCATTTTTTATCGTTATTGATGAAATATTGCTCGAGGGTTTTACCTGCAATCGTTAAACCAAGTTTAGGATCTTGCACTAGATCGCCCTGAGTTGCGATATCCTCCAAATTGGTAGCATCCTTCAGATCAATACGATAAACATGTTTCATGATATTCGGATCGTCTTTAAGGAATTTGCCATCACGTTCCAGTACTAAAAACTCATGATCATTAATCGCAATAATAGCTGAGTTTGAGTTAGCATCAATTTCTTGACGATAGAGATACTGAGCAACTTTTCCTGTTTCAAGATTGATCGTCACAATACGTGTTAAGGTTGATTTATTAACAGCTTTAGTCGGTAAGTCCATTGTCGATTGCATAATCCCAACCAATGTTTTTTGGTCAGGTGTAATAGTTAAACCTTCCATACCACGGTTGGCACGACGATAACTAAATTCTTGCGGTAAAGTGAAGGTATTGCGCACATCATTTACAAAAGGATTAATACGACCAATTTCTTTTCCATTGGCATCATAGTGCACAATGTGAGGACCATATTCATCACTCACCCAGAATGTACCATCATTCAATGCTGCCAAACCTTCAGAATCGAGACCGTAATCATCAAGTTTGATAGGGTTCGTTATTGGGTCATAAGGCTTTGATGGATCTTTAGCGATGACCTTGCCATGAATATCGTAAGGTGTTTCGCCTGTACCACCTAGTGCAGCAGTATTCGGTAATCCACTAATATTATTTCCATCACGATCTTTTAATAAAATCGTTTTGATGAGTTTGATTGAGCCATCATCTTGTACCTCAAACAACCCAATTTTAGGTATATAGTCTGGCATTGGAAAAATCTTACCAGCACCATTCACGCCATCATTATAGTCAGCATTTGGGCCACGATCTGTGATTGCGTAAAATTGTTTATTGTTCGTAGGATGGGCAGCAACATCAGAGCCAAAGCCACCCTGTCGAAGTGTAAATGCACTCGCAATAGTTGTTCCATTCGCCTTAAAGCTTGTTAAGTTTTGGTAAGGCAATGCAACCCCTTGGGCAAATAAGTTTGGACCACACTGGATGGAGCTTTGCTGGATTTCATTCGCATCCAACTCACCATTTTGATTTTTATCCAAACCACTTTCAATACGTGTTCCAGCACTCCAGCAATCATCATTTCCAAGTACTAAAGGCGTCTGTTGAATCAAACTATTCAATCCATTTTGACCATTGTCCCCATCATCAGTACATGCGGTTAATAAAATTGTCGAAGCTAATAAAGCTAAGGTTAGTGGTTTTTTTTTCATTTTTTTGAAGCATCATGTTTAAAAAGCTTCATCATAAGAAGCAAAAATGACAATTACATGAATGAAATATGATCAATGTAAAATTTTAGCAAATTAAAAATATCAGTAGTTTGTGGGGGTTATATCTAGGTTTTCTTCATTATTTATCAAATGTGGTTTGAGGTAAAATTAAAATAAAACTTTAAACTGCCACAGTATTCTAGATATAAGCAGCCTTATTATGAAGCTGTCTCATAGGGCAGGGTTATACCAATGCTAAGTTTGAAGTGATTGAATCATCCTACTTACTAACGACACAATGTGACGTGTCGAAATTTATGTTTATTGAAAATTCCCCCAAATAATTTAAATTACTGTAATATTTTCCAATAGTTAAAACATTGCTAGTAGCATCATCAACTTAAATGTACTGTGTTGCAGGTAATAGAATTAAGACATCAGAAATAGCTTCAGCACCATGACTAAACCACAGGCAATGGTGATGACAGTGGTTCAACAGATTATCAAAAGTTACTTCCAACTGTCGCTTTAGGCTGGGATATATTACCTGAGCTTTATACTTATGCTAGCTATGGCAAAGGCTTCGAAACACCAACCTTTACCGAGATGGCCTATCTTACAGTAGGGACTTCAGGCATTAACTTTAATTTAAAACCTGCGACCAGTGATACCGTAGAACTTGGCTTAAAATCGCAGAATACCTTAGGGTTATTTACTTTTGCTGTATTTCATACTGAAACTAAAAATGACATTGTGCCTGACGATGCCAATGGCGGGCGAAGCACATTTCGTAATGCAGAAAAAACCTTACGTGAAGGCTTAGAGTTATCGTGGCAAAAACAGCTCTGGCAAGCACTCAATATTCGAACCAGTTATAGTTATTTAGATGCGACTTTTGATGCTGATATTCCAGCGACCACAACCAAACCGCTGATACAAAAAGGAACATATATTCCAGGTATTGCCAAGAATCAAGCTTTTGTAGGCTTGGCATGGCAACCTGAGCAGGGATTTCAGGCAGGCTTAGAAGCACGTTATATGGACAAGATTTATGTCGATGATATCAACTCTGATACTGCACCAAGTTATACGGTCGTTGCGGCAAATGTTGGCTATTTGTGGGTCAATAAAGACTGGAAAGTAAATACTTATGCACGACTAGATAATTTATTAGATCGAAACTATGTGGGTTCCGTGATTGTCAATGATAGTAATAATCGTTTCTTTGAGCCCGCAGATAGACGAAATTTTAATGTTGGACTATCGATAAAAAAATATTCTAACATAGGCTTTGTTGCATAAATACATAACCAACTGATTTTGTTCATTAATTTTTAGGTTGAAATTCATACAAACCTATTTAAATCAGAAGCTTACAAAATCTTTATGCAACAAAGCCGTGGAACAGCCACAAATAAACTCAGTAATAAATTTTTAAACATATTAATCCCCCGTTAAGTAACGGATTATAACAGCCGTAACTATCTAATCACATGCAAAAAGTAGCCGTTTCGCCTTTTCCTGTCCTCACATGATGCAAGCGGACCATACATCTTAATCAGATAGAAATCGAGTCGAGGTAAATCAATCCATCACAAATGGAGCAGAAATTATGCTTGATCACACTCTTGGTTAATGCTGAAAAGTCTTTGAGTTTTAATTAATAAATAAGTGTATCCATGTCTACCCTCAACTTTACTTATTTTCAGATAGCAACCAATCGAGAGCACTCATTTTTACAATACCATTATAATTCGCTTCAGTCCCTATCGTGTCTAAGGTAAGCAAATACTTGGGATACGAATCAGAAATTTTCTGTAATGGACGTAACTCTCGGCTGAGTGTCTCCTCATTGAGCGTTTCTAATGCCACCTGATAATAAGTTAAATTCTGTAAAGTATCGACAGCAACAAAATCAATTTCATATTCATCAACCCGCCCTACATAGACCGTATAACCTCGTCTGACAAGCTCAAGATAAATCACATTTTCTAAGATATGACCTTGATCAGCATTAGCATCAGGCAACATAATCCGGCGCAATCCGACATCAACTAAATAGTATTTTTCAGAGGATTGTAATAACTCACGCCCGCGTACTTTAAATTGTGCGGCACTATAAAATAACAAACTGTCCTGTAAGCCCTGAATATAGCGTTTTACTGTTTCAAATGAAATTTTAACCCCACTTGAAACAAAGGTATTTTTAATTTTATTGATGGAAATAGGTGAGCCTGTCACGCTTGCCAAATATCTTGCGACACGCTCGAGAGAGTTAATATCGGCAGTATTCAAACGGGGAATAACATCTTTAAACATTACACTGGCATAGACTGCTTGCAAGTAATCATAAGTTTCCTGCTGGCTAGTCATGGCAAGCGTATAAGGGAAACTACTGCGCGTATACATGGCATACAAATCACGATTTGATAATTGTTGGATGATCGGATTATTTTCAATATGCCACTGTTTAAATTCTTGGAATGACAGAGGTAGAACATGTTGCTCGATATAGCGTCCTGTAAGTAAAGTCGCAAGTTCTCCACTTAGAAAGAATGCATTTGAGCCTGTAATATATAAATCGATATAATCCCGAACATATAAAGAGTCGACTACTTTCTCAAAATTTGTAACATGTTGTATTTCATCTAAGAAAACATAGTTTTTTTTACTTTTATCAACTTTGGACAATACATAATCATGTAGTTTACGGTAATCGGTGAGTTCTTCAAATTCCATAAATTCGAAGTTGATGGCAATGATGTTTTCGGCTTGTACACCCTGTGCTTTTAGGATTTGTTGAAACATTGCCAATAAGGTGGATTTTCCAGAGCGACGCACACCTGAAAGTACTTTAATGACATCACGGTCTTGCCATGTATTCAGAAATTTTAAGTAGCCATCACGTCGAATATTAGCGCTTCTCATTATTTACACTTGGAATCTAAAGTTTTAATAAATTATATCAAATTTTAGAACGTATATGTAAATATATTTAATTTTAAAAAAAGTTTAAGGTTAAGTGAAACATTCAAAGCTGCTGTTGAAGTATACGGATAGTAAATGTAATAAAAATCCAGATTCTATCTTTTTTGACTCTGTACACGACAAAAAACCTAAATATGCCTAATATCGTATCTGGGTCTACTCCTTAGATGAGCAATGGTGATGCCTTGTTTTCGGATTTGTTGAGACTGTAAATAAAACTATGTAAACGCTTAAACTCCCCCAACGTTGTTGGGGTCAAACAAAAGGTGTTTACCATGAAAGATGAAGCAATGTTGGCACTCGCTAAAGAGTTAGCCAAGAACCTAAAAACCGAACTCGATCTCAATAATTTTAGTCGGGCTTTAAAGAAATTGACTGTTGAAACTGCCCTTAATGCGGAACTCACCGACCATTTAGGTTACGAAAAGAATAGTCCACGAACAGGTAAAAATGCTCGCAATGGTTACACAACGAAGCGTCTACTGACTGATGATGGTGAGTTTGAACTAGATACCCCTAGAGATCGTGAGGGTAAATTTGAGCCACAGCTTATCAAGAAAAATCAGACCCGTATCACAAAGCCAATTTCTGCTTTTGAGTGAGGTAAAGCAATTTGAACCGTTAACATATTAGTAGAAATAGGATCTAATGGTGCAGAGCAGGATAAGGCAATAAATGCAGGTTTATTCGGTGGTGGTGAGCGATCATTCTTTGGTTTACCATCAAATAAGCGAATCCATTTGGATACAAGATTTGCATTCAATCCATGTTGCAAAGCGACCGAAGCAATTGAAACGTCAGGTGCTTTACAAGCCTGAACGATCTGCTGTTTAAATTCAGCACTGTATGTTCTTCGTTTTTTCGCTAGAGATGCGATGGATGTCTGATTATTTGTCGTCATAAATTTAAGTCCCCACTTGTTTTTAAGTGGGGACTAAATTAAGGCTTATAGGATGAATTCATAAGGTGTGTTCAGCGGACGCTTACGAAAAAACAGCCAAGTGCTCATATGGTACAGTTATATCAAGAACAATGGTCAGATTGGCTATCAACGACACATGTGGCAAGTGAAGGTGTCCTGCAGAATGAAAGTTAAGTGTCTATTGAGGGGTACAATCTAATGGGAGAAATTGAAAAATAAAATACCATTGAATATTTGGTCATTATTTGTTAATTTCTGCGCAAAATTTAACATGCAATAAATTTATGTTCAAAAAAAATATAGTATTAAAAAGTATTTTGCTTACTTTGGGTGGTTTTGTTGTTACTCCTTTTGCATTTGCAGAAACATTTGATCCAGCGATAGATGGTTTGATTCGAAACCAGCAGCGCCAAGCAGAACTAGAAAAAATTATACAACCAGAACGTGATGTTAATTTAGATGTCATCCAAAAAAAAGAAGCTGTACAACTTACCGACCTTGAAGATCAGAATTGTTTTGAAATCAAGACAGTTGAACTTGATGGCGAAATGAGTAAGCATTTTGATCAATATGTGCAACAAGCGTTAAAAGATTTAAGTTTTACTCCAGGTTTATGCATGGGTGAGCAGCGAATTAATCTGTTGATGACGCAAACGCAGAACATCATCATTGGCCGAGGCTTTACTACGACACGAATATTGGCTGCACCTCAAAACTTAAGTACAGGCGTATTAAAACTCACCGTCATTCCGGGATTAGTTCGAGAAATCAAACTCGATTTAAGTGATGAGGAAAATACCCGAGCAGGCCGAATTCAATATGCCAAAAATATCTTTCCAATGAAGAGTGGCGATATTCTCAATTTACGTGACTTAGAGCAAGGCTTAGAAAACTTAAAAAGACTGCCTACAGCGGAAGCTGATATTCAAATTATTCCTGCAGATGCGCCCAATCAAAGTGATGTTATCGTCAAATGGAAACAGCGAAAAATTCCAATTCGCGTGACCTTAAGTGCTGATGATGCCGGTAGTCGTCAAACCGGTAAATACCAAGGTAACATCACCGTTTCAGTCGATAACCCTTTATTTAGAAGTGACTTATTTTACGTCACCATGGGCCGTAACTTAGCAGATCAGCAAGAGATTACGGATCAAAATGGAACCACTGTGAAGAGCGGAACCCATAACTATGCCCTTCATTATTCAGTCCCTTATAAAAACTGGCTGATCAGCGCCAATGCGAGTCGATACAATTATGACCAAGCTGTTGCAGGCACCAATAATGTCTATAACTATAATGGAGAAAGTCAGACTCAAGACTTAGGCTTGACCCGATTGCTTTATCGGGATGCCAAGCGTAAAACCTCAGCGACCTTGAAAGGCTGGCATCGAGAATCTAAAAGCTATATTGATGATGCCGAACTGACCATACAGCGCAGAGATGTTGCGGGTTGGCAGTTAAACCTTGATCATCGTGAATATATTCAATTTGCAGTGCTGGATTTGAGTCTAGGGTATAAGCGAGGCACAGGTGCATTCGATTCATTACCAGCAGTTGAGGAAGCGCTGAACGAAGGTACATCACGGATGAAGATCTGGACGCTAGATGCCAATCTGAATGTTCCGTTCCAATTTGAGAACCAGCAATATAGCTACTCAAGTGCCTTTAGAGCGCAATACAATGACACCCCGCTGACCATCCAAGACCGGCTTTCCATTGGTGGAAGGTATACAGTACGCGGTTTTGATGGTGACCTAACCCTAGCAGCAGACCGTGGCTTCTACTGGCGCAATGATTTAGCCATGTCTATTTTTCCCGCACATCAATTCTATATGGCCTTGGATGCTGGGCATGTTGATGGTCAATCTGCCCAATGGCTTTTAGGTAAAACCCTTGTGGGTGGTGCGATGGGGCTACGTGGTCAATTTAAGGTGGGTGGCACTTTTTACTACGATATATTTATCGGTAAACCAATCAAGAAGCCTGAATATTTCCAAAATTATGATTTGAATTATGGTTTTAGTGCCAGTTATTCATTCTGATCTAAAGAAAAGTACAAACTAAAAAATGAGCTCGTAGTATTAAAGCGAAAAAATCTCCCAAATAAAGACACATTGGTAATTGAAAAATGAATAAGAACTGCTATAAAACGATTTTTAGTCAAACCCGTGGTGAAATGATTGCTGTTGCAGAAAATGTCGCAGCTGCAGGACAAGCCTCAACACAGAATAATAAAGCGGTTGATCTTGAAACACCAGTCGTTGCTTCTGAAAAAAGTTTAGCTTTAAAAGTTCTTTCATTTTCATTGATGCTGATTACAGGCACTGCCCTGATCAATGCATCTATTGGTGTATCGCACAGCAATGTTGTTGCAGACTCGAATGCGGCAGGCAATCAGCGTCCAACGATATTGAACAGTGCCAATGGCACAACGCAGGTGAATATTCAAACCCCAAGCAAAGCTGGGGTATCGGTGAATCACTACCAGCAATTTGATGTGAATCAGAACGGTGTCATTTTAAATAACAGCCGCCAAAATACTCAAACGCAGCTTGGGGGTTATATCCAAGCCAATCCGTGGCTTGCAGGCGGTGAAGCCAAAGTCATTGTTAATCAGGTGAACGGCAGCAATCCAAGTCACTTAAATGGCTATGTAGAGGTCGGTGGACGTAAAGCAGATGTGATCATTGCCAACCAAGCTGGGATTAATGTCGATGGTGGCGGTTTTATCAATGCAGGTGGGGTGACTTTAAGTACCGCCAATCCGAATATTCAAAATGGACAAGTGACAGGTTATCAAGTCCGTGACGGGGTGATTAACATCACAGGTCAGGGCTTGGATGCCAGTAAAGCCGACTATACCCAGTTACTCAGCCGTGCTGCACAGATCAATGCGGGGATTTGGGCTAAAGAATTGACGGTGGTTGCTGGACAAAATGATATTGAAGTTAATCCGCAGGCTGGTGCGATACAGGCGGCTTCGGGGTTGGCAGGCACTGTGCCACAGTTTGCCATTGATACCAGTCACTTAGGCGGAATGTATGCGGGCAAAATCAGTTTAATCAGTACCGAACAAGGGGTTGGGATTAACAATGCAGGGCAAGTGTTTGCTTCAGCCGGGCATATTAAAATCAGTGCCAATGGCGAGCTGCAAAATAGCGGTGCAGTAGTTGCAGAAAATAAAGTCGATAGCACCCCAGCGAGTTTAAATCTTCAAGCAAAAGATTTAAACAATAATGGCAAGATATTAAGTCTAGGCGATCAACGCATTCAGGCTGAAAACGTCAACAATACCGGCCTCATTAATAGCCAAGGTTTAACTCGTATTGATGCCAGTCAAGGCATCCAAAACGTGGGTACAGGTCAAATCTATGGTGACCATATTGCCCTGCAAGCCGCGCATCTTCTCAATGCAGAACAGCAAACCAATGGCGATGTCAAAGCAGGCACGATTGCGGCACGTCAACGCTTAGATATTGCAGGCGGAAAAATTGAAAACCGAGAACAAGCCTTAATTGCCAGCGAAGGTGCGCTGACTGTTGGTGGACAACTCAATGCAAACCATATGGCAGAAGGCTCTGCCGCATTATTAGACAATGCCAGTGCACGTATTCAATCCGTGGGTGATATGTACTTAGGCGTGGATATTTTGACCAACCGAAATTTGCATTTCAGTTCAAGTGTCAAAGAAATACCAGAAACCCGCAAAGATGTGACCGCTTATCAAGGTGCTGGAAGCGCTGAAATTCTTGATTCATCGCATATTACAGGTCGTGGCAGTTATGACAGCATTTATCTGGATGGTCAAAAATATGAAGACTATACCCGATATATCTACAACCAGTACGAAACCCAACACTATGTGGATTCCAGTGCACCAGCGGAGATTATTTCAGGTGGCACACTGACGCTAAAAGGCCAAAGCCTGACCAATGACAAGAGCCAAATTCTAGCGACGAAAGGCATTAATATTGAACAAAATGAAGTGAATAATATTGATGCTGAGGGTGAGCATCGTGTGATTAAAACGGGGACATCACAGTATCACTATGTAGGTTGGAATACATTAGGTACAAGTAAACGAAGTAAGTGGAACAGTGTTAAACCCTATAATCCAGCTGATATCGTAACGCCAATAAAACTTGATGTGGTGAAATATGATGGTGCTCACCAAGGCACATTAAATGGTGATACCTCAGAACTCAGCTTACCGCTGCAATCCTTATACAGCGTTAATAAAGAAAATAATAACCGCCCTTTGATTGAAAGCAGCGATGCCTTTACCAATTATAAAAATTGGTTAGGCAGTGATTACATGCTGCAAATGTTCACGACCAACCCACAAAATATGCAAAAACGTTTAGGGGATGGTTATTACGAGCAAAAACTGGTCAATGACCAAATTGCACAACTGACGGGTCAAGTTTATTTAGATGGTTATACGAACTTCGAGGATCAATTCAAAGCCTTGATGGATTCTGGGGTAAGTGCTGCCAAAGATCTTAATTTAAGTGTTGGAGTGAAGCTCTCAGAAGCACAGATTGCTCGATTGACCAGTGATATGGTGTGGCTGGTGACAGAAACCATTACCGTTGATGGCGAAAAAATCCAAGTCTTGGTACCGAAAGTGTATGTTGCGGTACAGTCGGGGGACTTAAACAACAAAGGTGCCTTGATTGCAGGCGAGACGGTCAATTTAAAACTGAGTGGGGATTTAAACAACCAAGGCAGTATTGCTGGACGCCAATTGGTGAGTCTTGAAGCCAATAACATTAATAACGTGGGTGGCTTAATACAAGGTCGAGATGTCTTTGCGACAGCACACACCGATATCAATAATATTGGTGGGACAATGACCGCCAATCAAATCCTTGCCCTTGATGCGGGCCGAGACATTAACAACATCACCACGACGATTAAAACTGAAAATAAGCACGGTTTAAGTGAATTTAGCGCTGAAAACATTGGCCGTGTTGCTGGGCTGTATGTACAAGATGCGGATGGTCAGCTGGTTGCCAATGCCAAGAATAATATCAATCTGACTGCATCAGATCTACAAAGCCAAGGTAGCATTGCGATCCAAGCGGGACAAGACCTGAATCTTTCTACGGTGAATGTCAGTCGCAGTGATTTAAGCTCAGCAGGTGACAAGGATCAGATTCTGAATGCTTCGAGTCGAGATGTAGGGACGCAGATTCAGGCGAAAGGAAATATTTCCCTGCAAAGTGGTGCCAATACTCAGATTAAAGCCAGCACCTTGAACAGTACGTCGGGCAATGTAGTGATTGATGCTGGACAAAATGTCTTGATCGAAAATGGACGAGATGAACGCAGTTCTCAGCTTGCAGCCCAAGAAAAAGGTGGCTTCTCTACAACAGATAAAAAAATCCAATCTTCGACCAGTCAATCGATTGCAACCGACATCCAATCGGGTGGCAATATCCTGATCAATAGCCAAACAGGAGATATTCAAGCCACGCACCTGCAAGCTGGTGCGAAAGACAGCATTCAAATTACGGCAAACCAAGGCAATGTAAAACTTTTGTCAGATATTGATACTGATATAAAGAGCACGGAAACAGCCAAGAAAAATACAATTCAATTTAAAAACCGTCAATCAGGATATATCGACGAAGATGTTGCACAAACACAGCTCAAAGCTGGCAAAAATGTTGATATCAATGCCGGTAAAAATATCGAGCTGCAAGCCAATGATATACAAGCTCAAGACAATATTTATATTGGCAATAAACAATTCGAACGCCAAGCGGATGGCAGTTTAAAATCCAAAGATGGTAATGCCCTGCCCGAAAATGTCAGTCTGACGACATTAGAAACCAATGATCAGCAATGGGATGAAACCCAAAAAGGTTATCGTGGCATTGCCAAAGACTTAATGAAAGTGACTGCTGTTGGCTTAGCGGGTATTGAGGCTTTAGCTCCGGGATTAAAAGCACCGAAGATCACGATCGGAGAATCATCGAGCACACGGACTGAGCAAAGAACACAAACAGGGACCGATCTTGGTGCCAATAATGTCTATGTGGGTTCAGCAGGTCAAACGACACTGACCAGTAGCAACATTGATGCACAGAACACGGTCTTAGCGGGCAAAAAAGTCACGCTCGATGCAGCAGAAGAACAACACAAAACTGTTACGTCAAACAGCAAAGAAACGGTACAAGGTCTTGGGGTTAAGCTGAATAAAGACAGCATTCGAGTGGGCGGCTTTGTACTTGAAGACGCAGAGAATACCGTTAAAACTACAGCCACAACGCATAAGTCAGGCAATATCAATACTGAAAATTTAACAATTCAAGGTGCAGAAGGTGTAGATATCCTCGGCCAAAATATCACAGCGACAGGTGATACGATCATTGATCATGGTCGAGGAAATCTTAACATAGGCGGTTATGAAAATAAAACCACCACAGAAGAAAAGACTCATACTGAAACCATCAGTACAGAAGTCGGCATTCGCAATGCCTATTTAGATGCAATCTTAGCGGTAGAAGCTGTTGCAGATGCAACTAAAGCCTTATCTAAAGCTAAAGATGATTATAGCCAAGCACAACGTGACTATGCAGCGGGTCGAATTACCAAAGGAGCCTTAGATGACAGCAAAGCCAATGTCGCAATGGCAACGGCCAATGTGGCAAGTGCACAGATTGCTGTAGGGGCAGCAGCCGCATCTGCGGCTGCAAGCAGTGCAACCTATGGCTTTACTATTGGTGCCAATGGTGAAAGGATTGAAACTACGACGACCACGAATACAGAACAAAGCCAATGGCAAGGTAGCAACTTAGATTTAAATAACCTTCAGCTTAAATCAGAAGGCCAAGACATCAATATCCAAGGCAGCCGAGTGAATGCAACAGGCACCACGACCTTTGATGGCAGCAAAGACCTCAATGTGACTGCAGGCGTCGAGCATAGTAAACAGGACAGCAATAGTAAAACCAATAGCCAAAGTGTGAGCTATACCTATGGCGGTGGCGGCAGTGCTTCAATAGGCAAGCAAACCAGCCAATCACAAAACGAAAGCCTCACCCACGTAAATAGTGAAGTTGTGCTGAATCGTACTGAAGGTGCAATAGACAAACTGAATATTCAGGGCGGTGAGGTTTCTATCGCTGACCGAGGTAATCTACAAGTAAATCAGATCCATGTAGAAAGCTTGCAGGATACAGAGACTAGCAGTAATAGCAGCAAAGGCGGAAATATTGGCTTAGGTTTTGGTTCTAACGGTAAAGCCAGCAATATCAGCGCTGGCTATAACCAAAGTAAGGGCAGCATTGACAGTGCATGGGTAAATGACACTAGTAAGCTGCTGATTGGCAATGCGCAGAACGATGCTGATCTAGATGCGATGGGTGTTAAAAATATTACCAGTATTGGTGGTGTGATTGCCAATGCGACGAAGAATGAAGACGGCACATTAACGGATCACGGTAAGCTGAACTATTCAGGCGAACTTGCGCTGAAAGACATAGAAGATCATAACTACAACAGTAGCAGTGGTTTTAATGTATCAACGACGATAGGCAAAACCACGAACAACAAAGATGGAGAAAAATCCAAATATCCAAACGGTTCAACCACCATTGGCCTTAACAGCAGTGGACAAGAAACAGAACAATTGACTAAGGCAACGATGGGTCAAGGGACTGTTGCAAATGCCTCAGACAGCACCAATCGGGACATTAATAATACGCAAGAAATTACTCGTGACCAAGTGACGGGCATGCTGGATGGTTCTGTGACGGTTGATCAGCGTTTACTGAGTAAGAGTGGACGGGCGGAGATTATTCAAGAGCAGAAGGAATTACCTGAAAATTTCCGTCAAAGTGCTGAAAATATTGTGAAGCAAATGCCTGAGGGAGAATATAAAGAGAAGGCTTTACAAAGTTTAAATAATATACAAGCAAAACTTTATAGTTTACCAGCAGATTTTGAGGGTTTAGAGGAATATGGGCAGCAAGTTGCAGGGGAGCTATTGAAAAATGGTCTTGAAATTAAAGAGGTCGAAAAGATTATAGATACAGATAATTATTGGTATGCAATTCAAAAATTATCTGCTGTCCAAGAACAATTAGATATTTTGAGTCAGAATGGTAGTGGCATTGAACAGATTCTTAATTCTGAGCTCTCTAAAGAGCAACCAATAGTCAACTCAAACTCCTTAATTAGTATATTAGCTGAAAATACAGATAGTTCTCTTGCTGTAAAAGAAACGGATTTACTAGGTTTTAAATTTTTACATGCGGCAGCAGAAATTAGTAAAAATATAGAAAAAATTTCTGTAGATAGTGGTGTTGACATTGAAAAAATACAACTTGCTGCTAGCGTGTTGTTAGGAGGGCCTGTAAAAGCAACAGCAGGATATATAGTTAATCAATTTAGTGGAGAATATATTGATTATGCTACAAATGCGGTATCAGATCATTTAGTAAAATCACTCTACGGACTTTCAGATGGTCTATATGATGATTGGAGTCGGTCTGAAAAAATTAGTGAGTTGAAACAGCTTGGACTAAGCGATGATGATTTTCAACGAAGTCTTAATTATGCGGAATCACTGCAAAATGCAAAGCTAGGTGCTACTTTTATTGTTGGTATAGCTGCTGAGACACTAATTTCAGGGAAAGGAAAAGCTAAAAATAGTGATGAAATATCAGTAAAACCTACTGTTCCTGATTATGTTACTCGTAATGATCATGATTTTTCTGCTACAGAAAATTATAAAGGTAAACCAAAAGCTTACATAAATGACAAAGGTGATTTGGTTGCTGCAAACCCTGAAGGAACAGGATCTGTTCAATCTCATATTAGAGGTGGTAATTCTGAGAATACACCATACATTTCAACAAGTGATCCAGCAATAGCTATTGATTCTAAAAATTATGGTGGTGAGCAAATTAAGATTGATACGAAGCGATTGCAGGAAGATATTGATGCAGGTAAGATTTCTGGTAGTCAGATTGTGACACATACCGAAGTTAGAAAGGAATTACAATCTAAAGTCGATGCAGCTCAGGCGAAATATGATCGTAATCCTAGTAAAAAAAATCGAGATAAATTAAGAGATGCAAATAAAGATTTGAATCATGCTATTAGAGATGGGGAATGCTTAATCAAAGGTTGTGTTCCATCAGAATACATAAAGAAATAGTTTGTAAGGAGTATAGAGTTGGAACAGAAGATTATAGACTTATTAAATGAGATTCCTGATAGTGTCAATTATACAGATATAGCAGAGGACTTAGATGCTGAAGATATTTCAGTTAGCCGTATAGAACAGTTAAGAGAATTATTAACAAATTCGGATGACTATATTGTATTCCAAGCTGCTAAATTGTTGACATTTTGGGGAGATGATTATGGTTTTAATGCTTTAACTGCATTATTTGAAAACAATAAATTAAATGGTTTTATTGATCATAGGCTAAATGGTTATGATGATACATTGCAACATGTTCTTAGAGCATTTATTCGTTATTGGGCTGATAAATCTGACCATGGTCTAGGTACCTTAACAAGAAAAAAATTGTTTCCATATATTGTCAAAATAATAGAGCTTGCTAATACTCAACCTTTTGGAATAGATTCTTTATTTGGTTTAATAATCGATGAGGACTTCAAAGAATATATTCCATTTTTAAAAGAACATTTAATTTCAATCATTGATCATCCAGAAATACATGGTTGGAAAATTCATGATGTTATTGAGTTATTTTTAAAAATTGAACCTGATTTTGTATATAAATTATTGGATGAAAAAGGAAAGACGTTAAAGGATTTTAATTTTTGAAATTAATGTATCGACCAGTATTGGTATTCCACAAAAGGGAACTAAAGAAGCTTCTACAGCTCCAAAAGGTTCAACGACCATTGGTATCAATAGCAGCGGGCAAGAAACAGAACAACTGACCAAGGCAACCTTAGGTCAAGGTACTGTGACGAATGTGAAAGATACGGTAATCCCCCCTAAAAATAATAGGATCTAAAAGTAGAATTTTCTCTTAAGATACGAGCAGGAGATTCTGCATGAAAACATCTAAATTTACTGATAGTCAGATCATGTCCATCTTGAAACAGGCAGAATCTGGCACACCTGTAGCGACCCTTTGCCGTGTACACGGCATGAGTAATGCTACCTTTTATAAATGGCGTGCCAAATATGGTGGTATGGATACATCATTAATGGCTCGACTGAAAGAGCTAGAAGCCGAAAATACCAGACTTAAAAAGATGTATGCGGAAGAGCGATTAAAGGCCGAAATCATCCAGGAAGCGATGGCAAAAAAGTGGTAAAGCCATCTTGCCAGCGTAAGATGGCACAACAGGCAGTTGCCCAGCATGCCATTAGTATTCGTTTGGCTTGTAAAGCATTTGGCATTAGTGAAACCTGCTACCGCTATCAAGCCAAACTCAGCGATGACAATGCACTCATTGCTGAACAGCTCATTGAACTCACTGAGGAAAATTCCGATTGGGGCTTTGGTTTGTGCTTCTCGTATTTACGGCATGTTGAGAGTTGCTGCTGGAATCACAAGCGGGTTTACCGCATTTACTGTGAGTTGGCACTGAATCTGCGTATTAAACCGAGAAGAAGACTAAAACGGCATGCGCCTGAACCATTGAAAGAACCAATCCGAGAAAATCAGGTTTGGTCATTAGATTTTATGCATGATCAGCTTTCCGATGGTCGCAAGTTTCGATTATTGAATGTGATTGATGATTACCGCCGCGAAGGCCTAGCCATTGAAGCAGGGTTCTCATTGCCCACAATCAGGGTTATTCGTACGTTGAATCAATTGCTGGAGTGGAGAGAAAAACCGTTAGTGATCCGATGCGATAATGGTCCCGAATTTATCAGTCACGAATTTGTGCGCTGGGCTACTGAGCATGGTATTCGTATTGAATATATTCAACCGGGTAAGCCACAGCAGAATGCGTATATTGAACGCTATAATCGGACCATACGTTATAGTTGGCTGAGCAAGCATTTATTTGATACTTTGGATGAAGTACAAGATTATGCAACAAACTGGTTGTGGCATTACAACCATGAAAGACCACATCAAGCTAACAAAGGAAAGCCACCTCTAATGGCTGCTTAACCTCTGCTTTTAACTTCGGTTATTTATGGGAGGATTACCATACCACCAACCGTGATATCAACAATACCCAAGAAATTACTCGTGATCAGACCACAGGTATGCTGGATGGTTCAGTAACGATTGATCATCGATTACTGACAGAAGCTGGACGACAGGAGATTATTCAAGAACAGAAGGATTTGCCAGAGAATTTCCGTCAAAGTGCAGAAAATTTAGCACAAGCCTTACCAGCGGGTGAGTATAAAGATAAGGCTTTACAAACACTAAATAATATTCAGGCAAGGCTTTACAATTTACCAAGTGAATATAAAGAAACGGGTGTAGTTGGTGACAAAGTTGCAAGTGAATTGCTCAAACGAGGGATAGAGCCAAAAGAAGTTGAAGCTTTATTTTCTAAATTAGATTTTTTCTATGCAGCAAAAGAGTTTAGTGAAATTCAGAGTCAACTAGATACATTAGCTCAATCTGGTGTTGATTTAGAAACGATTTTTAAACAACCTAAAATAGGCGTAAATGAACAAGAAGTAATTTATGCGAAAGGAACTGACATTGAGACAAAAGTTACGACCCAAACCACAGTTGGTATGACGATATTAAGCAATATTGCTGATTTAGGAAATAATATAAAGCAGATTAGTGAAGATACTGGAGTTGATTTAGGTACTGTTCAACTTGCGGTAGGACTAATGATTTCAGGCCCAGTCCGTTTAGCAATTGAGACAGGAAAATCTTTAGCTTTAGATAGTGCGGTAGGAGCTGAAATAGCTCAAGGATTTGATGCGCTGGCGACATCATTAACTGCCGCCGCTCATGTTACCAATTCAAATACGATTAATAATTGGACTAATTCAGAGAAAGTTAAAGAAATTGAAGCCTCAACATCTGAAAATAAATTAGATGAATTGAAATTTGCAAATGAAATTGAAAAAAATAAACAAGGTGCAGAATATTTAATTAATGCTGTGGCTGGAGTTGTAGGTGCTGGAGTAGGTAAAGGTGTCACTAAGGGGAAAGATGCTGATATTGAAATAAATCAAAAGCAATCTCTTGATGTGGGATGGGTTGATAATTATGGAAATCAAAAGAAAGTCACTGGAGATGGAACCGTGGCTAGAGATCATCAGCCGTCTAAAGCTGCATTATTAAAGAGAGCTGAAGACTTAAAGGAAGCGCCCTTAACTCAAGCAGAGAAAAATCGTATTATTAATGAAGGAATGAGTGTAACTGTACCAAATGAGGTGCATGCCGCAGGTCCAACCTATGCAGGAAAAAATAATAAAGGACTCATTGAAAATGATGCAAATGATTTACAAGCAGCACAAATTAGGGATTCTGAGGCAATGATAGATAATGCAAAAAAATTAACGCCTGAGTACGTTACAAAGTTGCAAGAAGCATGTACTACATTGAGCTGTAAAAATAATGCTGATTATGATAAATTTTTGAAAAATATTATGGATGAGGAGGCGAGAAAGAATGACAAATAAGTTTATTGATCATTTAATATCACTGTTGGGTAAGTCAAATATTGATGAAAAATTAGTTGATTTTTTTGTTAAAAATCAATTTGTGAAAAGTCAAGAGGAAATTAAATTACCAATTTATGATGAAGATGGTGATTTATTGGATGAGTATAATTTTTATATTAGTAAATATGATGAGGGATTGGGTTTTATATTTACTGATGAGTCTTTTTATTTAAATCAGGAGGACAAACCCATAACTGGTGAAAAAATATACTTAACGACTATATTTTTTTATAATGATGGTGTGGAAGGCTTTTCTCAATATAAACAAGAACTGCCATTTAATTTAAAATTTTCAATGAATAAAGCTGAAATTGAAAATATGTTAGGAGTGCCATTATTTATTAAGAATGATGATGGCGTGGTTAGAAGCCAAAAATGGAAAATTGAAGATATTCCATTTACAATATATATTTCATATAACAATATAGGTGAGATTAGATATATTTCATTAAGTATTCCTTACTGATTTAGTTAAAGTCGTTCCTACCCTATTTTGAATAAAAAAGCGGTTCTTTATTTAAAATGGAGCTACATTAATAGTTTTTAAGGTAATCCTTCAATAAATAACCGAAGTTAAAAGTAGAGGTTAAGCAGCCATTAGAGGTGGCTTTCCTTTGTTAGCTTGATGTGGTCTTTCATGGTTGTAATGCCACAACCAGTTTGTTGCATAATCTTGTACTTCATCCAAAGTATCAAATAAATGCTTGCTCAGCCAACTATAACGTATGGTCCGATTATAGTGTTCAATATACGCATTCTGCTGTGGCTTACCCGGTTGAATATATTCAATACGAATACCGTGCTCAGTAGCCCAGCGCACAAATTCGTGACTGATAAATTCGGGACCTGAGATACCGTCTTGGTAGTCAATCAGGTTTTGAGATTATTCGACCACTAAATAATCTCTTCGATAGGCAGTCTGATGTTTTAAAACGCCATAACACAGATGTATAAGCTTGCGCATTGCAGCACCTAAAGCACACATTTTATTTTTACCCTGGCTTAATAATCGTTGATATAAAGCTTCAATGTGTGGATTATATTTAATCGCTGTTAATGCCGACATATACAATACTGAGCGTATTTTACTGTCACCTGCTTTTGATAAGTGACTTTGCTTGTTGACTGAACTGCCAGACAACTGATGTACTGGAACCAAACCTACATATGCAGCAGCTTGACTTGCTTTTTCAAACTTGTGCGAATGAAATAACCCCAACAGTAATAAGCCTGATCGTTCACCGATTGAAGGAATAGTTTGCAGTAATTTCAAATCCTGTTTCAATGTTGGATCTTGATCTATGTGATTATTTATTAACTTATCAATATGTTCAAGTTGCCGATTTAAATAGGCTTTGTTGCATAAACATTTTGCAAGGCACTGATTTTTAAAGGTTTGTGAAAATTTCAACCTAAGAATAAATTTAATAAAATCATATTCTTAGGTATTTGTGCAACAAAGCCGATCCGAATCGGAAGCCAAAAAGCTTTTGGGGCAGATTATTAGGACGGAAGTGAATTCATAGTAACTGTCCAAATGAAAGAAGAATCAGTGTCCTTTACGATAAGAATATGCAATTTATCTAAGAATTATATTGCTGAATAAGCTTTTAAGAATATAGGTTTGGGCAATAAAGCCTTTAAATTCTATTACTGAATAAACCCTAAGTGGCCGATTTGGAATAGGAATGAGTGGTAGGGTGCGAATAGGAATAGGTGGTAGGTTTATGCTGGAATATGCATTGAGTCCAATCCTTGATCGTGGAGACTATTGTATTAGAAACAATAGCAGACCTAAAAGGCTTTACTGGTATCCATTGATTATTCAATAACATTAAATAGAGCCGTGAGACGTTGAAAGGCTCACAGAGTGGGAGGTAAAGTATATCCTCATCTCTCGTAAAACAGCTGACGAAGTCCGAGATAGAATCATTGCGTCAAAAAAAACGTGATATTTGAGAACTAAAAAAGAAGTGGTACTCCTACTGGTTACTAAAATTAAAGTATATTGAATAATAAATTTATAAAACAATACTTTACAAATCTATATGATGCGTAGTGTACGCATCATACATAAAGCGTTCTATTTTGATATAATTGATCCAATCAACCCATTGTTAGGTTTCATTTAAATTCCATGAGTCTTACTGAAATTAAAGTTCGCCAAGCTCATTGTAAGGAAAAAACCAGTTTTTTATCCGATGAAGATGGGCTTAGCCTGAAGATTGAGCCGAGTGGAAGAAAATCTTGGTGCTATCGCTATACAGATCCACAAACTAAAAAACGTCGACGCATTCAGTTAGGTCGTTATCCTGATTTATCGCTGAAAAAGGCACGACAAGTCAGAGATGACTTTAAAGACAATGATTTCTGTTTTGAACAAGATACTGCCTCTAATGTCATCACCTTTGGTAAGGTCGGGGAGGAGTGGTTACAGTTCAAACTGAAAAATGCCTTCAACGATCTACCCCGCTGTGGTGTACTACAGTTAGCAGAAAGATGCTTACAGCAAGATATTTATCCAGACCTTCAGGATCTACCTTTTCAAAACATCAAGCGTTATGACCTGGTTTCAGTAATCAAAAAAATAGAGGGACGCCAAGTAAAAGAACCTGTCAAGAAAGCTTGTAGTTATTTGAACCAAATTTATGACTACGCTGTAGCGATGGGTTATTGTGAATTCAACATCGCGCATGGTTTAAATAAAATCGCCATTAACAGTAAAATCAAGAAAAATTATCCGTATTTGAAAGCGGAGGATATATCTGATTTTAAGTATAAATTACAAAAATTGGATGCCCATCCGATTATTAAAAAAGCACTGCTGTTCAAATTACATACTGGCGTGCGAGGGGCTGAATTGTTATTGGCTGAGCCTCATCATTTTGATTTAAATGAAAAAGTCTGGAAAATACCTGCCTTGCATATTAAACAGTTTCGACGAAAAGTCATATTAGGCCATGAGATTCCCGACTTCTTAGTTCCACTTTCAGATCAGGCTTTAGATATTTTAAAAGACGTCATGCAATGGTCATACGGTGAAAAGTACATTTTTGCTAGCCCACGGAAACATAATCAACCGATTCATTTTAATACATTAAATATGGCTATACGTAAGATGGGCTATGGAAAACATCAATTATCCTCTCATGGACTACGTTCCACTTTTAGTACCATTTTGAATGACTCAGGTTTGTTCCAGGATAACTGGATTGAGGCACAACTTTCACATATTGATAAGAACCGTACCCGTGCCAGCTATAATCACGCTGACTATTTAGCCCAGCGGACTGAAATGATGCAGTGGTGGGGTGATTATTTAAGTACTGCTAAGTGAAAATCGTACTTTTATACATAGACTTAAAACATTATGGGGTTTCAAATGGATAGTAAACAATATACTTGCCGTGTTACATGGTCAGCAGAATATAATGAGTATGTTGGGTTGTTCGAACCACAAGCACTAGCCATTTGTTGTAATTCAGCTTTAAGCGCCCTTAATTCTTTCATGCGTTTATTCACTAGTGCAAGTTGCTGATCAATTAATGCATTAACGCTAGAGCAGCTTTCTTCTGGCTTATTTTTTAATTCGATAAGACGTTTAATATCATTGAGTGATATATCTAGGCTGCGACAATGCTTTACGAATTCCAATTGTTTAAGTGCTTTGCTATCATACAGCCTGAAATTACCTTCTGAACGATTTGGATTTAACAGAAATCCTTCTCTTTCATAATATCTAATCGTTTGTATTGAACAGCCCGATTTTTTTGACAATTCGCCTATTTTCATCAATTTCCCCCAGACATTTGACTCTATAGTTACTATAGAGTCTATAGTATAAGTATGCAACGAAAAGGATATATAAAAAATGACTGAGAAATATTTAAACAATACGAATATCGTTAATTTTGAACACAAAGATATCCAATCCTTGATCGATCAACGTAGGTGGAAAAACTTGGATAACTTCAACAAAATTGGTGCCGCTTATCAGTTTGTAAAAGATGAGATTTTCTTTGGTTATAATGAAAGCGATGATATTGCAGCAAGCGATGTGCTAGCAGATGGTTATGGACAATGTAATACTAAGGGTAATCTGTTAATGGCACTATTGCGTGGACTAGGCATTCAATGCCGATTTCATGGGTTTACCATAGACCAGCAACTACAAAAAGGTGCTATCCCAAGCTATGTATTTTGGTTAGCACCTAAATACATCATTCATAGTTGGGTAGAAGTTTACTTTGAAGGGCGTTGGATAAACTTAGAGGGCTTTATATTGGATGAGCAATACTTAAGCTCTCTACAGGAGAAATTTGACCAAGTAAAAGATGATTTTTGTGGTTATGGTGTTGCAACAAAGTGCTTTTCATCACCAGATACAGATTGGCGTGGAGAAAATACCTATATTCAAAAAGAAGGTATTCATGATGACTTTGGGCTTTATGATTCCCCTGATGAGTTCTATCTCGAAAAAGGGACTAACTTGTCGGGGTTCAAACGCTGGATATATCAACGCTTGATACGTCACTTGATTAATATGAATGTATCAAAACTAAGAAATAGAAAAGTACTAGAGGTACAAAATGCACAACCATAATCATAGTCATCAACATGGTAAAGATGACCGTATTGGTTGGGCATTTTTCCTTAATGTGACATTCACTATTATCGAATTTATAGGTGGTTGGCTCACTAACAGTACGGCGATAATGGCAGATGCAGTTCACGATCTTGGTGATAGTCTTTCAATAGGTTTTGCGTGGATTTTAAGTCGTTTTTCAGATAAAGAAGCATCAGATAAGTTTAGTTATGGTTATCGTAGACTTACTCTCTTTGGCGCATTGATAAACAGTATTGTTTTAATCATTGGCTCAATTTGGATTTTATTTGAAGCAATTCCAAAGCTGTCCAATCCTGAAATGCCTGTAGTCGAGGGGATGTTAGGGCTAGCGATACTCGGCGTTGCCGTTAACGGATATGCTGTATTAAAATTAAAAGCGGGTGAAACATTAAATGAGAAAGTGCTGACATGGCACCTTCTTGAAGATGTACTTGGATGGGTTGCCGTTCTTATAGTCTCTATCGTACTGTTGTTCGCTGAACTGCCGATATTAGATCCCCTTTTATCAATAGGGTTCACGCTGTTCATCTTGTTTAATGTTTTCAAAAACCTGAAATCAACACTCGTTTTATTTCTTCAAGCTGCACCCGATAAAGAGACTCAAAAGCGTATTAAACTATCACTAATGGAATTTCCTGAAGTTAATGGTATCCACCACATGCACTTTTGGTCACTAGATGGTGAAAGTCACGTTTTAACAGCGCACCTTGAGCTGAGTGACAACTTTGACGTTAAAGAATTAATTAGGCTTAAACAAGAAGTTGCAGCTAAATTATCTTCCTATCATTTATCGCATACAACGATAGAGTTTGAGTTTTTAAATGAAAATTGTCGGGATGAAGCGCAGTAAGCTTTATCAATAAAATGTTGGGCATACAATATTAAAAGCAGCTTAATTAGGCATAACCTAGTAATTAAGCTGCTTTTTTTGATTTTAAATTTCGTCGGATTGCTGTTTGCTACTCTCAGAGCCATGCGCCCATTGATATAAAATAGGCAATACAAACAAAGTTAAAATTGTAGAAGATACAATACCGCCGATAACAACTGTTGCTAGTGGTCGTTGTACTTCTGCACCAATTCCAGTGTTTAACGCCATTGGAATAAAACCTAAACTTGCGACCAGTGCCGTCATTAAAATAGGTCTTAAACGAATGATGTGCTGAGTTTCCATCATTGTCTTGGCTTGATGCGGATCAGTCTAAAGCATTCTCAGGAATAGAGGAGCTCGTTGCTGATGTTGTCGCTGATATGATTAGCAATAATGAAAAAGTTCCTACACCACTCTCCGGGAAAATATAGTAGGCAGTTTGTTGTCCTTGTTCTCAGTGGTTCAACAAAAACTAGCCCTCGAAGCCGCAGAACGTGGCGTGGACATAAATTGTTTAGTATCAGTAAAAAGAGCGATGTAATTTTAGTACGAGTGAGTGATAGAGCAGGAACCTATGCTTCATATATTCAGTAAATGGTATGTTTTTGAATTAATAGGTATTTTTAAATAAAGCTTTCTTTGATTTAGTGCTTTTTATTTAATAAATTAATTTTAAAAACAACTTAGGCTAATTGATAAACACTATCTGGAAAGATTAAAAGAAAATATTTTTTAATTTCTGCTAATTCATTTAAGGCAGGTTCCCTTTCAAGCAGTTGAAATGTCCAAATAAGTACAGCCTGATGATTATCATAGCAAGTATTTACTCCAAGAAAATTAGCCATTCCATAACTTCTATTGATGTTCATTTCTTTAATTAATTGATTTCCTAAGTCACGAGCTTGCTGGCTGATCAATAACTCATTTGGTAACACGGCGGTCATCTCCACAAAATAATCTAATGCAGGTTCAATCCTTATATTTAAAAAGTTATAATTTAGTTGAAATGGATAAAATATACTTTCTATAAGTTGTAATAACCTGCTGTAGGTTAATTTTAGCAAAGTATTACTCAGTCAACAACTTCAAATAACCCACAGCAAGTTATTTTTTGTAAATTAATTTAAATATGATTACTTGTAAGTTATCTAGCCTCATGGGCGATAGAAAAATTTTAAAATTAAGTGAAGTGGTGCATGCAACAGGTATCAATCGCAACACGCTCACAAGTATGTATTATGACCGTGCTGTACGTATTGAATTACCAGTCGCCGATAAGTTGTGTAAGTACTTTAACTGTACGATGAATGATTTGTTTGAGTTTAAGGAAGAAGTTGAAGAAAAAGATTAACTTAATACTTCGTTTGATAAGTTTTTCGAAGAAAAAGACTAGCCAATACTTAGTTTGATAAGTTTTTCTCTGCAGATCTAATATTGAATTTTATAAAATATCATTACAAACAGAGGTGGTTCCACTTGTTTGAACAACTAAAAGCGTATTTATAAGTGATATTCCGCTCTAGTTAAGCCACCTTGTTTTGTTGGGGTAGCTGATCATAGTAAAACTCATTTGGTGTCATTTTGTCTAGACTCGAATGAGGTCGTTTCAGATTATAAAACTCAAAATATGCACTCAATTGCTTTTTCGCATCTGTGACACTGCTATAAGCTTTGAGATACACCTCTTCATATTTAACGCTCCGCCATAATCGTTCAACCATCACATTATCTACCCATCGACCTTTACCATCCATACTGATTTGAATGCCATTTGATTTCAATACATCAATAAATGCATCACTGGTGAACTGACTGCCTTGGTCTGTATTCAATATTTCAGGTGATCCATATTTTTCAATCGCTTCATTTAAAGCCGAAATACAAAAATCCACCTCCATACTAATCGATACCCTATGCGCAAGTACCTTGCGGCTATGCCAATCAATCACAGCACATAAATAAACAAAGCCTTTTGCCATAGGGATATACGTTATATCAGTAGACCACACTTGATTACTGCGCTGAATAGCCAATCCTTTGAGCAGATATGGATATTTACGGTGAGCTTGATTAGCCTGGCTTAAATTTGGTTTGCAATATAACGCCTGAATACCCATTTTCTTCATTAAAGTACGTGTATGACGTCGTCCTATATGATGCCCTTGACGATTCAACAAATCACGCATCATACGACTGCCTGCAAAAGGATATTGCATATGTAATTCATCAATACATCGCATCAGCTTCAGATCTGATGAGCTAACAGGTTTTGGGCGATAATAATAACAACCACGAGAGACTTTCAGTAACTTAGCTTGTTTAGATACTGAAATCTGAAGTGAGTGATCGATTAACTTTTGTGGTTGAAGCGGCCCAGTTTCTTCAACACACCTTCTAAAAAATCAATTTCTAATGCCTGCTCACCGATTTTTGCATGTAACTTTTTAAGATCAATGGGAGGTTCTGATGGAGCTTTTGATTGATCGAAAGCTTGTGAGGAAGCTGAGATCAATTGATTTTTCCAGTCAATAATTTGGTTTTGATGAACATCAAACTCAGAACTCAATTCAGCAAGTGTTTTTTCTGCTTTGATCGCAGCAAGTGCTACCTTAGCCTTAAAGTCGTTTGAATGATTTCTTCTTGGTCTACGTGCCATAAAATACTCCATATATTGATGTTTATAACATCATTTGAGGAGCAGAGTATCACTTATAGGAGTTGTTCAAATTTCCGGATCCATCTCTAAGTGAGGAGGAAATGACTCTTACTATTCAGATGTTGTTTCAAGCTTTTTTTGATTGATAGAGTTTTATGTATTAAACTCTATATTGAAAGTAAATATATTGTAAAAATAGTATGTTATTTACTAATTGATTAAATTATTTACACTTATTCTGTATAATGCTCTATGAATTCATTACTTATTTTTTTAAATTAAAAATCATATGCAAAGCTTAAATGATGAAGAGTGTCGCCAAGTTGAAAGTGTAAAACAGCTTTTACAAAAAAATTTTAAAGATAAGCTTTATGCTATTTATTTATATGGTTCGTATGTTGATGGTGGTTTAAAACATAAAAGTGATCTTGATATTTTAGTTATTATTGAACGTGAAATTACCGATCAGGAAAGAAAACAATTAGCGCAGAATTTTCTAAATATATCTGTTCCGATTGGTCATGCTACAGCGCGTGCCTTAGAAATTACGATATTAGAAAAAGGGAGTATTACCAATAAAAATCATCCATATACATATCAGCTACAATATGGCGAGTGGTTGAGAGAAGAATTACTCAAAGGTGAATTACTTTATAGTCAATCTGATCCAGATATTAGTATTTTACTTAAAACTGCCCAATTACATAACATTACTATCTTTGGACCTGATATTTGCGATTGGTTAAATCCAATTAGCTATGAACAATTAATATTTGCCATGCAAAAAACTTATCCACAAATTATTGCTCATTGGAAAGACGATCAGGATGAATGTAATCAAATTTTAGCGCTATGCCGTATAGCTTATACATTAGATCATAAAACAATAGTTGCCAAGGATGTTGCTGCGACATGGTTTTTAGAATTCTTAAGTCAGATAGATCAAGACATTTTGCAACTCATAATAGATGAATATATTGGGCAAGGTCATGAGCAATGTTGGTTAGTTTTACATGATCAGCTTGCTAAAATTGTTAAAGAATTACAGCATAAAATTGAACCACTACTTTTTAACTGATGTGGAAGTAATGGATATGCTTCTTAGATTATTACCTCACTATATCTCTAAATACCGAAGAGACTTGATATTGCAAAGGGGGGCGTGGTTGGAGTTGCATGAAGATTTTAAATAAAAGCGGAGGAACTAGGGTAAAAGTTGCCAAAAAGTTTCTTCTGAAATGACTTTTATATTATGACGTTTAAGCAAAGCGGAGGTAACTCCATTGCCATAGATCTTATTCCCATTAAATTGACCATCGTAAATCATTGAACTACCACATGAAGGGCTATTTTCTTTAAGCACTACCAGAGTAGCTTTTAATAATTGAACTTTTTTTAAAGTTCTATATGCCCCTTCAATATAGATTGAAGTCACATCCTTTCCTGATTTTTCAATTACACAGGCTTTTCCATCTAAGACATCATCGCCATTACCTCCCGAAATCTCGGCAGGTTCGCGTGGTGTTGATAAACCGCCAAGAATCTCTGGACATACCATAGTAGCTTTTCCATCTTTGACTAATTTTTCGATTTTTTCGTTTAAGCTATGCGTCCCGTTATAACGTACCTTTAAGCCAGCCAGACAAGAACTTACTAAAATCATATTTCCTCTATGAAAAAGATATGTATCGATTTGCTATTTAGCCAGTACCTATTATTTTTTAAAATTAATAGGTTAGTGCTATGGATAAAACAAGAATTTAAATATGATCAATGCAAAGTGAGTTATTTTTTTTCTAACCCACAAAGCTTATAGATTAGTTTGATCCTTTTTGTTTAGAAAATTTATCAACAGTGATGTGTGCTGAATTAGCAGGAGACTTTCACTTGGGAGATTCTAGGCAGCTAACCGATAAAAGTCTTCTGCCATTTGATTTGGTGTCTTAAAATCCAAGCCTTTTTGAATTCTTCGCTGATTATAAAATAACTCTATATATTTTGTAATATCCGCTTTGGCTTCTTCCCTTGTTTTGTAGTTGCGATGATGGACTAGTTCATTTTTGAGTATGCCCCAGAAACTCTCTATCGGTGCATTATCAAAGCAGTCGCCTTTTTTGCTCATTGAACCCTGAAAATCAAATTTCTCAAGTAAGTTTCGATATTCATTACTGCAATATTGGCTGCCTCTATCTGAATGTACAATGAGATCTTTAGCAGGTTTCTGATTGCGAATAGCCATATTCAATGCATCACAAACAAGCTTGGCTGTCATGCGCTCATTTAAGCTATAGCCAACAACCTGTTTCGTGTAAAGATCTTTGACAGCTGCCAAGTACAACCAGCCCTCAGCCGTCCAAATGTAGGTAATGTCACTCGACCACGCAAGATTAGGCTTCGTCATTGAAAACTGTTGCTTGAGTAAATTGTCATAAATAGAACGGTTGTGATCACTGTTCGTGGTTCTTTTGAAACGCTTATGGCGCTTACAATACAACTGATTTGATTTTTTTATTTGGCGCACAGCATACGTACTTATTTTGATACCTTGCGCTTGTAAATGCTTGGTTAATCGAACATAGCCATAGCTTTGTTTGGTTTCTTCATGGGCTATTTTGACCAAAATTGTCTGCTGATTTCGCTGAATTGATCTTTTACTCATGCCTCGCTTTAGCCAATCATAAAAGCGAGAAACGGATACACGAAGTAATCGAGCCATTAAAATAATCGGAAATAAGTGGCTTTGCGATTTCATATAGGCGTACCTCACTGACTTTCTTTGGCAAAGTACGCTGCTGCCTTTTTTAAAAATTCACGTTCCATTTCAGCTGTTTTGAGCTGTTGTTTAAGCTTCTTATTTTCTTCGAGTAAGGCGTTTAGATCGGGCGAATACTGTTTTGTGCCTGCTAAAGTTCCAGCCTTTGCTTTGTTATTCCAGTTCGAAAGGGTTTGCATTGAAATGCCAAGTTGTCTAGCGGATTCCGATACATTACCTTGGTTCTCTTCAATGGCTTTTATGGCTTCAGCTTTAAATTCTGCGGTGTAAGTCTTCTGTTTCTTGCTCATGGTAAACTCCTAATGAGTATGTATAGTTTACCAAGTTAAACCCTCCTGTTTTTTAAGCACACATCAATAGAGTGGGAGTGACGGGCACTGGCTGGCAATGTCTAGCAACGGCAGGCATTTCGGCTGAGGGTAAAAGAACTTTCCGCTAAGCGATAGACTGTATGTAAACACAGTATTGCAAGGACGCGGAACATGC
>NZ_VOXY01000012.1:0-79979 GCF_013420525.1 Acinetobacter sp. YH01003 | reverse complement strand
TGCTGGCGACCATAGCAAGAGTGAACCACCTGATCCCTTCCCGAACTCAGAAGTGAAACCTCTTCGCGCTGATGGTAGTGTGGGGTTACCCATGTGAGAGTAAGTCATCGCCAGCTCATTATTCAAAGCCCCCTTGACATAAACGTCAAGGGGGCTTTTTTATACGGAAAGGAAAATATTAAGAAGAAAAGTAGAAGAAAGAAGTTTAAAACAATATATTTACAATAATAAATTATGTGAAAAATATAGCATATATCAAAATATCATAAATTACTGCAAGTCTATTTAGTCGAATTTATCTACAACTTTAGTCTAGGTTTTTAAGAAAATTAACCAGAGTTAAGTTTTTGCTGTAGACAAAAAGTGAATATTGATTCATTTTATATACAAAAGTGAATAACCATTCATTTTTTATAAAATAAAAAGCTCACAATTGGAGGTGAGGGAAAAATGACAGCAACAACAATGAATGTGAATGCTGTAGTGGATCAAGCAAAGTTTAAACCTTTTCATTTAAAAATTGTACTTTGGTGCGTATTTGTCGTTATTTTTGACGGTTATGATTTGGCGATTAACGGTGTGGCTTTACCACTACTGATGCAAGAATGGAATATGACGGCTGTACAGGCAGGTATGCTTGCGAGTACGGCACTGGCAGGCATGATGTTTGGCGCCATGCTGTTTGGCATGTTGGCAGACAAAATTGGCCGTAAAAATGTCATATTAATTTGTGTGACGTTATTTAGTGGCTTTACTTTTTGGGGCGGCTTTGCATCCAACCCAACAGAGTTTGGTATTTTACGTTTTATTGCAGGTTTAGGGATTGGCGGGGTATTGCCTAACCTCGTGGCTTTAACCTCTGAATATGCACCACAAAAAATGCGTAGTACCTTAGTTACCACCATGTTCAGCGGCTATGCCGTGGGCGGCATTATGGCAGCCTTACTTGGTGCATGGTTGACGCCTAGCTTTGGCTGGGAAGTGATGTTCTATATTGCGGGATTACCGTTACTTATTTTGCCTTTATTGTGGTTTTTCTTACCAGAATCTTTAACTTTTTTGGTGAAAAAACAGCAACATGAAAAAGCGCGTCACATCGTCCAGCAAATTAGCCCACAAGAAAATATCAGCCCACAAACACAATTTGTATTAAATGAAGTACAAACCGCAGATGCCTCAATTGCAGCCTTATTTAAAAATAACCGTGGCATGAGTACTTTGCTGTTTTGGTGCTGCTTCTTTATGTGTTTGTTGATGGTTTATGCTTTGGGCAGTTGGTTGCCAAAACTGATGATGGCAGCAGGTTATTCGCTGGGTAACAGTTTAATGTTCTTAATGGCGATGAACATTGGTGCTGTGATCGGAACCATCAGTGGCGGGATTTTAGCAGACCGTTTCCACTTAAAACCTGTGATTATTGGCATGTTTTTATTGGGCGCATTCTCTCTAGTGGGTCTAGGCTTTAACTCACCACAGCCTGTGATTTATTTATTGGTGGGCTTAGCAGGTGCTTCTGCCATTGGCAGCAGTATTTTATTGTATAGCTTTGTTGCTCAGTATTATCCACTTACGATTCGTTCTACAGGTATCGGCTGTGCTTCTGCAGTGGGGCGTGTCGGTGCGATTGTAGGCCCTATTATTATTGGCGTACTTTTGGGCATGGATTTACCACATAAAATGAACTTTTTGGCGGTGGCGATTCCTGCAGTGATTGGTGCAATTGCAGTAGCACTGATTCGTTTACAAAGTACATCACAGGTGGTGAGTGAGCCAAGCGTGGTTAAAAAAGCCAGCCGATCTTATAGTTAATTGATCGTTAGTGTTTTGGGACTTTGAAATTAAGGAGCATTGCTCCTTAATTTTTTGCCTATTCACTTTGTAGAAGATTTAAGTAAGAAAGTGTGTATCGCTACATTTCTACTGTGCACGAGGTACATTTCATTGATTATGATGTCTTGATTAGCACAAGCAAAGATTGAATGAATAGAGGAGCAATTAGGATGCTCAAGATAAATCGGCAATACTATGGATTTATATGTCTAGTTGTATTGGGTTTAACTACAGGGTGTAATGCGCAAGTTGAGCCGAAACAGAACACGGCTGCTTTAGAGTCAAAATCAACTTCTGCACAAAATTTACAACGCTATCAAATACAGCCAATTGCAGATTTTAATGAGCCGTGGGCATTGGCAGAATTACCCGATGGACGCCTATTAATTACAGAAAAAGCGGGGAAATTAAAACTTTTTGATCCAAAAACAGGTCAAAGCTTAGATGTTCAAGCTATCCCTGAAGTCGCCTATGGCGGACAAGGTGGTTTGGGTGATGTCATTTTAGATCCTGAATTTCAACAGAATCAGCAGATTTATTTAAGTTATGCCGAAGTGGGTACGGGTGGTTACGGTGCAGTCGTGATTCGGGGCAAGCTTGTATTAGATGCTAAACCCACGCCAAAACTCACCGAAACTCAAAGAATCTGGCAGCAAGTGCCGAAAGTATCGGGACAAGGACATTATGCGCATCGTATAAAGTTTGGGGCAGATGGCAAATTATGGATAAGTTCTGGTGAGCGACAAAAGTTTGAACCTGCTCAGGATTTAAAATCTAATTTAGGTAAAATTTTACGTTTAAATACAGATGGTACAACACCTTTAGACAATCCATTTCAAACACATGGAGAGATTGCCAAGCAAGTCTGGAGTTTGGGGCATCGCAACCCTTTAGGCATGGCATTCGATTCTACAGGGCAGCTTTGGGTTGCAGAAATGGGACCTAAAGGGGGTGATGAGTTGAATCTGATTGCCAAAGGCGAAAACTATGGCTATCCGTTGGTGTCGAACGGTGATCATTATAATGGTTTGCCAATTCCAGACCATGCGACTCGTCCTGAATTTACAGCCCCAGTGCTGGATTGGACGCCTGTCATCTCTCCCTCAAGTTTGATGTTTTATACGGGAGATGTATTTCCACACTGGAAGCATAAAGCCATTCTTGGTGGTTTATCTTCAAAAGCAATTATTGTGGTGGATACGCAAGCACAGCCTGTTCGGGAGTTACAGCGTATCGAGATGGGTCAGCGGATTCGTGGCGTATTTCAAGCACAGGATGGCAATATTTGGGTGATTGAAGATGGTCAATCTGCCAGATTGCTTAAATTGGTGGCTCCATAAAATAAATTTCTTCAGGTCTAAACTTATTTCAAAGTAGGACAAAAAACAAATAGAAAAAAGCCCCAACATCATGTCGGGGCTTTTTCAGATTTATGTTTAGGTATTACTCCTGTTATACCTTTCAGCGTCCTGCCGTTATATTATTTATTATTGTTATTCTTGCTTTTAGAAACATCCTGTTTCTGTATGTGTTAAATATAAAATGAAAGCTGATCTTTGCCTAGCGTCAATTTTCTGCAGTGCATGTAAGCTAAAACGTACAACGATATATCGGTAAAATATAGATCAATAAACTGGATTTATTTAATTTTAAGTATTTGATTATATTTAATAATTATCTTATTCAATAAAAAATCTCCCAAATTCATTTTCTTGTACTTGGGAGATTTGAACAGCAGAAAGATGCAGTAAGTATGCAAATTGATTACATCAACTTAATACCTTGTTGTCCTGCTGGGGTCACTCTAAAGATTTCAACTTCAAAGGTAATATTTTTACCCGCTAAAGGGTGGTTAAAGTCTACTTCAGTCACATCATCGTTGACAGATTTCACCACGCCATAGAGGCTTTGTTTGGCTTTATCTTCAAATTCAATCATGTGTCCTTCAACTGGATGTTGCTCAAATTTAACCGTATCAAAAGTTTGTACGTTTTCAGGATTCCATGGACCAAATGCTTCTTCAGGTGGAAGACTCACGGTACGACGGTCACCTGCACGTAAACCAAATAATGACTTTTCAAAACCAGGTAATAGGCTGCCATCGCCCATGACCAAACTTACAGGTTCAGCGCGGCTACGGGTGTTGTCAATTTCTACACCATTTTCAATGGCGACAGAAAAGTGCAATTCGACTTTTGAGCCATCTTCAATACGAGTTTCATCATTTGGATTAATAATTTCAGTCATGTTGCGCCTGCGCTCGTTCAATTCGGTGCTTTTCTAGGAAAAACGTATCAATTAACAGCAGAATGGTGCCAAGTGTGATGGCACTGTCTGCAATATTAAAGGCAGGGAAGTGGCTGTTGTTGTAGTACACGTGAATAAAATCGACCACGTAGCCAAGACTGACCCGATCAATTAAATTCCCAATCGCACCGCCTAAAATCAAGGCAATCGCCAAAGGCAGTACGATGACATTTTTTGGCATACGCATTAGCCAAAATACAAAAATTACAGACACTAAACCTGCCAGTGAGGTAAAGAAATAACGTTGCCATCCACCTGCATCGGACAAGAAACTAAAGGCAGCGCCATAGTTATGCAGTAAAGTCCAATTCAAAAAGGGCAATACAGGCACAGGATCTGCGTAATTCAGATGCGATACTGCAATCCATTTGGTCCATTGGTCTAGAATAATCGCGACAATGGACAAGCCCACCCACCATAAATTATGTGGATAGAACTGGAATAAGCCCTTTTTGTGTTGTGGATTAGGCATATTTTCTCTCTTCGCCTTGACCTGTTGGAAGGTTGATAATACAACGTGAGCACAAACCTGGATGTGCAGAATGTGTATTCACATCAGGGAGTACATGCCAGCAACGTACGCATTTTTCGCCATCTGCTGCAGAAACTTTCACGTTCAAGCCATCTAAATCAGAGGCTTCGCCTTGTGCAGCATCAAAGCTATTCACAATCACTTGTGAAGTAATCAGAACAAAACGCAGCTCATCGCCTAGTTTATCCAATACGGCTTTGAGTTCGTCATTCGCCCAAAGCTCAACTTTAGCAGACAGGTTGGAACCAACGGTTTTGGCAGTACGTGCAGCTTCAATGAATTTATTGACGGCAGATTTAACTGCAATTAGGGTTTGCCATTCCGCTTCTGCCAAGATGTTGGCTTCAGAAGCCACTGGAATGTCATACCATTCTGCAGTGAAGACATATTTTTCTGATTGCTCAGGAATTAGCGGCCATGCTTCTTGTGCCGTAAAGCTTAAGATTGGTGCCATCCAACGAACAAAGGCTTGTACCAAGTGATACAAGGCAGTTTGTGCAGAATGACGTGCTTGAGAATCTGCTTTGGTGGTGTACTGACGGTCTTTAATGATGTCGAGATAGAAACCACCTAAGTCATTAATACAGAAGTTGGTCAATGCGCTAGTCACGATATGGAAGTTCATATCTTCATAAGCTTGTTGAACAGTTTTTTGTACTTCCGCAGCACGTTGCAAAATGTATTGATCAAGCGCGATCAATTGATCGACAGGCAAGGCATCAGTAGATGGTTTGAAACCATTTAAGTTAGCCAACAAGAAACGCAATGTGTTACGGATACGGCGGTAACCATCGGATGCACGGCTAAAGATTTCTTTACCCGCAGTCATTTCATAACGGTAGTCTGCAGACGCGATCCAAAAACGCAGGCCATCTGCACCCATGTCTTTGATGATGTCTTGTGGCGTGATCACGTTACCGATCGACTTCGACATTTTGCGGCCTTTTTCATCCACTACGAAGCCGTGCGTCAATAAACCTTTATACGGTGCGCGCTCATTGATGGCAATAGACGTCAATAATGACGACTGGAACCAACCACGGTGTTGGTCTGAACCTTCAAGGTACAAATCCGCAGGATCAGTCAGTTCTTCACGTTCACGCAGTACTGCATAATGCGTTGTACCTGAGTCGAACCATACGTCTAGCGTATCGCGCACCGCGTTATATTGTTCAGCATCTGCACCGATAAACTCAGATGCATCACGGTTATACCAACCATCAATACCTTCTTGTTCAATTAACTTCGCCACTTCTTCGATCAATTCAGGGGTACGTGGGTGCAATTCGTTGGTATCTTTATGCACGAAGAATGGAATTGGCACACCCCAAGTACGTTGACGTGAAATACACCAGTCTGGACGACCTTCAATCATCGCTTGGATACGGTTTTTACCCCAATCTGGTACGAAGTTGATGTCATTTTCAATTGCGTTCAATGCCCCTTGGCGTAAACCTTTGGCATCCATGCTGATGAACCATTGTGGAGTTGCACGGAAGATAATTGGGGTTTTATGGCGCCAGCAGTGCGGGTAGCTATGCTTGATTGGCACATGTGCCCAAAGCTTATTACTTTCAGACAAGGCTGCAATAATTTTTGGATTGGCTTTGTAAATGTGCTCGCCGGCAAAGATCGGTGCAGTTGGTAAATATACCCCGTTACCACCGACAGGGTTGTCAACTTTTAAGTTGTATTGTAAGCCCACTTTATAGTCGTCCACACCGTGGCCAGGCGCTGTATGTACTGCACCCGTACCACTGGTTGCGATTACATGTTCACCCAAAATCACTGGGACTTGGCGTTCAGAAATTAGTGGGTGTTGTAATTGTAGATTTTCAAGTTTGCTACCTACAAAATCGGCAAGCACTTCAACGGTCGTGAAGCCATAACGTTCTGTTGCAGATTCAACCAAGTCTTTGGCTAAGATGAAGTTTTGTGTTTCTTTTTCTTCACCACGTGCTTTGATCAATTGATATTCAATTTCAGCATGCAGCGCAACCGCTTGGTTGGCAGGTATAGTCCACGGTGTGGTAGTCCAGATCACGATATCAGTTGAATCGGTAACGGTTACACCTAGACGTGCAGATAAATCTGCCAAATCAACAACACTGAAACCGACATCAATGGCATCTGATTTTTTATCTTCGTATTCAACTTCTGCTTCAGCCAATGCTGAACCACAGTCTAAACACCAGTTCACTGGTTTTAGGCCTGGTTCAATATGACCAGCTTTGGCAATTGCACCGAGCGAGCGCACGATGTCGGCTTCTTGCTTGAAGTTCATGGTCAGGTAAGGATTGTCCCAATCACCAAATACACCCATACGCACGAAGTCTTTTTTCTGTAATTCGACTTGGGTGTAAGCATATTCGCGACAGGCTTTACGGAAAGTCGAAGCATCGACTTTTACACCCACCTTACCCACTTTTTCTTCTACTTTAAGTTCAATTGGTAAACCGTGACAGTCCCAACCCGGAACGTAGGGTGCGTCAAAACCATCCATGACACGGCTTTTAATAATGATGTCTTTCAGGACTTTATTAACCGCGTGACCCAAGTGAATTTGACCATTGGCATACGGAGGGCCATCGTGAAGCACATATTTTTTCTTGCCAATACGCGATGCACGAATCTGCTGATAAATGTTGTCGGCATACCACTCTTCTAACCATTTCGCTTCACGTACTGCGAGATTTGCTTTCATTGCAAATTCAGTACCTGGGAGGTTTAGCGTGGCTTTATAATCCACTGCATTTTCAGGAGTTTGCTTATCGCTCATGCAAGTTGTCTTCCAGTTGAATCAGCCCATGGACTGACGCGTTTTACATTAAATATTTAGGGTAAATTAAAAAGGGAAATTTGGATGATCTTGTCGAAATTCAAGAAGTTTTTCAACATCATCATCAATTCCCGCTTTGAGTGCTTCAAGCGAAGGGTAATTTTTTTCGCCATGTAAATAGTTTAAAAATGTGACCCGCATTAATAAGCCATACAGATTAGCAGAAACATTGGGGAAATGTACTTCTAATCGCCATTCGGGCTGTACTTGTTGGATGGCTGGGCGCGTACCCACATGTCCTGCACCAAACAGACTGTTCGGGCTGTAGCCTGCAACACCCGTTTTATCGGGATGATCATGTTTGACTTTTTCACTTAAAGCGGTGGTTTCACACACCACTTCAACGCCATAAATGCCATTTAAGCAGGGTTTATGGCGGTTTAAGCGCACATTAATGGTTGGAAAATCTAGGGTACGACCAATTTGATCGCCATATTGGACGCGCCCTGTAATGCTATATGGGCGTCCAAGCAGTTTGGCTGCCAGTGCCAAATCGCCTGCTTGTAAAGTTTGACGAATACGAGTTGAGCTAACACGCTCACCATTCAGTTCAATGGTGTTTAAATTGGTGACCTGAAAGCCATAGTTGCGTAAAAATTCGCTATTGCCTTGGCGGTTTTTACCAAAATGGAAGTCATCACCCAAGACCAAATGCGAGGCATTCAGGCTATTTTTTAAAAGTTTTGCAAAGGCTTCGGCACTTAAACTGCGGAAATGATTGTCAAATTTCGCTACTGCAATGTAGTCGACGCCCAATTCGGTCAGATATTCGACTTTTTCCCGCAACGAGCTGATGCGTGGTGGGGCATCGTAGCCTTTAAAAAATTCCAATGGTTGAGGTTCAAACAGCATCACCACGGTTTTGAGTTGTTGCGCCGCAGCAACTTCTTTGAGCTGTTGAATCATCGCCTGATGACCGACATGCACACCATCAAAATTGCCAATGGTCACGGCAGTTTGGGCGAGGTCAGTGGTTGAAGATAAAGCATTCAGGCGGAGCAGCTGCATGATCGGATGAAAGTTGAAAATTTGTAAGGGCTATATATTGCCATATTCTCGCGCTTTCGTCTTGTTGTTGTGTTTTTAACCTGAAAAATTATCGAAAAATCAGGCAAAATCCGACAATTTAATCTGCAAATCGCAATCGGGTTTGCACCGCATTCAAATTTCTTTTCTAATGGGGCGGTTTTAATGAACTGCACGAGTAGATGGCTATGAATTCTGATTTTGCTTTAATTATGGCATTGCCCAGTGAGTCTAAAGGCTTGTTTGAGCAAGCTGGGATTCAGGTGCATTACAGTGGCATTGGTAAAGTGAATGCCGCATTTAAAGCCTTTGAAGTGATTCAGAAAACAGGCTGTAAAACCTTGCTCAATTTAGGCACAGCTGGCAGCTCACATTTTGATGCACATGCTTTGGTGGAAGTCTGCCAGTTTGTGCAGCGCGATATGGATGTTTCTCCGTTGGGTTTTCAGGTGGGGGTCACGCCAATGGATCAGGAACATCCTGCAGAAATTCATTTGGAACGCTATTTTGAGCATTTGCCAAGTGGTATTTGTGGTACGGGGGATAGCTTTGAAACGGGTACGCCCAAAGTACCGTGTCAGTTGGTTGACATGGAAGGCTATGCGATTGCCAAAGTCTGTAAAAAATTAGGGGTGCGGATGCTGTCGGTGAAATATATTACCGATGGTGCCAATGATACAGCGCATTTAGACTGGGAAGAAAACTTGTTGTTGGGTGCGCAAAAACTATTGTCTTTGTATCAGGGTCTTAAATAATATCGTTGCCAAAACGCCACGACCCTAGTCATAACTAGGGTCGTGAGTAAAAGTGCGTATCTTAGTTAGTGCTGTGCAATTAGTCTTCTGATTCTTGTTCAGGTGTGGCAGTGACCACAGCGGCTTGAGGTGCATCCACTTCGTCCTGACGCGGCATAATACCGTAGAGCATCATGTGAACTGTATGTTGCAAGACACGTTGCAACATGCTGCGGTTGCGCAGGGTTTTACCTGTCACCATTTCCATTTGCGTTGCAAAGTCGGCATAGTTTTGGGTAATCGCCCAAATATTCAAAATAAGCAATTCAGGATCAATCTGCTTAGACAGTTTGCCTTGCTCTTGCCACATGGTAATGACTTTGGCTTTGCGTTTGACCAGTTTTTTCAGAGGGCCTTTTAAAATTTCCTGAATATGTGGCGCACCTTGAATCACTTCTAATGCAAATAGACGTGATGCTTTCGGCTGAGTACGTGAAACCTCAATTTTCTGCAGCAGATAATTGGTAATTGCTTCATCAGGCTCGAGTTCAGCTTCGAGCATTTGCAAAGGTGCAAGCCATTTTTGTAGTACTGTAGTTAGTACTTCAACATATAAGGCTTCTTTATTTTCATAATAATAGAAAATATTCGACTTATGCATCTCTGCAATTTGTGCGATTTCGTCCAAACTCGCGCCGCTAAATCCGTATAAAGAAAATACGTCGAGTGCAGCATTGAGAAGCTGATGGCGTTTTTGTGTACTCTTTTTTTGTTCCATTCGTAATTTTAAAACAATGAAAAAAGGGAATTATTAATTGTACGGCAAATCATCAGGCTTGTGCATCTTTTAAAGATGTATTTTTAAAATATTTTTAGTTTATTCTGTAGTTTAGCTATTAAATCCGTGAAAAGCATGATTAGAGAGGGGGAGTATCTTGTTTTTGTATTTTCTGACTGAATGAATAAGTTTTTTGAATTTTCTATATAAATGATAAAAGTAAAGTTTCTTCCTGCCTTGCATCAATTTTATTTAAAAAAACTAAACAGTGGTGTGGATGCTGCCAATTTTGATCATCCCTACACTGTCGTGCTGACAGGTATAGGTGTGATGACCTGATTTAATCGGCAGCATGTTCCACGTGAAACATTTCTGGGTTTTGATTGTGCTGTGTCATTCAGCGTACCAAAAGTTTCGCTTAGAGCCGTTTTTTACACACAATTGAGTTGCGTTGATAGTTATATAAAGCCTGACGTGCATCGGGTAAATCATCGACACTGGCAGGTGCAAAGCCCTGTTCTAAAAACCAGTGTGCGGTGCGAGTGGTTAAAATAAATAATTGCTGAATACCCATGGTTTTGGCTTTATCTTCTAAATAATCCAGAATTTGGCGACCACGGTTGGATTTACGATAAGCAGGATGCACCGCGACACAGGCAATTTCGGCCGACTTGAGTTCATGACCTGTGGTCGGAATGGGGTACAAGGCGGCACAGGCGAGAATCATGCCGTCACGTTCAATCACTGCAAATTGTCCAATTTCATTTTCCAGACGCTCACGTGAACGATATACCAACACGCCTTCTTCTTCTAAAGGACGTAATAAACGAATCAAACCGCCTACATCCTGAATATTGGCCGTACGCACTTCTTCATAATGTGCATCACTCACCATCGTCCCTGAACCATCACGGGTAAACAGTTCTTCGAGTAAAGCACCATCGTAGGCATAGGAAATGAGATGTACCCGATGTACGCCGTTTAATGAGGCATCTTGGGCTGCATTTAAGTGTAAAGCCAATTCAGGATGATGTCGCTGAGCATCTTCAATATATGGATTTAAATGTTGCGGATGAACTTCACGTTGCAATTGACCTTCGGCATTCTGCAAACCGTGCTGCGCGCCTAAGAAAATCAGTTTGTCAGCTTTTAATTGAATGGCAGTTTTAGTTGCCACTTCTTCAGCCAACAAGTTAAACACTTCACCTGTGGTGGAATAACCTGTTGGACCGAGCAACACAATATTATGATTTTCTAAATGGCGTTGAATGGCATCGACATCTACAGTGCGGACTTCGCCAGTCAGTTGATAATCGACCCCATCACGAATGCCATACGGTTTGGCGGTGATAAAGTTACCCGACACCACATCAATCCGTGCGCCGTACATAGGGGAGTTAGCTAGCCCCATCGACAATAAGGCTTCAATTTGCAGGCGAATTGAACCGACAGCATTCATGACACACGATAAAGATTCACGAGTGGTGACACGACGTTGCAAATGAAACGGTGTATCAATTTGGCTGAATTTTAAGTTTTGATTAATTTGTGGACGCGCACCATGTACCAAAATCAAACGAATACCAAGCGAGTGTAGTAGGGCAATATCATGAATAATGTGCTGAAAGTTTTCATGCAAAACCGCTTCACCATCGAACATAATCACAAAGGTTTTATTGCGGTGGGCATTGATATAAGGCGCAGAATGTCTAAACCAATGCACATATTGTAAGGTTGTGCTGTGCGGGTTTTCAGTTGGAGTCATTCGTTGGCCTGCTGTAATGATCGATGGTGCTGTCTTTGATTCTAATCAAAAAATTCTGCAGCGGAAGACTAAATATAAAAAAACACCTGAATGGTGCTTCAGGTGTTGTGGAGAAATGCTATTTTTCAGCTCAGGCTGAACGGTTTTAGCCAATAATACGAATAATACGCTGGGTGCGCTCATTAATCAGCACATAGTCACCGTTGACTTTATACCACTGCTGATAACGACCTGTGTTGGGTAAACGACGTGCTTCACGATCACTGACTTTGTAGCGGTTCGCATCATATCCGCGTGGGAGGTTTTGACCTACACGCCAGTCACGACTTGGATTCACGCGTTTTTGATCATAACGCTTTTGTTCCCACTGTGCATGATGACGTGGATTGTCCCAACGCTTGTCGTGATGTTTATAGGTGGCACTCGCTTGATGACGACGATCATCATAACGATGGTCGGGTGCTGCCATAGCCGATGTTGCCATGATTGCGCTTAAAGACAGTGCTAAGGTGCTGAGTAATTTTTTCATGCGACTTACCTTCAGTTTTAAATATGGGGTAGATGTGTCCAAATTAGTCAAATACTCAAGATAAATGATGGTGGAAATTGAGGTGAATTGTGAATTTTATGGAGAAAACAAGGAGAGCCTGAGCGGACTATCGCTCTATAAAAAAAGCCCAAAGTGAGCTTTGGGCTATGTATTTAGATATTGTGTATGTACAACAGTAGGTCTATAAACCTGCGATACGCAAAATATGGTGATTTTCGACATCGACCAAAATGTAGTCTTGGTTGATTTTATACCATTGTTGTTTGCGTTCAGGGCGGGGCAAGTTATGTTCCTGATAATCGACTTTATAACCATTGCCACGATAATGCTGCGGCATGACATAACCCGTTTGCCATTTATGTTGTTGTAAGCGTTTTACACCACGTTCTTCACGCATGCGGCGTTTGTCTTGCATACGCTCTTCTGCATCGGCACGAAATTCATGTTTATTGTGTGCTTGGTTACGAGGATGGTCAGCTGAGTCTCGATCAAATTGAGGAGCGGCAGTTGCAAAATTGCTGCTTAGTAAAGCACTGAAAGACATTGCCAGAACTGTCAAAATCTTTTTCATGTAAACCCCTCATTCTCTCATCTTGATATCACAGTTCATACTTTAACCATTAAATGCAGAGAAACTGTGAAGAAAGCACATGAATTTTTTAAATACGCTCTGCAGGATGCGGCATGGTATTGATTCTATTATGCGACAAAATACGAAATTTAGTAGCTATCGCTCAGAAAATAGGGGTGGGATGATTTTTCTTGTGCTAAGGAAAGGATGAGACATCACCATAGCAGCGTACTGCTATGGTCTGCTTTAGTTCCAATGTTCAGTTAAGCCTTGTAAAGATTGCACAGCGATGGCAACACATTCGGCTGTTTCACGATCATCCAAAGCCACAATTAAATGCTGACCTAATTGCAAGCTTTTAATACTTTGAATCACGGCAGTTTTACGTTGAATATCAGTCATCACAATTTACCTAATGCTTGTTGTGGAGATACATCAAGCATAGGTGATGTATATTGATTTGGAAAACCGTATAATTTTATAAAAACAATCCAATAAAACGATTATTGCCACCGTTGCCATGAGTTTTGCTTAATAGGCGTAGTTTAAATCGGTGTAGTCGGTCAATGATTTTTGAATATGTGCATTGATAAATTCGCGTACATCTTCAGTACTCATTGGTGCGCCTTGCTTGCTAATCACGTGTTCAATTTCAGGTTGTCCTTCAATTTTAATACGATAAACAAAGTTTTTAACCACTTTGTAGGCATCGTCCAGTTTTTCAATGCCTGTGACATAGTGGTAAGCATGTTCAAAATTAAGGTCGGTATGTGAAAATACAAACTGATCAAACAGTTTGATTTTCTGACCGTTGTCGAGTGCCTGAATGTCATCTACGATGCTGGCTTCAAACTTCATGCCATATTTTTCAGAAATAGGCTGACCATCAATCAGTAAAGACACCATACCATCTTCAAGTGGTGTCACGGTGATGTTGTTTAATTCAGTCATGTTGCTCTCTGCATCGTTGAGGTTGAATTGAGATGTGGAAGCATGGTAATCAGGCTTTGCATTGCCAAAAATAGGCAGGATAGAAACCTGAAAATGCTTGTGCGATGCCATTTTACCGCAAATCAATGTGCAAAAATTGGCAATATGCTAGGTTAAGTCCATAAAAAAGGAAGCAAGCGCTTCCTTTCTTCGGATCAAACGACAGAACTAATCCTGTGCATCAATACTTTGACCATTCATGTGCAAGCTGTCATCGCCCATTAAATATAAATAGGCAGGCATGATGGCATCGGGTGTAGGTAAAGTTTTTGGATCTTCATCAGGATAGGCTTTGGCACGCATGGCAGTGCGGGTTGCACCCGGGTTAATGCAGTTGTAGCGAATATTTGGATGCACCTGTTCTTTGGCAAATAACTGGCTCACCGCTTCAATTGCAATTTTAGACACCGAATAAGCACCCCAGCGTTCACGTGCTTCACGACCTACACCTGAACTGGCAAACACGACTGAAGCATGTTCCGATTTTGCCAAAAGTGGTAATAATTCCTGAGTGAGTACAAATGGCGCACGTAAATTCACTGCCATGACGTCATCCCAAACATCGGCAGGGTAATTTGCCAACTCAGTCCGTTCGCCTAAAATGCCTGCATTATGCAAAATACCATCCAAACGTCCGAATTGTTTGTCTAGGGTATCGACCAGTAATTCATAATCTCGTGGTGAAGCACTTGAAAGCTGCAGCGGCAAAATAGCAGGTTGTGGTGCGCCTAAACTTTCGATTTCATCATAAATCACTTCAAGTTTATTTAAGGTACGACCATGCAGCACTACGGTTGCTCCGTGTAGCGCATAACTGAGGGCAGCTGCTCGTCCAATACCATCACCGGCACCTGTGATCAGGATAATACGATCTTTGAGAAGATCGGGGCGAGGTTGATATTCTGAGTATTTCATGGGCATCCCTCCTGTTCATTTCTTATTGCTTATGGGTTGAGTTTCATGTCATCGCTTTACAGGACTGATTCAAGCATTGGCACTGCTGTTTTGCGTTGCAGCTTGCAGCACCAATTTGTCTAAAACCGTATGTAATTCAGTCACTGAATCCACTATACAATCTGCTTGCCATGCTGTTAAGTCATCTTTGTGTTGCAAGGGTAAATAACCGTATGCTGCCAAAATGGTATACATATTGGCGTTACGACCTGCATCGATATCACGTGGATGATCGCCCACATAAATACAATGTTCTGGGGCAATTTCAATCTGTTTGGCCGCCAAATACATAGGTTCTGGGTCTGGCTTGGTACGGCTAACATCTTCAGGGCAGACCAAAACTGCACAGCGTTCAGTTAAATTCAGTGCTTTGAGCAGTGCTTCGCTGAGCCAGCGCGGTTTATTGGTGACAATACCCCACGGAATTTGACGCTGTTCCAACGCATCAAGCAGTGGATACATGCCTTCAAACAGATCAGTTTCGACTGCAATATCTGCGCCGTACAGGTCTAAAAAGCGTTGTCGATGCGCAAGAAATACAGGGTCATCTACTTCAAGTTCTGGATAGACCAATTTGACCATCGCCCGTGCACCTTCAGACACCTGCGTGCGAATGGCTTCTGCTGCCACAATCTCACAGCCTTTATCGTGGCACATGTCTTGAATGATGCGAATAAAATCTGCAGCGGTATCAATTAAGGTGCCATCGAGGTCGAATAAAACGGCTTTCATTCTGTTGCCTCATTGACCGTGTAAACCATGTAGTTCACATCAACATTAGGTGCCAACCAATAGCGTTTAGTCAGTGGGTTGTAGTGTAAACCCGTCATATCTTTAAGTTTTAAACCCGCTTGGCGAATGTCGTGTGCCAATTCAGACGGTTTAATAAATTTATGATAATCGTGTGTGCCTTTGGCTAACATGCGCAGCACGTATTCTGCCCCAATAATGGCAAATAGGTATGATTTAGGGTTGCGGTTAATGGTCGAGAAAAATACATGACCGCCTGGCTTGACCAGTTTTTGGCAGGCTTGAATAATCGAGGCCGGATCAGGTACGTGCTCTAACATTTCCATGCAAGTCACCACATCGTATTGACCAGCTTGCTCATCTACCAATTGCTCAACAGGAATTTGGCGATATTCAATATTGTGTACGCCTTCTTGTTCTGCATGCAGGCGTGCCACGTTTAAAGGTGCTTCGCCCATATCAATTCCAAGCACATTGGCACCGCGACGAGCCATGCTTTCTGCCAAAATACCACCACCACAGCCGACGTCTAGCACTTTCTTGCCTGCCAAGCCGCCTGCGTGCTCATCAATCCAGTTTAAGCGCAGTGGATTAATCATGTGTAGGGGACGGAACTCGGAATGCTGATCCCACCATATGGCTGCAAATGCTTCAAATTTGGCAATTTCTTGTGGATCAACATTCAAATGCGACATGGGTGCCACCTCAATTGGGTCGTGATAATTGGAAAAATAGATATAAACCCTAGTGTAGCGTTAATTCTAAAAAAAGCGATAAAAGCTGTAAAAAAGTTCACAGAAGGAAAACGAAATCAGCATAATTGATTTATAGTGTTGCCATACACTAAACAGAATGATTTAGAGGATTATAAACGCAATGAAAAAATTCCTTTTAGGTAGTTTGGCAACAGCCATCTTTGCTATTTCTGGTAGCACTATGGCGGCAAATTTTGTAGCAGGTAAAGATTATAGCGTTGTCGCCAACCCGGGTAAGGTTGATGTACCGGGTAAAATTGAAGTGCGTGAGTTCTTTTGGTATGGCTGTGGTCACTGCTTTACTTTAGAACCATATATGCAAACATGGTTACGCCAGTTACCTAAAGATGTGAATTTTGTGCGTACTCCTGCAGCCATGAATCCTGTTTGGGAAATGAATGCACGTGGTTATTATGTGTCTGAAGCTTTGGGTGTGCGCAAGAAAACTCACTTGCCACTTTTCCATGCCATTCATGACAAAGGTCAGCAAATTTTTGACCAACAATCACAAGCTAAATTCTTTGTGAAATATGGTGTACCTGAAGCGAAATTTAACAGCATGTTTAACTCGTTTGCGATCACCTCTAAAATTTCACAAGCTAAACAATTGGCGCGTCAGTACCAATTGACAGGTGTACCTGCGGTGGTGGTGAATGGTAAATATATCGTTCAAGGCGATAACGGCAAAGTGATTCAAGTAGTGAACTACTTGGTTGATCAAGAGCGTAAAGCTAAGAAATAAGCAGATGCAATAACAAGATGATGCAAGGCTGAATCAGCAGCGCATCGCTAAAAACCGCAATGATTGCAACGTCATTGCGGTTTTTTTAATGCAGGTTAAAAGTGTGTTGTATGTTTAATCTGCGACAGGCTGCGGACGTTGCCAGTGGCAAATGCCACGAAATAATAAATGTACTTGAGTAATGGTTTGTTGAATAAAACGCTGCTGTTGTTCAGGTAATTTTTCGGCTTCAAATTGGCGTTCTAAACCAATCCAGCTCATTGCCCAATTTAACGATAAATTAATTAAAATATTGGCCAGAATGTGAAAATCTTCAGCATGCTGAAAATGTTGTACGCTTTCGACCCGTTGTAAATCATTAGCTAAATCTTCAATTAAAAAATCAATTTCACGGGCGATGGCTTGCCGTAAAATGGTCGAACCGCCCCAGCGTTCGGCAATTAAAAAAATCCATTGTTGTGGATGTTGATCGACAGATTTAAAAAATAGGGTCAATGCCTTTTCGGTCTGTGCATCGGGTTGGTATAAATAAGCTTGTCCCAACTGATACAAAATACCTTTAATGTGCAAGGCAACTTGATCGACCAAATCTAGCCCCAACTCATCCATATCTTGAAAATGCCGATAAAATGCGGTGGGCACCAGTCCAATCTGTCGTGAAATTTCTCTTAAGCTAATGCTGCTAAATGCACGTCCTGCGCTGCTGAGTTGCAGCACTGCCTCCATAATTGCCTGACGACTTTGTTGTTTTCGTTCTTCCCGAATCGACATTGTATTTCCTGATTCTGCCAGTGCCGCGCAGTCTAACAAAAACCTGTGTTTCACGATAATACTAAAAGATGAATGAAGCCACTTTGTAAAAATACAGGCAAAATTTACCGAAACAGCACACGTCAAGCTTTGGAAAAGCGACCTGCGCTGTGGCATCTGTTATACTTGCGGGCAATTTATTTGAGCCAAAAATAAGGACACATTATGCGTATTGACCAACGAGCTTTAGATCAATTACGTGAGGTAAAAATTACCCGTAACTATACTCGCTATGCTGAAGGTTCAGTGTTGGTAGAGTTTGGTCATACCAAAGTTTTGTGTACCGCAAGTATTGATAACTCTGTACCGCGCTTTTTAAAGGGGCAGGGACAAGGTTGGGTAACTGCAGAATATGGCATGTTGCCACGTTCAACCCATACCCGTAGTGACCGTGAGGCGGCGCGTGGTAAACAAAGCGGACGTACACAGGAAATTCAGCGCTTAATTGGTCGTAGCTTGCGTGCCATGGTCGATTTGAAGAAACTGGGTGAAAACACCATTACCATTGACTGCGATGTGATTCAGGCCGATGGCGGTACCCGTACTGCAGCCATTACAGGTGCAGCAGTGGCATTGATTGATGCTATGAATGTGTTGCTGGAAAAGAAAAAAATTAAGCATGACCCATTAAAGGGTTTGGTGGCTGCAATTTCTGTGGGCATGTACCAAGACCAAGTGTTATTGGATTTGTGCTATGAAGAAGATTCAAATTGCCAAACTGATTTAAACGTGGTGATGACACAAGCAGGTGAATTTATTGAAATTCAGGGTACTGCTGAAGATAAGCCGTTTAATCGTGTGCAATGTAATGCCATGTTGGAAATGGCAGAAAAAGGTATTCAGGAATTGGTAAAAAAACAGCAGCAAGCTTTAGGTTGGTAAGCTAAGCTTTTTGATGTTTTTCTGCTGTTTAAGAACGCATCTTCGGATGCGTTTTTTTATGGATGAGATTTAGATTGCGATAGGAAGCGTGAAGCAAAAAGCTACAATATTGCAGGATGGGTTCTTTTAAGATGGAAAACTGTATGCAAAGAGCCTGAATGAAAAGAGGAGGAAAGCATGAAACTATTGATTATTTTAATGTCTGCCATGATGTTGTTTTTAACTGCATGTGATTCACGTACTGAGCGTGAAAATGAAGACAATCGTAGTGTACTCGGTCAAGCTTCTGACAACGACAACGACAACGACAACGACAACGACAACGACAACGACAACGACAACGACAACGACAACGACAACGACAATTAAGCTTAAAAGTTTATGTCATAGGATGAAGGGATGTTGAGTTAAGTTATTAAAGAGGATTTGTGAAAGAAGTCTAAATCGAGAGAGTCCGATAATATTTATTTAGATAAATATTGGATGCTTGCACGGCCTCGATTTGCTTTAAGAAAAAAAATAGCTTTGCGTAGGCTGTACCCTACTTTGGAAAGACCCAAATGAGGAGTACCACCCCGCAAGAAAAGTCTTTTGTTACCCATACACGACGTCCTTGTCGTGATGGGTAACGTGTGGCATCCATGCCACACTCGCGTATCAAAAATTAGCAACCATTTAATTTTTAGAAAAAATTAAGGGTGCAGATTGCACCCTTAATTTTAAAAGTAATCGTTTACGCATTAAAACGCATTGATAAATCCACAGCTTTGACATCTTTGGTTAAAACACCCATCGAAATATAATCTACGCCTGTACTAGCCACTTCACGTAAATTTTCAATGGTGATGTTGCCCGACGCTTCAAGTTTACAACGACCTGCCACATGCTTGACCGCATCAATCATTTGTTGCTGGCTAAAGTTATCCAACATCACAATATCAGCTTTGGCTTCAAGGGCTTGATTTAGTTCATCCCAAGTTTCCACTTCAACTTCTACAGGTTTGCCCGGAGCAATGGCATGTGCTTTGGCAATTGCCTGAGTAATGCCGCCTGCTGCCATAATGTGATTTTCTTTAATCAAAAAGGCATCAAATAAGCCTAAACGATGGTTTTGTCCACCACCGACCGTGACAGCATATTTTTGTGCAATGCGTAAACCTGGTAAGGTTTTACGGGTATCTAGCAGTTTGGTATTTAAGCCTTCAAGTTGTTGCACATAGGCTGCGGTTTTAGTCGCAACAGCAGACAGGGTTTGCACAAAATTCAGCGCAGGGCGTTCTACCGTTAACAGGCTGCGTGCAGAACCTGCCAATTTCAAAAAGGCTTCATTGGCAGCAACGTGGTCGCCATCATTTTTTAACCACGTGACTTGCACATTGGCATCGTATGCTTGAATCAGGGCATTTACCCACGGTTGACCTGCCAAAATCATGTCTTCACGGCTAATAATGGTGGCAGTGGCCTGCTCATCTTCAGGGGTCAATAATGCGGTAATATCACCATCGCCAATATCTTCTTGCAAGGCTTGCTGAATATTGATTTGGATGGATTGTTCAAGCAAAGCTGGAGAGATGCTCATAAGATTTTCCGTGTCGATCTTGCCCATGAAAATTGCGCGTTATATTAACACTGTTCTGCGCCTGGATGTGTTTTTTAGCCACGTTCGGGTGTAATTTAAGATGTTCATTGTCACGCGTTGGCATTAAACTGAAATTTGTGTTCTAGTTTTCTATTCTAATGGTTTGGGGATTGCCTTATGCAGCATGTGCCGTCGTTTCAGGTGGTTGAGGGTCAATTACAAGGGGCAAGACAAATCCCATCTCCGAATTTCAACGCCCGTCCGACAGACCAAGAGATTCAATTGCTGGTCATTCACAATATTAGTTTGCCGCCGTCACAATTTGGTGGCGGTTATATTGAGCAATTTTTTCAGAACCAAATGGATTGGTCGCAGCATCCTTACTTTCAGACCATTCAGGGCCTGCAGGTTTCGGCACATTTGTTGATTTTAAGAACAGGCGAGGTGCTGCAATTTGTTAATTTTGCAGATCGGGCGTGGCATGCGGGGCGTTCTAGTTATTTGGCACAGCCTGAATGTAATGACTATTCAATTGGGATTGAATTAGAGGGCAGTGATGACTTGCCTTTTGAAACAGCGCAATATCAGAGTTTGGTGCAGGTGGTACACAGTTTGCAGCAGGCCTATCCGAGTATTCAACAGCATATTGCAGGACATTCCGATATTGCACCGGGACGTAAAACTGATCCGGGGCCGTATTTTGACTGGCAGTATTTTCGTGAACAGTTATCTCAACTTAAAGCTTCGACATCACAGGAAAAATTGATCAATCAATAACAAAACTTTGTTGATGCTTTGATTACAATAGCGACTAAATTTTTAATTGGGTGGTAACGATGGCGCTTTGGCGATCGACCTTTATTGTCAGTGCAATGACCATGCTGTCACGGGTGCTAGGATTAGTCCGTGATGTGGTATTGCTGAATGTGTTTGGTGCAGGTAAAGATTTCGATACCTTTGTGGTGGCGTTTCGTATCCCCAACTTTTTCAGGCGACTGTTTGCCGAAGGGGCGTTTTCGCAGGCATTTATTCCTGTATTGACTGAATATAAAACCAGCCGCACTCATGCCGAAGTACAAATTTTAATTAGTCGGGTTTTTGGCTGTTTAATGACGGTAATGACAGGGCTAACCTTTACCGCCATGGTGGCTGCGCCTGCGGTGATGTATATCTACGCACCGGGTTTCCATAGCGACCCTGAAAAGTTTGCGCTAGCCACCGATATGTTCCGCCTGACCATTCCTTATTTGTTGTTTATGTCGCTGACGGCATTTGCCAGCAGTATTTTGAACAGCTATGGCTCATTTACCACGCCTGCCTTTGCGCCTGTATTGCTGAATGTGGCGATGATTGCAGGTGCATTATGGCTCACACCGTACATGGCAGAGCCGATTATGGCACTGGGTTGGGCGGTGATTATCGCGGGTGCTTTACAACTTGCGATTCAAATTCCAGAACTATGGCGTAAAAAGCTGCTGATTCCCCCTAAAGTTGATTTCAAGCATGAAGGGGTGGATCGGATTATGAAGCTGATGCTGCCTGCTTTATTTGGGGTATCGGTCACGCAAATTAACCTGCTACTCAACACCATTTGGGCATCTTTTATGCAGGATGGTTCGGTGTCGTGGTTGTATAGTGCGGAACGTATGACAGAGCTACCTTTGGGCTTAATTGGTGTAGCGATTGGGACGGTCATTTTACCGTCACTGTCTGCGCGTCATGCAGAACAAAATATGGATAAATTCCGCGGCATGATGGACTGGGCTGCACGGGTGATTATTTTGGTAGGTGTCCCTGCCAGTATTGCACTGTTTATGTTATCAACGCCTATTATCCAAGCCTTGTTTGAGCGTGGTCAGTTTAGTTTTAAAGATACGCAAATGACCGCTTTGGCCTTGCAATGTATGAGTGCAGGGGTGATTTCATTCATGCTGATTAAAGTCTTTGCACCGGGTTTTTATGCACAGCAAGACACCAAAACACCAGTACGTGTGGGTTTAATGGCTGTGGCTGCCAATGCGATTTTAAACGTGGTGTTTATTGGCTTCTTTAAACTGATTGACTGGCAAGCTGAACACATGGCATTGGCACTGGCATCATCAGGTTCGGCTTTGGTGAATGCAGGCATGTTGTATTTCTATTTGCATCAACGCAAGATTTTCCGTTTTGGTGCGCACTGGAAAAAACTCATGGTGCAGTTTGCAGTGGCAAATGCCGTGATGATTGCTGCGTTGTGGTATGCCTTAACTTGGTATAACGGTGATGTATCACAATGGATGCGTGTGGCAGAAGTCACTGCGCTGTGTGTGGTGGGCGTAGTGGCCTATGGGGTTGGATTGTTGGCAACGGGTTTTAGACCACGTCATTTAAAACCTTAATGAAGCGAAGTTGATCTGAAAAAATACCGCAATTTAAATTGCGGTATTTTTTTGTTTAAAGATGATGCGGCTTTGGATTATTTTACAATTTCTAAAAGTTCCACATCAAAAATAAGCGTGCTGTTTGGCTCAATTGCATCGCCTGAGCCAATTTGACCGTAGGCTAGAGCAGCAGGAATAAAGAAGCGATATTTGGCACCAACTTTCATGAGTTGTAAGCCTTCAGTCCAACCTTGAATGACTTGGCTGACCTGAAATTCTGCAGCTTGATCGCGGGCGATAGAACTGTCAAATACCGTACCATCAATTAAACGACCTTCATAATGGACTTTAACGGTAGAGGTGGCTTTGGGTGATTTGCCCGTACCTGCCTGTAAGACTTGATATTGCAAGCCAGACTTGGTGACTTTGACCCCTGCCTTTTTGGCATTATTGTTTAAAAAGGCTTGCCCAATTTTAGCATTGCTATCGGCTACTTTTTTAAGCTCAATCAGTTGTTTGGCTTCGGCTTGCTTTTTGAATTGAGTCAGCACTCGTGCCATTTCTTCATCGCTTAAACTGGCGGCTTGGTCTTGTGTTGCCATTTTTAAGCCAGCAATGAAGGCTTCGAGATCAATATCTTTTAAGGTTTCCGCATTGCTGCGCCCCATTAAATAACCAAAGCTATAACCGACCTGATCTGCAACAGGACTTTTATTGGTCACGGTTTTGGCAAAACTGCCACTGCTGAGCAGTGCGATACACACAAGGGCAAGGTGTTTTTTCATTCTTTTCGTCCTAAGACCATACAGGAGAGCCAAGCTCTCCTGAAAGGGTGATGTTGTTATTTCACTTCAATCAGTTCAACATCAAAAATTAAGGTGCTGTTGGCAGGAATCATGCCTGGTACACCTTGTTCGCCGTAGCCCAGTTTCGATGGAATATACAGCGTAGCTTTACCGCCTTCCTTCATGAGCTGTAAACCTTCAGTCCAGCCCGGAATGACTTGATTCAGTGGGAATTCAATTGGCTCACCACGTTGTACCGAGCTGTCAAATACTTTGCCATCGACCAGTTTACCCGTGTAGTGCACTTTGACCACAGAGCTTGCCGTTGGCTGTTTGCCTGTGCCTTCTTTAATCACTTGATATTGCAAGCCAGAAGCTGTGGTTTGTACGCCTGCTTTTTTGCCATTTTCAGTTAAGAATGAATCACTGGCTGTTTGCGCAGCTTGCGCTTGAGTGGCTTGTTTTTGTTGCAACTCTTGCTGGAATTGCTCATAGGCTTTTTGTAATTCTTCTTCGGTGTAGGCAGGTTGTTTACGCGCATGACCTTCACGCACACCTGTTACAAAGCTGTTGATGTCTAGCTCTGGTGGGGTTTGATGTGCCACTTCATAACCCAAAGCGTAGCTGATTTTTTCAACCGCAGAAGCATTTGCCGACGCTTTAGAGGTCGCCACTGCTGGGTTTTGAGAGGCATAATAAACAGGAACAAGTGCAGCACCGCCTAAAATTACAGCAACAGCGATGGGTAAGGCTTTACTCATAGGTTTTCTCAAATTCATTTTATAGTTAAAAAAGCAGCATTCATCTTAGCAGACTTTTTCACAGACTTTTCTAGTTTGGCACGTGGCTTTGCAGCCTGTGTCGATTCAACTTTTTAATATATGCTGCTTACGCAGTTTATTCTATAACAGACTGAATATCTAAAACATTTTTTATACATAAATCTTGCCCATCTGAGATGAGCAAGACCGTTAAATTGGGCAAGATTTAACTTAAAAATCAGTCAAAGTCGGCCTTTAACACCACCCGATAGCGTGCCTTGCCCTGATGCAAATGTTCAATTGCCTGATTGATTTGTGACATCGGAAAAACTTCCACCTGTGGGGCAATCTGTTTGCGTGCGGCAAATTGTAGTAATTGACGCAGCGCTGCAGGCGAACCTGTCGATGAACCAGTAACCGATTTTGCACCGCCAATTAAGCTGCCCGCCTTAATTTGCATGGGTTCTAGCGCTACACCTAGCATGTGAATAGTGCCATGTGGTGCAAGCGTACTTAAATAAGCATTCCAGTCCAAGCTTACGTTTACCGTACTTAAAATCAGGTCAAACTTGCCACGCTGGGTTTTAAGGGCAGCAGCATCACGGCTGTTCACTACATGGTCTGCACCCATAGCCAGTAATTCTGCGGTTTTGTCTGGATTGGAACTGAACGCCGTAATTTCACAGCCCCATGCTTTTAATAATTTGATGGCGATATGCCCCAAGCCACCAATACCAATCACCGCAACATGATGTACTGCCTGAATTTGATGTTTCAAGATCGGATCAAATACGGTAATTCCACCACAGAGCAAAGGCCCTGCACTGACAGGATCGACCTCATCGGGTAATGGAATTACCCATTGCCAACCTGCACGGACTTTATCGGCAAAACCACCTGCATGTCCCACAATGGTTGCGGTAGTGCCATTGCTGCACAGCACTTGTTCGCCTGCAATACAGGCATCGCAGTGTTGGCAACTGTCTGCAGTCCAGCCAATGCCTACACGTTGCCCCACGGTTAAGCCTTTGGCCTCACTGCCTAATTGGGTAATCGTGCCAATAATTTCATGTCCTGCCACCACAGGATATACCGAGGAATGCCAGTCATTTTGAATGACTGAAAGATCGGAATGGCATAAGCCACAATATTCGACTTTGACTTCTACCTGATGCGCCTGCAATTCACCCGCATCAAATTGATAGGCTTGCAGGGCTTCACCTGCCTGCATTGCGGCATAGGCTCGAATGGTATTACTCATATTGCACCGTCCTTGTCATAAGGCTGACTGTATTGATTGGTGATCTTGCTATTATGGGTTGAGCAGTTTTGAATACTAAAGCTTGGATGTTGCTTTAAGATGTTGTTTTAAAGTGACAGTGATTTTCATGATCATCGACCATGCCTACAGCTTGCATAAAAGCATAGCAGGTGGTCGGGCCTACAAATTTAAAACCATTTTTCTTTAGGGCTTTCGACATGGCAACACTAGCGTCGGTTTGTGCAGGCGCAAGACGATAGTCAGGTACATCATTCCTAATAGGTTGCTGTGCAACAAAACCCCAAAGCCATGTCACGACGTTTATATCGGCGTCTTTTAGTTTTTGCCATGCACGTGCGTTGTCACGAATTGCTTGTAATTTACCTCGATGTCGAATCAATCCAGCATCTTGTAATTTGAGCGCAATATCATCATCACTGAAGGCGGCAATTTCAGCAATGCTGTATTGAAAAAAATGCTGACGATACGCTTCACGTTTTTTTAATACAGTAATCCAAGACAAGCCTGCTTGCTGTCCCTCTAAACACAGCATTTCAAATAAATGCACTTCGGCAAATACAGCTTGTCCCCACTCTAAATCATGATAGGAAATATAGAGCGGATCATCGGAACACCAGCCACAGCGTTGTATCGTCATGGGTCATGCTCCTTGTTGAATAGATAGCTGAATAGATGTGAATGGGACGGACTTAAAGCTGAAATGCTGCCCATTGGTCATGTTGGTTATCCCAATAATATAGTTCTGCCTGTTGCAGATCGTGAAAGGAAATCCAGTTGTCTTTACCAACTTTATCTGAATAACCTGTGCTGATGAGCAGGGCATCTTCAGTAATTTCCATGACCCAGCCTTGATGGACTTGTCCTGCCAATACAATTTTTTGTTGATTGCCAGATTCTGCAAATTCCACCAATCGATTTATCAAGGCTTCAGACATGAAATGTTCCTAACAAAATTAACGTAAATAAGGATAAGGATTGACCGCACCGCGTCCTTTACCATTTAAATAAAGTCCGTAATGCAAATGTGCGGCAGTGTGTCGGGCGTTGCCTGTATTGCCGACATAGCCAATATGCGTTCCTGCCTTGACATAATCGCCCACGTTTAAACCGCGTTTATGTCCATCCAAGTGTGCATAGTAATGCCAAGTGCCTGCAGGCCCTAATATCCAAATTACTTTACCACCTAAGCGATTATCGCGTAAGTCTGCAATTAAACCTTCTGTAGCGCTATACACTTTGCTGCCTTTGGCGGCAAGAATATCAATGCCTTCATGCAAACGTCCGCTACTACGAGATGCACCCCAAGTGTCATTCAACTGATGCGCTTTAATGCCCTGCACAGGAATGGGCAAGCGAGTTTTTAAACTCATTTGATTGAGTTTTTGCACCAAGGCAGGCGGGAGTGGGGTACTAGGACGTTTCGGTGCAGAACTACAGGCCGCAATCAATAAGGTAAAGAGTGACAGGCTTAAAACAGCAATCCATCGAAACATAAGACATCCTTGTAATGGCAGTGAAAGCAAAGATTTCATTCATCACGATGCTTGACTATGTCACAGATTGATTGCCGAGATCAATTTTTTCATGGCCGTCGGAATGCCCAAATCGCTGGCTTGTTGCGGACTATACCAATCTGCATTCAGTTCTATTGCCAAGTGTTCTTGTAGATCAGCATCGACCTGAAAACACAGTGCTTCAAGCTGCCAAGTGAAATGGGTAAAGCTATGTGAAATCTGTGCGCGTTGCTGTACCTGTTTAAGGCTCAAGCTTTGACACAGTTGCTCAAAAGCCTGTGCATCTTCAATGACAGGCAAACACCATAGTCCACCCCAAAGTCCTGTATTGGGACGTTGTTGCCATAACCACTGATCTGCGCATTGCAGTACTAAGACCTGTGCAGATTTAACGGGTACGGCTTTTTTCGGTTTTTTAAAGGGCAATTCCTGCTCTAAACCTTGTTGATGTGCTTTGCAGTGTTGTTGCATTGGGCAATATAAGCACAGTGGTTTTTTGGGGGTACAAATGGTGGCGCCCAAATCCATAATAGCCTGCGTATAGTCGTGATTACGCACTTCGGGGCAGAGCTGTTCTGCCAGTTGCCACATGGCACGTTCATGTACAGGTTTGGATAAATCATCTTCAATAGCAAAAAAACGTGCTAAAACCCGTTTGACGTTGCCATCCAAAATGACGCCGTATTGGCGTAAACCCAGCGACATCATGGCACCACCCGTAGAGCGACCAATGCCCGGCAAAGCCATCCACTGTTCGAGCGTACTTGGAAAATGTCCTTGCTGTGCCACAATGGCTGCGGCTTTATGCAAGTTGCGGGCGCGGGCGTAATAGCCTAAACCTGCCCAATACGGTGCAACTTCATCCCAAGTTGCACGTCCTAAATCTTGCACTGTCGGAAAGCGCTGCAAAAAACGCTCAAAATATTGCAATACGGTTTTGACCTGAGTTTGTTGCAGCATGATTTCAGACACCCACACCGCATAGGGATCATCGGCGACTTGCCACGGCAGGTCATGGCGTCCGTGTTGATCGAACCACGTGAGGAGAGCATCGGAAAATGAAAAAGCAGTCATGCGAACCCAGTTTGTAAAGTAGCGGCTTAGTATAGCCAAACTGGCGTGGGAATTACGTGCATAAAAAAAGAAGATGAGCGTGCATCTTCTTCTTTAGGTTTGGTTTCACTTGGTTTGGGATAAAACGAGTCGTGGTTTAAATTTGACCGCTCATACCCCAACGGTTATCCAATTTTAAGGTCTGACCTTCATAGCGTGGAATAATGTGGATGTGTAAATGCTCAGATTTAGCATCAAACACATCGCCATCATTAAAACCCACATGGAAACCTGCAGGTTGATGACGCAATTGCAACTCATTGCGCGCCAATTCTAATAAAGACAATAAACTTTTACGTTCTTTGTCTGTAATGTCAAAAAAAGAGCCGACGTGACGTAGCGGAATGATCACGCAATGTCCTTTAGACAGGGCATTGGGTTCAGGCAAAATTACCCCAAATTCATTTTTTGCCAAAACATCATAATCATCAAAATTGCAATAAGGGCATTGCTCAGTCATTGTTATATCCTCTTCTTTAAAATTTTCTTGGCTTGCGTTGAGTATATGCTGCGTAATGTGAACAGCAGATTAATCTGCTAAACGACGATCCAACACTTCATACATGGCAGCTAAACCTTGTTGCTCTGCCGATGCGTTATAGCCTAAATCGACCCCATTGGCTTTGGCACGTTCATCGGCTTGAGGGTTACTAAAGCCGTGTTTGGCATCTTCAAAAATAATCACTTCATGCTCTACTTGAGCCGCGTGCATTTCTTCACGGAAACTTGCGACGTCGTCTAAAGTCACCATGCTGTCCAGTTCACCATGCAACACCAAAATCTCGGCTTGTACCTGACCTTGTTGTGCAGGGGCTTTCGGGCTGAGGTTGGCGTGGAAGGTCACCACTGCTTTTAATGCTGCGCCAGAACGAGCCAAATCCAGAACGACTTTGCCGCCATAACAGAAACCAATTGCAGCGAGTTTATCGCGATTTACTTCAGGTTGGGCAGCTAAAGTGTCCAAAGCTGCAGACGCACGAGTCACAATTGTGTCAGCATCTGCAAAAGTTTGCATCATCCATTCATTGGCTTGGGCTGCGGTGGTGGTGACTTTTTTATCGCCATACATATCAATCGCTAAGGCTGCAAAACCATGTTCAGCCAATTCACGCGCGCGTTGTTCGGTGTATTCGTTACGTCCCCACCATTCAGGTGCGACAATCACCCCCGCGACAGCTTGTGCTGTTTCTGGTGCAGCAAAATAACCGATCAGTTTGCTGCCATCTGCAGCCGTATATTCAATTTCGCGAGTTTTGATTGCTAAAGCCATGCCTTATTCCTTATCGTTTTCAATGCCATGATTAAAGCATAATAATATGGCACGCATTTTTAAAAACAGGGTAAATACTGCCTATAAATGTGAGAAAATATTTTTAAAATAGCCAAATTGGCATTTGTTGCGTAAAAAGCGGACATAAAAAAAGAAGGAAAAATCCTTCTTTTTTATCTGATTTTTAGGAATTTATAGACGAGGTCACTAGATTTTTCCGCGAGAGAGGAAACCAACAATTGCCAAAATCACAGCAATCACCAATAAAATAATGGCAAAGTCTTTGGATAAACCTGCGACACCACCAAAACCAAGTAAACTCGCGATTAACGCAATCACTGCGAAGATTATAGCCCAACGAAACATAATTGTTCTCCATGTGTTTTTATAGCTTCTGAATTTAGTATAGGGAGCTGAACGCAGCACACTGTTTTGTTTTTGTGTATTAAATGTTCAGTTGTTTGAGTTAAGTGTTTGATTCATTTAAAGACTAAACAAAAGCAACAAGTTGAAACAAGGCTGTTATAATGACGCAGTTTTGTTATTTTCTGTGCGCTATGTCTGATCAATTACGACCTGAATTTTGGAAAAACTATCCGCTGAATGCCTTAAATACTGCGGAATGGGAAGCATTGTGCGATGGTTGCGGTTTATGCTGTTTGGTCAAACTAGAAGATGAAGACACGCAAGAAGTGGCCTATACCAAAGTGGCGTGCAAGTTACTGGACTGTAACACAGCACGTTGTTCAGATTATGCCAATCGCTTTGACTTTGTGCCCGATTGCATTCAACTTTCCCCCGAAAAACTAGAAAAAATTCACTGGTTGCCGCCAAGTTGTGCCTATCGTCGTTTAAAACAGGGCAAAAATTTGCCATCTTGGCATTACTTAAATACGGGCTCACGCCAAAGTGTGATTAAAGCCAAAAAATCTGCGGCAGGGCGTTGTATTTCAGAACTGGATGTTGCAGAAGAAGATATAGAAGATTATGTGGTGCGTTGGGTGCGTTAATTCATACTGCAGAATAAACTTTGAATCGTGTTTTAGCGATAAATCGGTACGATTAGAAATACTCCAAAGCTTGAGATCATAGTAGACTAGGTTGAAGTCAAGTATAGAAATAACAAGATGTCAGAGAGTCATATTCCACTGCCTGAGCGTTTGCGTCCACGCGATTTATCGCAAATTATTGGTCAAGATCATCTTTTAGGTGAGCAAGCGCCGTTACGCCAAATGATTGATCAGGGGCATTTGCCTTCAATTATTTTCTGGGGGCCACCAGGGGTGGGGAAAACCACCATCGCTTTGCTGTTGGCGCAGGCGGTAGATCGTCCTTTTATCAGCCTTTCTGCCTTGAATACTGGGGTCAAAGAGCTGCGTGAAATTATTGCCGAAGGCGGCGATTTGCTCACACCAGTGGTGTTTATTGATGAAATTCATCGCTTTAATAAGTCGCAGCAAGATGCCTTATTAAATGCGGTGGAAAAGGGCAAAATCACCTTAATTGGTGCGACCACTGAAAATCCATCTTTTGAAGTCAATAGTGCGCTGCTTTCACGTTGTCAGGTCTATACCTTAAAGGCTTTAGATGCCGATTCGATTCAGACTTTGCTTACTCAAGCCATTCAGCAAGATCAATTCTTAAAAGACCGTTATATTCAGATTGAAGAATTTGATGCTCTGATTCAGTTTGCTGCAGGTGATGCACGCAAGGCTTTAAACCTACTGGACTTGGTGGCAAGCACCTTTGAACCCGAGGTGGAAAATATCATCACCAACGCGATTGTGGTCAAGGTTGCGCAACAAAACATTGCCCGTTATGACAAGTCAGGCGAGCAACATTATGATTTGGTATCGGCTTTTATTAAGTCAATTCGTGGCAGTGACCCCGATGCTGCATTGTATTGGATGGCGCGCATGCTCAAAGGCGGTGAAGACCCGAGCTTTATTGCGCGTCGCATGTTGATTGCTGCTTCGGAAGATATTGGCAATTCAAATCCGAATGCCTTGTTATTGGCAGGCGAGTGTTTCCGCTCGGTACAAGTGCTGGGTATGCCCGAAGCGCGGATTATTTTAGGACAATGTGCAGTATATTTGGCAACCAGTGCCAAAAGTAACAGTACTTATTTGGCAATTAATAAAGCCATGGATTTGGCTGAAAAAACCGCCAACTTACCTGTGCCACTGCATTTGCGTAATGCACCGACCAAACTGATGAAAGAACAAGGCTATGGCGTAGATTATTTGTATCCGCACAATTACCCAGAGCATTTTGTGCTACAGGACTATTTGCCGCCTGAACTGAAAGGCACAAAGTTGTATGAGTCGGCACGTAATAAACGTGAAGTGGAAGGTGAGCGTTTACAACAACGTCGTTGGCAGCAGACTCAATCCTAAGCGATTTGGTATAGCTGAAAAGATATTTGTAAAAGTATTGGCATAAAAAAAGCTCAAGAATCAACTTGAGCTTTTTTACATTTGTTTGCAGCCTTGAGTGCTGCATTCAAAGGCTTAGAGCGGTTTGATGTTTACAGCATTCGGGCCTTTTTGACCTTGCGCAATGCTGAATTCAACTTGCTGACCTTCGTGTAAAGTCTTGAAGCCTGAGTGTGCGATTTCGCTGAAATGCGCAAACACATCTGGACCAGATTCTGGTTGAATAAAACCAAAACCTTTAGTTTCGTTAAACCACTTTACCGTGCCTTTCATTGTCGGATTTGACATAGGGAAATATCCTGCTGAATTTTAATATGTTGCAATCTAAAAAAGATTTGGAATAACTGGGAAAAAGATGCGACTTAAAATCTGAACAAACGAAGGATTACAAAATAAAACTACGGACTTAGACGATTAAAACGAACTTCATATTTTTCTAGTATGACAACAAGCATACACGGAATTGCAGAATACACAATTTAAATTCAGATAAATTTAAAAATAGGCAGACAGACTGGGCATTGTGGATGGGGCGATTTTTTCAAAGATTTGGTTTGTAAACCCTGTTTGGTCTACAGCAAAATACAAAAAACCGAGCAATGTTGCTCGGTTTTGGGAATTCAGCTTTTAAAATTGAAAAGCTTGAATTAGATATTGTCTAAGTCGATGCCTAAACGTGCAGCAACTTCTTCATAAGCTTCAACCACACCGCCTAAACCTTGACGGAAACGGTCTTTGTCGAGTTTCTTCTTGGTGTCTTTGTCCCATAAACGGCAACCGTCTGGAGAGAACTCATCACCCAACACAATACGGTCGTGGAATACACCAAACTCAAGTTTGAAGTCGACCAAAATCATGTTACCTGCATCAAACAATGCTTTTAATACATCGTTGACTTGGTAAGTTAATTCTTTCATTTTTGCCAATTGTTCAGCATTGGCCCAACCTAAAGCAATCGCTTGAGATTCGTTTACCATTGGGTCGCCAAGAGCGTCATCTTTAAAGAACAATTCAAATGTAGGTGGGGTCAGTTCTTTACCTTCTTCTACACCTAAACGACGGCAGAGTGAACCTGCAGCGTAGTTACGAATAACGCACTCTACAGGAATCATGTCTAACTTTTTCACCAATACTTCGTTTGGTGTAAGTAGTTTTTCAAAGTGAGTTTCGATACCCGCTTCAGCCAATTTTTCCATGATAAAGGCGTTAAAACGGTTGTTCACCTTACCTTTACGATCTAGTTGTTCGATTTTTTCGCCATTGAACGCAGAGGCATCATCACGAAAGACTAAAATCAGGTGGTCTGCACTGTCTGTGGTATAAACAGATTTTGCTTTACCAGTATAGAGCAAGGTTTGTTTTAACATGAGGGAACCTTTTTCAAAAAAAAATGCCTAGTACGGCTAGGCTGGCCAATTTTGGTAAATCTGGGCCAACAGATCTGCAGCTTTTTCTTGATCTGCAAAGCTGTTATCGGCATTGAATACAGCTAGGTTGTTGCTCGAACCGACAGAGGTCAATCTTAAGACATAAATCTGTTGATCGACCTTAATGGTTGCCTCGTAACGGTTCTTACTTTGACCAACAATGCTGTAATTCAGACTGCTGAGGGTGGCAAGTGTGTATTGCCAAATTGTAGCAGAATTTCCATCAATTTTGAGCAACGGATTTTGGTTTCCGTCAACTACGGGTTGAGGACGTCCAATTTGCGTACTGTCTTGAACTGTGTTGCTGCTGGCTTGCATGGCTTCAGGACGTGGCATCGCAAAACGGTTGCCACGTGCATTTTCAAGCTTAGGTGCATTTGCCGTTGCTAAAGGGTCAACGCTTGGTGCAGGATACAACGGTGTTGCAGGTCGAACCACAGAACCTTCTGGATATTGAAGTGGTGCTAAAGTAGCGGCGTCTTTATAGTCCAATGAACCATTATTGATGGCAAGAGAACTACAACCAGCCAAACTCAATACTGAAAGTGCGGCGATAAAACCAAAACGTAATTGCATCATACTAAGCTCTTTTATTGAATGACACCCGCAGCCTGAAGGGCTTCGCGTAACGGTGCACGATATTGTTCTGCAAGCGGAGTTAATGGCAGGCGAATTCCTGTACCAATTAATCCCATTTCATGAAGTGCCCATTTCACAGGAATTGGGTTCGATTCACAAAATAGAATATTGTGTAAATTTGCAATCGCACTGTTTTGTTGCTCTGCACCTGCAGCATCACCTGCGATTGCAGCCGCGCAAACTTGGCTCATGGCTTTTGGTGCAACATTGGCGGTTACAGAAATATTGCCTTTTGCACCGTGCAGCATCAATTGATATGCCGTAGCGTCATCGCCTGAATACACCACCATGTTTTTGCCTGTTAAGCCAGCCAATAATTGCTGACCACGTGGCACATCGCCCGTTGCATCTTTTACGCCCACAATATTTGGGATGTCTGCAAGACGGATGACCGTTTCATTTGACATATCTACACCAGTACGACCCGGTACATTATATAAAATGATAGGTAAATCAACTGCTTCTGCAATTGCTTTATAGTGCTGGTATAAACCTTCCTGAGTTGGCTTATTATAATAAGGCGTTACCAATAAGGCCGCATCTGCGCCCAATTGTTGTGCTTCTTTGGTCAGTTCGATGGCTTCATGCGTTGAGTTTGCACCAGTACCAGCAATGACAGGAATACGCTTATTTGCGACGCGAATAATTTCTGCGATCACTTTGGTGTGCTCTTCCATACTTAAGGTCGATGCTTCACCAGTTGTACCTACAGCAACAATACTGTTGGTACCTTGTTCTATGTGCCACTCAACGAGCTTCTCGAGACCTTTCCAATCTACGCTGCCATCTTCTAACATTGGGGTGACAATTGCGACAATTGAGCCTTGAATGGTCTGTGCTTGCTGAGTCATTTTTTAAAAAGATCCTATTTTTCCATCCACAGAGGTGTAGAAAAGGTAGATGTGGATGGTTGCAGTATTTTGATTTGGGTCAAAATTCAATCAAATTGATTAAATAATGCTTAGCCAAATTATGACTGATTCAGTGTGTCAGAACAATATGCTTTCGTCAAAGCAATCATAAACTTTGTTTAATTTAGTATTTTAGGATCAGCAGCTTGTTGTTCAAAATAAAAAAATAATAACCATCTCCTTTGTACCCAAATTTTCATTGGTATGGCGCAACCCTCATCAGCACTTTTTTAGCCTCAAGTTTGAAATACAACGCTGAATATAGGGTCTGTTGACATTTCATAAATGGCTTGCGCTGTAGGCTAAAACTGAGCAGATCAGGCATGAAACGCAGGGAATAGCGAGACTATTGCCAAGTTTCATAACGCAATCTGAGAAAGTTTTAGCCACAGCCTTTCAGGGCGAGCATATTTTTTGCTGCTATTGCGTTATGTGCCAGTCATTTAGAATGACTAAATTTCCTGTCTCATGCCTTATATCAGCTAAAAAATCTTGCGAGATATATCTCTCACGTCGCAAACATAGATGAATTGTCAACAGACCCTAGATATTTATATAAAAAAACGCTCAATTCAGACCTTATAGCTCTTATATCTGGCTGTTTTAATCGGGATATTTTGATTTTTGATTCTTAAGAATAATAGCTTTTAAGTCTACCTATGTTGTCGCTGACTTCTTAAATGGTGAGAAATCTTGCGCTGAATTTACTGCTTTAAGCGGGAAAATAGCGTGTAATTTGCCAGATTTATTGTTTTTTTCGCTATGTTTTTTTCTACATGCTGCGCAACACGTTTGCGCTGATCTGAAAAAATTCACTTTGGTCTAACACTTATTGATAGCTATTGCTGCAGTTTAAAACTGCGCAAGATGCAGGCTTTCACATGGCTATCTAATTCTAGTAGAGGGACCCAATGGATAGATCAACACAACATAGCGATCAGCGGCATGCGGTTATTACCGTCGCGATCTGCTTTTTAATTGCAGTGATTGAAGGTCTGGATATTCAGGCAGCAGGTATTGCTGCGGCAGGTATCCGTGAGCATTTTGGTTTAGACAGCTCGCAGCTTGGGGTATTTTTTAGTGCGGGTATTTTAGGTTTATTGCCAGGTGCTTTGGTTGGCGGACGTTTTGCAGACCGTATTGGTCGTAAAAAAGTATTAATCTGGTCTACAGCAGTCTTTGCTTTATTTACCTTATGTACGGTGTGGGTGAATAGCTTTGAAAGCTTATTGGCGGTGCGCTTCTTGGCAGGTGCGGGTTTAGGGGCAGCCATGCCAATTTTAATTACTTTGGCATCTGAAGCTGTTTCGCCACAAAACCGTGGTCGTGCTGTGGGCTTGATGTATTGTGGTATGCCTGTGGGTGCAGCCATTTTATCTTTAATTGCCAGTACAGATTTTGGCTCAAACTGGAAAAACATTTTCTATTTGGGTGGTTTGCTGCCATTTATTGTCATTCCATTGATGATGTGGTTATTGCCAGAATCACGTGAATTCTTAAAAGCACAAGCGGCAGGTAAAGATGTCACAGCACAAAATGCTGCGCCAAAAGCATCTTTTAAAGATTTGTTTAATTCACAAAACTTATTGCGTACCTTATTTATTTGGGTGAGTTACTTCTTTACCTTGATGGTGGTTTACATCATGTTGAGCTGGTTACCATCTTTATTTATGGAATTAGGTTTCTCGCGTAAAGAAGGCAGTACTGCACAGTTCTATTTCATGGTGAGTGCGACAGTCGGTACTGTAATTTTGGGTATGCTGACCGACCGTTGGAAAAAAGCCTACGTGATTTTATTGATGTATGGTGGTATTTTGGCAGGTTTATTTGCTCTAAATGCAGCGGGTTCACTCATGCAAATGTATATGGCTTCAGCTTTGGTCGGTGCTTTTGTGATTGGCTGTCAGGGCGTGTTATATGCTTTTGGTAGTATTGTCTACCCAACCGAAGTACGTGGTACTGGGGTCGGTGTTGCCTCTGCTGTTGGTCGTGTAGGCGCAATGCTTGGCCCTGCTATTGCAGGTCAGTTGTTGGCAGCAGGCTTTGGTGCGGCTGGGGTTATTTCAGCAGCCATTCCATGTATTATTATTTCAGCCATTTTCATGTTGTTATTGGTACGTCGTATTCAAACTGTTTAAAAGGATGAGAACAGTTGAAAGACCAAATAGCCTGCACCTGCAGGCTATTTTTTTGTATGTTGATCGCTGATTTTTGAGAGAAAATGCTCGAATGAAGTGTGACAAGTACTGTCGCAAAGCTGCCTGTTCTACTGGGTGGCAATGACGCAAGCAGGGTATAATAAGTCCTAAAAAACAGTAAATATAAGAGTATCATTTGAAGCAGAAAAAATTGATTGCAGAATTTCAGTTGGATCAACAGCAGTTTTCGCTGTATCTGATTGAATATGAATTTATTTTAGAACTGAAACGCCATTTTCGAGCAACACGGACTTCTCCAAAACAAAACGCGTGGCTGGCATTTGCCGATCAAGCTACTTATGAAGATGTCAACGCAGGTATTGATGCCTTTCAGGTGATGCGTTTAACCCGACAGCATTTGGTCAATTATTTAACTCGGCATCCACTGCCTTATTTTTATTTTCATGCCGCGACTGCACGCAAAGCCAAAATCTATCCACGTTTTGTACGGCAATTATTGTTACAGCTACCGAACTATCAACATTGTGCCGAAAACGATTCTTTTTATTTTTATCAAAGCGATACAACTCAGACTTAAATTTCAGCTATGCTGAGGGTAGCGTTTAAGATGGGAAAGGAAACAGCATGCAGCAGCTGAATAATGCCTTGATTGTGGTTGATGTGCAAAATGGTTTTTGTCCAGGAGGTAATTTGGCGGTTGCAAATGCCGATCAAATTATTCCCTGCATTAATGCGTTGGGACGTGTGTTTCAGAACATTGTGATCACCCAAGACTGGCATCCTGCAACGCATGTGTCCTTTGCTGCCAACCATGCAGGCAAACAGGACTATGAGCAGATTCAGCTCAGTTATGGCGAGCAAGTGTTGTGGCCTATGCATTGTGTGCAAGGCACAGCTGATGCTGAATTACACCCAGATCTAGATTTGCCTACAGCACAATTGATTATACGCAAAGGTTTTCACGAGCAAATAGACAGTTATTCTGCCTTTATGGAAGCAGACCGCAAAACCACCACAGGCTTGGCGGCCTATTTAAAAGCCCGTGAAATTGATACGGTTTATATTGTGGGCATTGCCACCGACTTTTGTGTGGCGTGGACGGCAATAGATGCCTGTGAGTTGGGTTTTAGCACCTATGTGATTGAAGATGCCACCAAAGCGATTGATTTAAATGGCTCTTTAGAACAAGCATGGCAACAGATGTTGGCACAAGGAGTACAGCGAGTACAAAGTCAGCACTTACTTGGCTAAAACTAGATAACGAACTGGCCGCGAAAGGGAAGGGCGAAATCTTCCTTTTTGCTATAAAAATAGATTAAATGTAAAATAAAATAAATAAAAATCAATTTTTTACATATACTCAATTTTGACGAAATGTTCTGCGATTGATTGTGGGTGTAACATGATTGTCATAATCTCTACCTACCATGCCTTGCACAGAGGCGAAATAAGCAGACTGTCTTAAAAACAGCATAGAGAAGATATGGAACACTTTCAGCATTCATCTGATACTTATTTTAATCGTGAACTCTCTTTAATTGAGTTTAACCGTCGGGTCTTGGCGCAAGCTTTAGACCCAGAGTTACCTATTTTAGAGCGACTCAATTTTTTAATTATTTTTTCACGTAATTTAGATGAGTTTTTTGAAATTCGCGTTGCAGGTTTAATGAAGCAACTCGATTTGAATGCCATTACCCGTACCCCAGATGCCATTCCGACTGAACAGGTCTTGGTAGAACTGTCTGATAAAGTGCATCAGGCGGTGAAGCAGCAATACGACATTTTAAATTATGCCATTTTGCCGCAGCTGCAAAGTTTAGGGATTCACTTTATTCAATACCATGACATTGTGGATAAACATAAAGCGTGGATTGCCGATTATTTTGCCCGTCAGGTACAGCCTGTTTTAACGCCAATTAGCCTAGACCCATCGCATCCATTTCCGCGTTTGGTCAATAAAAGTCTGAACTTTATTGTCAGTTTACAAGGCAAAGATGCTTTTGGACGTGAAATTGAAATGGCGATTGTGCCTGCGCCACGCTCTTTGCCACGTTTAATCAATTTGCCAAAAGAAGTGGCAGGTAGTGCGACTGAACATATTTTCTTGACTGCGATTATTCAGCAGCATATCAATGATCTGTTCCCAGGCATGAAAGCCACAGGTTGCTATGCGTTTCGAGTGACCCGCAATGCCGACCTGATTTTGGCCGAAGATGTCGATGATTTGGCAGTTGCCTTAAAAGATGAATTATCGTCACGTCGTTTTGGGCGTGCGGTACGTTTAGAAATTGAAGATGATTGCCCGCAAGATATTATTGATTATTTGCTCAGAGAGTTTGATTTAGATGAGCAGCAATTATATCGGATTAGCGGGCCGATTAACCTGTCGCGTCTGACCAGTAGTTTTGACCGACCTGAACTGAAATATCCACCTTTTGCACCTGTGATTCCAAAAATATTTCGGAAGCAAAAACCGATGTTTGAGATTCTGAAAAAGCAGGATGTGTTGCTACATCACCCATTTGACTCTTTTCAGCCGGTGATTAATTTACTCAAAGAAGCGGCGAAAGACCCAAATGTGTTGGCGATTAAGCAAACGCTGTATCGTAGTGGCCCAGATTCTGAAATTGTGCAGGTACTTGCAGAAGCCGCACGTAATGGCAAAGAAGTCACTGCCGTGATCGAGCTACGCGCACGTTTTGATGAAGAATCCAACATTATGGTCGCCAACGTCTTGCAAGAGGCAGGCGCAGTGGTGGTGTATGGCATTGTCGGCTATAAAACCCATGCCAAAATGATTTTGATTGTGCGTCGTGAGCAAGATCAGTTGGTGCGCTATGTGCATTTGGGTACAGGCAACTATCATGCGGGCAATGCACGTATGTACACCGACTATGGTTTGATGACCACACATCCTGATATTTGTGAAGATGTGCATCGGGTGTTTCAGGAACTCACAGGCATGGGCAGATCGGCAAAATTAAAAAACTTGCTGCATGCACCATTTACCTTGCACAGTGAATTGCTCAAACTGATTGAACAAGAAATCGGGTTTGCACAAGCAGGCAAAGCTGCCCGAATTATCATTAAAGTCAATGCATTGACTGAGCCTGAGTTAATTACGGCTTTGTACCGTGCTTCGCAGGCAGGGGTACAGGTCGATTTAATTATCCGCTCAATTTGTTGTTTGATTCCAAAAGTGAAAGGTATGTCTGAGCGTATTCATGTCCGTTCGATTGTGGGACGCTTTTTGGAGCATACCCGCGTGTATTATTTTGAGCATGGTGGTGCAAAAAAATTGTACTGCGCCAGCGCAGACTGGATGGGGCGCAACTTATTTTCACGGGTGGAAACTTGCTTCCCTATTTTGGATGAGAAAATTAAACAGCGTATTGTAGAAGATGGCTTGCTGAGTTATTTGCATGACAATCAAAATGCGTGGGAGCTACAAGCCAATGGCGAATGGCAGAAAGCTGCTGTGGTGGGGCAGGCTGCTGTACACAATGCGCAAATGTATTTGGTCGAGCAGAAGCAGTTGAATGTGTAAATTGGGCTGCAGTAAATGGATGTGATCTAGCATCTGTGAGTATAAAAAACCTGAGTATGTGTGCATACTCAGGTTTTTATGCTTTTAAGGCATCTCATGGATTATTTTAAGAAGCTCTTGAATGTTTGCCTTTTAGAATTTCAGTTCGCAGGCTTTGCGCCAACTCAGCCGATTGGCTGTCCATGCCATTAACCATAAAGGCATGGCGCATCAGCACATTGGTCGGATTTGGCATACTCACCAATTCATAATGCGTAGACAGTTCATCTAGTAATTCATTCGGTAAATGCACTGCATTTTCACGAGCAGATAATTGATGCACCAAACGCTCTGCTGCCTGCACTGCAGATAACTGCATGGCTTCGACTGCGGTTGATAAACCACTGCGAGTTTGCAACACAAAACGCTTTTCTTCACGATAACGCTTATACAGCACTTCAGACAATAACTGGAACACCGTGCCAATCATGGCCATACAGGCTGCTGCATTTGGTGTATTGGCTGCAATACTGAGTGTTGCGCCATCTTCATGGAATGGTTGTACTGTTTGAATGTCGGAACGGTTTAACTTGTAGTGTTGTACGCACAGTTCAATGCTTTTGTTCAGGAAAATCTGACATAAGCTAAAATAAGGCACAGACACACTTTGCGTGACCGTGTCTAATAATTGTTTCGGGTCATAAAACTGAATATTCAGCGCAATGTTGTTTTGCTCTTGGCTTTGCTCAATGGCTTTGTTTGCTTTAGGCGACATCACAGGTTTAGGCTGTTGCTGTGCCTGCGCAAGTGCCAAAGCCGTTTGATGTTTTTCTTGTTCAAGGGCTTGCGTCAATAATTGTAATTCGTGTTTAAGGCGAGATTCATTATTAATGCGTGCTAAATATTCACTACGACTTGGACGGGCAATCGCGCGATAAGCCAACCATAACAAGCCATGAACCAATAATGATAAAAGTGTCGCTAACCATTGGGTACGCAGAATTTCACCAATACTTGGCTGAATTAAGGTAATTTCAATGCTGCCGACTTTCTTTTCATTGATGATTGCATCGCGGACAAAGACTTCACCTTCACGGGTACGTGACTGTCCACCTGTCGCCAAGACCTGATTTTGCGCATCTAAAATACGAATAGAAGCAATGCTTGGATTGGTGGCATAACGATTCACCAATAATGCCAGTGATACTGTATTGGCAGGTTCCAGCTCAGAAAGGCTGTCTGTGACCAGTTGGCTGGTCATTAACTGCCCCTGATTGGCGCGGTTTTCATTTAATTGGTGTGTTGTTGCAAGCACCAATAAAAAGGTGTGAAAAGCAAAACTTACAATCAATAGGCTAGCAAATAGCCCTTGTCTAGGCGCATTCAAGGTAAAACTTCCAAGGCATTTATATTCAATTTAGATTATGATTCTCACAATAGTTGTAGCTCAGACCCGAGTCAATTCATGCGAGAAATCATTCTTATATCATTTTTAGGACCTGACCAACCTAATCAGTTTACTCGATTAATGCAGGTATTGTCCGCTCATTCCTTACAAATCTTAGATGTTGGCCAAGCTGTTATTCATAATCAACTGACTTTAGGTATTGTTGTTGCATCAGAAGACCAGACTGCAACTGCTTTAGCCATGAAGGAGATTCTGATTTTAGCACATGATATTGGCTTAACTGTGCGTTTTAAACCAATCTCTGCAACTGAATATGAGCAATGGGTCAAAGAAGGCGGTCGTACCCGTTATATCGTGACTGCACTGGCACCAGAGCTGAATGCCTCACATTTACAGGCGGTCACGCATATTGTATCTAGCCAAGGTTTTAACATTGAAACTGTAACCCGTTTGTCGGGTCGCCCACAGCTTAATGTAGCCGAAGATGAACCTAAACGTGCTTGCATTCAGTTTGGATTAAGTGGACAAATGCTAGATGCAGTTGCCATGCGTGCTGCGTGTTTAAGCCTGTCGAATGAACTGAGTGTGGATGTCGCGGTACAAGAAGACAATGCCTACCGTCGTAACCGCCGTTTGGTGTGTTTTGACATGGACTCAACGCTCATTGAACAAGAAGTGATTGATGAGTTGGCGATTGAGGCAGGTGTGGGCGATCAGGTGGCGGACATTACCGAACGTGCCATGCAGGGTGAACTGGATTTTCAGCAAAGTTTCCGCGCGCGCGTAGCATTGCTCAAAGGTTTAGATGCTGCTGTGTTGCCTAAAATTGCCGAACGTCTGACCGTGACCGAAGGTGCTGAACGCCTGATTTCAACCCTGAAATCTTTGGGTTATCGCACCGCTATTTTGTCGGGCGGTTTCCAATATTTCGCAGAATATCTGCAGGAAAAATTGGGGATTGATGAAGTGCATGCCAACATTCTAGATGTGGAAAATGGCATGGTTACAGGCGAAGTAAAAGGTCACATTGTGGATGGTGCGCGTAAGGCATTATTGCTACGTGAACTGGCAGACAAAATGGGGATTTCTTTGGAACAAGCCATTGCGGTGGGTGATGGTGCGAACGACTTACCAATGCTTTCTATTGCAGGTTTAGGTGTGGCGTTCCGTGCTAAACCGTTGGTACGTCAAAACGCCAATCAAGCCATTTCAAGCGTGGGCTTAGATGGTGTGCTGTACTTATTGGGCGTGCATGACAAAGACTTGAACCGTGCCTAATATGACAATTCAATGAAAAAAACGCAGCAGTCATGCTGCGTTTTTTGTTTGTATAATCAGCAGATAACGATGAACGGTAAACAAAAACTGTCGATAAAAACCGCAACAGCATTGAATGAAAAAAATATTTTTTAAGGCAAAAAAATAAGGTGTTTTTTTGTAATGACACGCGAATAAAGAGCTAGCTTAGCTTCCCGAAAACTACAAAATTTAAAAAATGTAATGACAATATAATATTGCGACAAGGTGTGTCGCTTTATAAAAATACAAGTCTTTTTTTATCTAGAAAACGCAGCATAATGCAGACATAGAATTTAAATCGACATCCATTATTTATTTAAACGGTATTTGAAGTCGCAGACCAATTCAAAAAGAGGCTGCATCTTTAGACGGAGGTTTTTATGCTAACAGCGAATTTAGCGACCATTGTAGGCTTAAGCCTCGTCGCAGCTGCGTTGATTGCTGTTTTCTTTTCGCCTTATCGTCGCTGGTTAAACTTTATGTTGGCAGGTATGGTGTTTTGGGGTTTATTGGAAGTGGTGCGCTACAGTGTGCAAAGCGTATTTGAACTGCCAATTACCTACAGTTACTTGTCGGCAATTTTCTTGGCGATGACTTTGGTGACTTTATTATTATTACGAGAAGACCGTCGGGCAGAGCGTGCTTTGGCAAAACGTCGCTATATCGAACATACCCCAGTCTATGAAGACGATCAGCAGCAGTGCTCAAGCCGCTAAATCGTACAGACTAAATTCAAAAACTTTAAAAAGATGCAACTGGTTTGCATCTTTTTTGCTTTATCTGTACGGCAGTTTGCGCCATCCAAACAGCGACAAAATTTTAACACCCTCCTAAAGATTGTTATACAAAGCCTTGCAGCAAAAAGCGGGAGTTGTGATAGGATGAGTCTGTTCATTATCCAACAATTACAATAGGCTTCACTGTCATGAAACTTTCTGCAATTCCTGTGGTCAAACTTCCTTTGGTTGATGTCAGCACCGATCCACTTGACCTTCTCGTGGCAGGTTTGGCATTGCGTATGAAACAACTGGCACGTACCAGTCCAAAATTTATTGAGTTGGTGCATGAACGCCAGTTCCGTATTCAAATTGGCACAGACTTGGGTATGGCGCGTCAAATTATTGTCAACAATGGACATATTGACACTGTGGCAGGCGATGCAGAAAAAGCCGATTTTATTTTGCAGTTTGCAGACAGCGAGCAAGGCGTAAAAACCTTAATGAAAGGTGATCCAACTGCATTTATGACAGGCATGCAAAATGGCAGCATTAAAATGGAAGGTGATTTTGGCTTATTGGTGTGGTTTAACCAAGCAGCGAAATTGATTCCACCTAAACTACCAAAACCTGTAAAAGAAAAAATTAAAATGGCACGCCAGTTTATTAAACAAAAAACGGGTAAATAAGCTGCTCAGACCCAAACAAAAACCTCTGATCAATTTTTGACAGAGGTTTTTTTATATGTGATTTACTCGACTTCCAAACAAAAAGTCACAGGCCCGTCATTTACCAAATGCACTTTCATATCGGCAGAGAAAATACCTGTTTCCACCCTGTCAAACTGACTTTTGGCATAGTCCACCAATTGTTCATACAGCGCTTTGGCATCGTTTGGGGGCATCGCAGGGCCAAAATCAGGACGTAAACCTTTTTGAGTTTGCGCCATCAGGGTAAATTGAGACACTAAGAGAATGCCGCCGTTGGCCTGACTGACATTCCAACCCATTTTGCCTTGTTCATCATCAAAAAAACGATATTTCAAAATTTTATCAATCAGCTTTTTGCCTTTCTCAAAATTATCGTCTTTGCCTAAGCCCAAAAATACCAAAATACCCTGTTGAATCTCGCCAGTGATTTCACCATCGACCACGACTTTGGCTTCAAGAACTCGTTGTAATAATGCGCGCATGGGGGACTAATTTTCTCAGTGTGGGGGATGGCTGCAGATTGTAGCAAACTTAGGCACTTTGGCGTGCATTAACATCAATCACGAAAGCATCACAACGGTAGCTGCCCGCAGAGAGGTAAAATATCTTGGGAAGGCTACACTTCAGCAAAGTTGTAACAAGATTGTCGATAAAAGCCCTTTTTTGCTGAATAAAGTATGCTTTAATGCAAGAAGTACCGCGAAATGATGATCCCTATGACCCCCATTATTCAATCTCTGCTCGATACTGATTTATATAAATTCACCATGTTACAGGTGGTGCTGCATAAATTTCCGCAAACGCACAGTGTGTATCAATTCCGCTGCCGTAATCTTGAAGATACCGCGTATCCACTGAGCGATATTTTAGCTGAGTTGAATGCGCAGCTTGATCATTTGTGTCAGTTGAAATTTAAAGAAGATGAATTGCAGTATTTGCGTAATTTACGCTTTATTAAAAGTGACTTTGTCGATTATTTAGAATTATTTCAGCTCAAGCGTCGTTTTATTCACGCCAGTATTGATGCGCAAGGTCGTTTGGATATTCGGGTAGAAGGCCCGATGGTACAGGCCATGATGTTCGAGATTTTTGTCCTGGCAATTGTCAATGAACTGTATTTTCAGCGCATCCGTAATGATGAGGTTTGGGCAGAAGGTGAGCGCCGTTTACAGCAAAAAATTGCCCTGATTCAAAGTTACCAACAGCAGCAACTGCCTGAAGATCCACCATTTTTGGTTTCAGATTTTGGTACGCGCCGCCGTTATAGTTTTGCATGGCAAAAGCACGTGATTGCGGCTTTTCATCAAGCTGTACCTGAAGTGTTTCGTGGTACTAGTAATGTACTGTTGGCTAAAGAATTAGGCATTACCCCAATTGGGACAATGGCACATGAGTTTTTACAGGCATTTCAGGCGCTAGATGTACGTTTACGTGACTTCCAAAAAGCCGCACTAGAAACTTGGGTGCAAGAATATCGGGGTGATTTAGGCATTGCCTTGACTGATGTGGTCGGGATGGATGCTTTCCTGCGTGACTTTGATTTGTATTTTGCCAAGTTATTTGATGGCTTGCGACATGACAGTGGCGACCCGTATGTGTGGGGCGATAAAGCTTATGCACATTATAAAAAGCTAAAAATTGACAGTAAAACTAAAATGCTGACCTTCAGTGATGGTTTAAATGTCGAAAAAGCATGGGCCTTGCATCAGTATTTTAAAGACCGTTTTCAGGTTAGTTTTGGGATTGGTACCAACTTAACCAATGATATGGGGCAAACTGCGCTAAATATTGTGTTGAAATTGGTGGAATGTAATGGTCAGTCGGTGGCGAAATTGTCCGATAGTCCGGGTAAAACCATGACCGATAATGACACCTTCTTGGCATATTTACGCCAAGTTTTTGAAATACAAACGCCTGTTTAAAACCTGAGCACATTGAAAAAACCGAAGAAAATCTTCGGTTTTTTTCTAGATTAAAGCATGTGATTGTTAAAATTCTGCGAAAGTTATGAAAAAAACAGCATGCTATCAAAAATGACCTATACTAAGTTAAAGTTGATTGCCAAACAGACTGAACCGCATAAAAATGAGCACTTCTCCATTCAATTTTGGACTGCTGATTGAAGCAGAAGATTTAGTTCCCTTTTTAGGGCATGAAAAATTGCGCATTGTCGATTTGAGCCGCAATTCGGTGTACGAGCAATTGCATCTTCCGCATGCTTTACAGGTCAAACCGAGCATGTTGCTACGTCAGGATGAAGATACATCGGGTTTATTGCCTGAACCCGAGGCTTTACAAGACTTGATTCAGTATTTGAGTATTTCCCCTGAGCATCATGTGGTCGCCTATGACGATGAAGGTGGCGCATGGGCAGGGCGTCTGATTTGGAATTTACACTGTTTAGGCTTTGAAAATACCAGTTTACTAAATGGTGGGATTCACGCATGGTTGGCAGCAGGTTTTCCAACTACTTCTGAGGTTGAACCGCTAACACCCGTCAGCATGCTTGTTCCTGTTGCCGAGCAAAATCAGTATAGAATTCAATATGATGAGCTATTAGAAAAGTGCCAAAACCAGTCGGTGCAACTTTGGGATTGCCGCACCATAGATGAATATACAGGGCTGCGTTTGGCTGCACGACGCGGCGGTCACATTCCTGGGGCATTGCATTTTGAATGGAGTACTGCCCTTAATCGTGAAAATCATTTAAAATTGCATCCCTTAGAACGCACACGACAGCGTCTGGAACAACTCGGATTCAATTTAAACGAACCTGTAGTGGTGTATTGTCAGTCACATCACCGTTCAGGTTTGGCCTACATTTTAGGGCGTTTATTGGGTTGGAAAATTCAGGCCTATGATGGTGCGTGGAGTGAATGGGGCAACCGCCCTGACAGTCCTGTTATTACTGGAGAGTTGCCGTCTTGAGCCTCACATCACGTTTAAAAAAACAAATTTTCATTCAGGCACAACGCGTTGTGCCACAACATCAATTATCACGTGTTGTGGGTAAACTTGCAGCCAGTGAGCATCCTGTGCTCAAAAATGCGGTGATCACTGCATTCAAGGCGCAATACGGCATTGATATGTCTTTGGCAGAACAAAGCAATGCCTTGAAATATAAATCTTTTAATGAATTTTTTACCCGTTCTTTAAAGCAGGGTGTGCGGGAAATTGACAGCAATCCGAACAGCATTGTATCGCCTGCAGATGGGGCGATTTCACAGTTGGGTAAAATTGAAGATGGGGCAATTTTTCAGGCCAAAGGTCAGCAATTTACTGTTGAAAACTTAATTGCCGACCCGCAATTGGCTGAACCATTTAAAAATGGTCAATTTGCAACCGTGTATTTATCTCCGCGCGATTATCACCGTGTACACATGCCTTTTGCAGGCACACTCACCGAAACTTTATATGTGCCAGGTGAGTTGTTTTCTGTCAATCAAACCACAGCCGAAAATATTCCGGGTTTATTTGCCCGCAATGAGCGCATGGTGTGTTTGTTTGATACCGAATTGGGTCGTATGGCGGTTGTTTTGGTGGGTGCCATGATTGTGGCGGGCATTGAAACCGTGGCGACAGGCAAAGTGAAACCATCAGGGCGTTTGGAGCTGAATCAGCACCAATTATTCCTTGAAAAAGGTGCAGAATTAGGACGTTTTTATTTGGGTTCAACCGCGATTGTTTTGTTTGAAGAAAATAAAATGCAGTGGGATGCTGAATTCAAAGCCAATTCTGTAGTGGAAATGGGGAAAGCCCTGGGACATATCGTTTCTGCTGAATAAAATATGTGAATAAAGAAATAAAAAACGCCAAAGTAATTTGGCGTTTTTTTGTTTTTTAAATCTGTAATTTATTGTCTATTTTAGCTCAACCAGCGCTTAAGTTTCGTAATACAAACGCTCTTTTGGGAACATGACTTTAAATATAGAGCCTTGATTTTCTTTAGATTCGACTTCTAAGTGTGCATTATGCTGCATCAAAACGTGCTTCACAATTGCTAAACCTAAACCAGTACCGCCTGTTTGTCGGCTACGTGCGCTGTCTACACGATAAAAGCGTTCGGTTAAGCGTGGTAAGTGTTTCGGATCAATCCCGATGCCTGTATCTTCCACAGTAAAATAACCTTGATTGCCATCATCATGCCAGCCAATGGTAATCGTCCCACCTTTCGGGGTATATTTAATCGCATTGGTGATCAGGTTGCTAAAGGCACTGGCCAATTCTACATCTGAACCAATCAGATCATAATGACTGTCAATATTTAAGTTGAGCGTATGTCCATAATCGACGTTATAGGCATGTGCATCGTCAAATAATTGATTCATTAAACTTGGCATTTCAATAATTTGATTTTTGGCGATGTTTTTTTCATTTTCCAGACGCGACAGCAGCAGCAGGTCATTTACCAAAGCGTTCATGCGTCTGGTTTGTGACTGCATTTGCTCAAAAGCACGTTTCCAACGCGGGTTAATATCTTCCTGATCGGTAAAGGTTTCGATATAACCACTCAGCACCGTTAGCGGAGTGCGTAATTCGTGTGAAATATTATCGACAAAGTCTTTACGCATTTGTTCTAGGTTATGCATACGCGTCATGTCGTAAGCAAATAACAAACGGCTATCGCCACCAAACTGAGTCATTTTGACTTGCACATATTGCCCTTCATGCACGCTAGATTTCATTTTTAAACCGTCAGGTGCTTGATCAATATGATTAAAATATTCAATAAAACTAGGTTGGCGCAAAATAGTGAGGATGTTGCGTCCACGGTCTAAAGGCTGAATACCCAATAGCTTTTCAGCAGCAGGGTTCCACCATTCAATTTGATGATTTTCATCAATCAGCATCACGGCTTCATCCAACGCCACCAATGAAGACTGGGCGCGATCAATCAACCCGACCATTTCGGCCTGAACGATACGTTCCTGACGTTGTGAGCGATAAACATTGAACAGTAATGCACCCCAAATACCATGCAGATTTGGCGGCACATCATAAGGACGATTGGAAATCCAATCATTAACTAAATAGAGGGAGCGCATTTGCTGAAGAAAAAACAGCAAAAAGGCGAGGCTAATACAAATCCAAAAATACCCAATCCCAAAACCAATCAAGCTTGCAATAATTAGGAAAAAGGCCAATAAACGAAAATCTTGTTTGGCAAAAGTCCATAAACTGCTGTAACGAACTTGTTTGAGGTCACGGGCGAGTTCAGGGACTGGGTAAGGTTCGTACATAAAATAATTTTAGCCTAAAGCAACATCCGCACGTGTCGAGAAGCGATAGCCTGTACCACGTACCGTTTGTACAAAACGGTCTACGCCATACGGTTCTAAAACTTTACGTAAACGACGAATATGCACATCAATAGTTCGGTCTTCAATATATACATTGCCGCCCCAGACTTGGTCAAGCAATTGCGCTCGGGTGTAAGCGCGCTCTGGGTGCGTCATAAAGAACGCCAATAGACGATATTCGGTTGGGCCCATTTCTAAAATATTGTCACCAAAACTGACACGCTGGCTGACTGGGTCCAAAATTAAACCGTTGGCATCAATAGTTTTTTCACCGCTTAAGGCATTGGCACGACGTAAGACCGCTTTAATACGTGACACCAGTTCACGGGTCGAGAACGGCTTAGTCATGTAGTCGTCCGCGCCAGCATCTAAACCTTGAACTTTGTGATCTTCTTCGCCACGTGCAGTGAGCATAATCACAGGAATTTCAGCAAGGTTGTCATCGCGTTTTAGGCGACGGCACAAGTCTACACCGCTGACACCGCCTGGCATCATCCAATCAAGCAAGATAAGCGCTGGACGTTGATCGACAATCATCTGATGAGCTTGTTTTGCATCTTCTGCTTGTAAGCACTGAAAGCCTGCCATATCTAAAGAGGTATGGATCATCTCCCGAATTGGAAGTTCGTCATCGACGATTAAAATGTAGTCATCTTTCACAACGCAATATCCTATAGGTGTTAACGGTGGACCGTTTTATTTATGACAGGCTTATTACAAAGATTAATTATGACAGTATCATTGCAGAAAGGGTTGAATGGGCTATTTTTGCAATAATTTGTGACAAAATAGTGTCGATTTGATGAAAAAACTGAACAGATTCAGTCAAAGTAAATAGGGTCTGCTGACACTTCGTCTATGTTTGCGACGTGAGAGATATATCTCGCAAGATTTTTTAGCTGATATAAGGCATGAGGCAGGAAATTTAGTTATTCTAAGTGACTGACTCATAACGCAATAGCGGCAAAAAAATATGCTCGTTCCGAAGGACTGTAGCTAAAACTTTCTCAGATTGCGTTATGAAACTTGGCAATAGACCCACTATTCCCTGCGTTTCATGCCTGATCTGCTCAGTTTTAGCCTACAGCGCAAGCCATTTATGAAATGTCAGCAGACCCCTCTGAATTTGAAAAATATTATGAATATTTTTCGATTTTATGACAATGTCGAAGAATCTTTCACAAAAGCTTGCTCTTTTTCCGAAAAGGTCTGTAATAACGATAAAAATACAATACGGCAAGAAGACAAGACATCTTCCATGGATTGTTTGAAATCGCTCATCACCCAGCGAATCGCAATTTGGGTGACATAACCATTTAAGCCTGTCGCTACCAGTGAAATTTCTCGGTTGGGGCGGTCTAAATGCGGCATCATCAGCATGACAAAGGCCTGAATCATGCGGTCAAAACGCGACATAGTTTCGTGAATGGTGGCTTGGTTATGGAGTTCTTGCACCAGCATGGCATCAATATAAATAATACGTGCCATTTGCGGGTTATTTTTTAGCGTGGTCAGTAAAGCAGTCAGTCCTGCATCAATCATTTTTTTAGGATCAGCCGAGGCTTGCATAATGGCTTGCATGACATTTTGCTGTAATTCATCAATCAATTTTAAAAAAATGGTCTGAAACAGTTCTTCGCTTTTTTTAAAGGATTCGTAGAAATAGCGCTCGGTTAGTTTGGCTTCGGTACAAATATCTTTTACGGTCACGGCAAAAAAACCATGCGTGCCATAGGCTTGAATACCTGCCTCAATCAGTTTTTCACGACGCGCCTGTTTGCGCTCAGTTAAAGACAAGCCTTTAAACTGACGTTCTTTTTGTTGTTTCTGGGTGGTTTTTTCTGTTTCTGCAGTCACGGGCAGTTGTTCTGTCATGTTCAGTTAAGCCAAATAAGAACCGTAATTAGGCTTTATACTAGCAATAATTATCTGTTAAACCTATGTTTTCAGATTCATTTGCGATATTCGTACTGGCTTATATTGACAATACTTATTGTCAAAATTATATTTAAACCACAGCGCATCGCACAGCCCTACAAAACAACAAGCAGGTCTGAACTGTGCACGCCACATACTCAAGGAAATCACATGAAAAATTTTAAAAATAAAGTTGCCGCAATTACAGGCGCAGGCTCGGGTATTGGGCAGCAATTGGCTGTTCTATTGGCGAAGCAAGGCTGTCATTTATCGCTCAGTGATGTGAATGAACAAGGTTTGGCGCAAACAGTGGATTTGCTCAAAGACAGTAATGTGCGCGTGACCATTAAAAAGGTGGATGTTTCTAAATTAGAACAAATGCGCGAATGGGCAGCTGAAACTGTGCGAGACCACGGCTCGGTCAATATGATTTTTAATAATGCAGGCGTGGCGTTGGGTTCTACCGTAGAAGGTGCAAGTTACGAAGAGTTGGAGTGGATTGTTGGTATTAATTTCTGGGGTGTGGTCTATGGCACCAAAGAATTTTTGCCTTTAATCAAACAAACGGGAGATGGTCATATCATTAACATTTCCAGTTTATTTGGTTTAACTGCACAGCCAACGCAGTCGGCTTATAACGCAACCAAATTTGCGGTGCGCGGTTTTACCGAGTCTTTGCGTCAGGAATTGGATTTGGAAAATTGTGGTGTGAGTGCGTTGAGCGTGCATCCAGGCGGGATTCGTACCAATATTGCCAACAATGCTAAAATGAACGACAGCATGCGCACTTTGGGCATGAATCCTGAAAAATCGGCACGTGCTTTTAATAAATTATTGCGTTGCCCGCCTGAAGAAGCGGCGCGCCAAATTTTAGAAGCGGTACAAAAAGACAAGCGCCGTTTATTGATTGGTAATGATGCCAAAACTTTGGATTTAATCCAGCGTATTGTTCCAACGGGTTATCAGAAAGTTACCGCATGGGCGACTAAGTTGGGCAAGAAACGCGGTTAATCTAACTTACAAATATAACAGACCATTCAGACCAAAACCTGAATGGTTTTTTTCTTCCAGACAAATTGATAATACGCACCTTGACCGATGCACAGACTCACAAATGCCAAGGCATAGGCATACCAAATTCCTTGCAAACCCCACCACTGACTGAAGAAATAAGCACACGGTACTTCAATTAAAACAATCGCTAAAATATTGATGATCATTGGAACATTGACCGTGCCACTGGCGCGCATAATGGAGGCAAAAATTGCACTGGCACCAAAAAATAAAATGGCCCATAATACAATAAATAAGAGCTGCTGACCCAGTACCACCACCGCAGGATCGGTAATAAACAACGCCATCAGATATTTAGAAAATAAATAACCCAAGGTGACTAAAATACCTGTAATCAGCAAATTCATGCCTAAGGCTGTACGGGTCACTTTAGCCAGTAATTCGGCTTTGCCTGCACCAATGGCTTGTGCAGCAAAAATTGAAGCGGCAATTGCAATAGATAGCGCAGGAAATTGAATATAGTTCAACACCTGATTAACTGCGCCATAGGCGGCAGTGGCCTCAGCACCATGCCGATTGACCAAACCGACAATCACCAAACCTGCCATAGAGGTAGTGACCATTTGTAAGCCTGTGGGAATCCCTAAGCGTAAAATCACCTTGCTTAAATTGGGTTGATGCCGAATTTGACGTAGTAGATGCACATCCATTTTTAAGGGATGATTCTTTTTATTCAGGTAAATCACCAAAAAAATTAAAACAGCCAGATAGCCCAGAATGGTGGCAATTGCAGGGGCAATAATGCCCAAGCGAGGAAAGCCAAAATAACCTGCAATCAGGATGGGGGTAATCACCAATCCCATTAAACTAGTCAAACTCAGGGCAATGAGTGGCGTAAGGCTATCGCCCACTCCACGTAAAATAGAGGTATAAATAATATAAACAAACAGCAGTGGGCTGCCTGCCAACATCCATTGCACATACGGCAGGGATAGATGCATCACTTTAGGGTCTGTGCCTAATAATATTAAAATTTGTTCGGCAAAAATCACCCCCAAACAGGCAATGAAACTGCCGCCAATTAGGGTCATAAATAAAGTCGAACCGACAATACAACGCACTTTTTCGACATTTTGTGCGCCCCACGCTTGCCCGACCAACACGGTCGATCCTGCCGAAAGCCCAATCACAAAGGCCATCAGGCAAAAAATAATGGGAAAAAATACCGACACCGCAGCAATGGCTTCCACACCGAGCATTTGCCCGACAAAAATCGTGTTAATGGTGCCCGAAAGATTTTGCAAAATATTGGTGGCAATCAGTGGCAATAGAAACACCAAAAAGGTTTTCCAAAGCTGAGGGTGATCGACCAGTGCCTGAGGTCTTGCCATGCCAAATCCTGCGCTTCAATATGCGGTTGTTTGAAATTTCACCCTAGCATGATTTGGTCATAAAAAGCCTTAGCTTTTCAGTAACTCAGTGACATTTCAGTGGAGCTTCATCGCTTAAATTGCCGATAAAATTTCACCTGCACGCAACAGGGTTTCGGTTTTTTTAGCAAAGCAGAAACGGATTAAACGTAAATCATCGGGTGGGGTTTGATAAAATGCAGACACAGGAATACCGACAATGCCGTGCTGCTCGGCTAGAAAATGGCACATATCGACAGCATTTAAGCCGGGACGGATATTGCTGTAATCTAAATTTTGAAAATAAGTGCCTTGTGCAGGGCTGAATTGAAAGCGTGAATTGGCAATGCCTTGATTAAACAAATCACGTTTGTCCTGATAAAACTTTGCCAGTTCTGCAATATGTTCAGGGTGCTGCTGCATATAATTTGCCAAAGCCACTTGCACAGCGCTAACTCCGCAGAAATTAATAAATTGATAGGCTTGGCGAAAGAGCTGCATTAAGGCAGGTGCAGCCGCACAGTAGCCTGTTTTCCAGCCTGTGACATGAAAAGTTTTACCAAAGGAACCCACGACAAAACTGCGTTCCCTAAGCTCAGGAAAAGACAGTGCAGAGCGGTGTTGATGCGCATCAAAGACCAAATGTTCATAGACTTCATCGGACAGCACCACAATATTATGTTCCTGAATAACATCAATTAAATGCTGCCAATCTTGCGCTGACCATACTGTGCCTGTGGGGTTATGTGGTGTGTTGATGATGATCATGCGGGTTTTGGCATGAATCGCATCTTTGACCATATTCCAGTCCACCTGAAAATGTGGAGCCTGCAGCGGAATATGAACGGCTTTTGCACCCAACAATTTTACACAGGGTGCATAACTGTCATAACTTGGATCAAAAATAATGACTTCATCGCCTGCCTGCAGCACGGTTTGCATGATGCTAAAAATAGCCAGTGTTGCCCCTGGGGTGATGGTAATTTCACTGATCGGGTCAAGCATTAGCTGATCACGCTGTAAAAATTGCTGTGCCAGTTGTTCGCGTAGTGGCAAGTAACCATCGCCCGAAGGATATTGATTGAAGCCTGCGTGTGTGGCTTGGCTTAAAGCATCCAGTAATGCTGCAGGTGGGGGAAAGTCGGGAAAACCCTGCGATAAATTTAAGGCACTCAGTTGTTGTGCCAAGTTAGACATGGTACTAAAAATACTCAGACCTTGAGCAGGCAGTTTCGCGTGAATATCGAGCATAGTGGGGTTCTGGTTGTGGCAGCAGCTTGTTTTACATCGTAGCGTTTTCAGGGGGGAATGCAAATGGGGTAAAGGGTGATGATGTGGCTTGAATAGATCGTTCGAGGCGTTATTTTTGATTGAACACCTCAAGATCGACTTATCAAAAAAATTTCATCTCAAATCAACTCCACCAATGCCCGAATAATCCCCAATCCCAGACCAATAAATGCACCTACCACTACACCATTGACCCGAATCATGTGTAAATCACCACCGACTTCGTTTTCAATTTTGCCAATCATTTCGCGCGAGTCCCATTCATGAATGCGCTCACTAATAAAGCGAATTACTTTTTCACTATATTGATCTGACAAGTTCACCGCAATCGTACTCATTTTTTCATTCAGTAATTGACGTACTGCGGTATTGGCAATGATATTTTCACCGACTTGCTGAATAGCAACACGCAGGTTTTGTGCAATTCCCGAATCAGGTTTTTGTAAATCTTCCTTAATCGCATTGCAGAGAATCACCACTGCACCACTGATAAAATTCAAGACTTGTGGACTGTCTAATAGGGCATTTTTAGTGTCATTTAGACGTAGACTGGCACTGCTGTTGTTATCTGCCAGTTGTAACATCAGTTGTTGCCCAGCCTCTTCAATTTTTTGTCGCCAAGGGTGTTCAGGGTCTGCCAACATAGATTCGACCCGTTGCAGTAAAGAATCTATGGTGCGTTGCTGCACATCAATTCCAATCCAGCTCGCACCTTTGGCCAGTTTCCACACGCCAAGCTCTTTAAACAATTGACGGGTCAATTCACGGCTTTTTTCAGGATGTTTCAGCATCCAGTCATGGGCAAGGTCTAAACCGCGTTGCAGCACATCCTGATGAAAGTCATTTTCCAAAACCGCACGCAGCATTTCACTGGCCAAGTGGTTGACCTGCGTGTTGCGAACCCATTGCACACTGTTGCTTTGAATAAAGCGCCCAATTTGTTCTTGCCCGACAAATTCAAAAATTTTCGGTACAGTCTGCTGAATGACTTGGGTCACTTGCGCATTATTTTGTGGATTCGCCAACCATTTGCCCACGGATAAAGATAAGTCAGTGCTGTGCAGGCTTTTTTGTACCACTTGGGGCGATAAAAAGTTTTCCTGTACGAAACGCCCCATCGACTCGGCAATACGGTCTTTGTTGCGTGGAATAATTTCGGTGTGATCACGTAAGAATTTAGGAATTGGCATTTTGCCAAAAGGATTGCGAAACAGCACCGTAATCGCATACCAGTCTGCCAGACCACCGACCACGCCTGCTTCGGCAGACAGCATTAGTATGTGAATCAACCACGTATATTCAGGCAGTAATTTTGCGGTCAGCATTAATGCCAGCCATGCCAGCACGGCAATCACTAAAGCAATGGTGGCAAAGCGTTTACTGCGTTGCAGGCTCGGAGAGCTATGCTGCGAGCTGCTCGCTAAAGTGTGGTCAGACGCTGTATTCATGCAGGCATCCTTATCTCATTAGGGCGCGGCAGGGGCAGAGGTTGGTGGGGGTAATGGTTGTCCTGTGGGACTTAAACCATATTTTGCCCCCAGTGATTGTAAAATTAGGCTCGCATCAAAGGCATCTTCAGGTGCAGATTTTTGATCTTTAAAACACTGAATGGTGTAAGACACTTGAGTCGGATCGAGGGTCACCACTTGCGGCATATCATAGAATGGGTCAGGCCAGAATGGTGCGCGACGATGATAATATCCATACGGCGAATAGCTATACGGATAGTAACTTGGTGCAGGGTAAACCACGGCTTGTCTAGGTGGTTTCTGGCTACGGTTACTCGGATCATCTAAAACTTTAAAAAAGCGAAAACCGTGTTGCAGCGTGGTTTGTGCTGCTTTCACCAAAGTAATTTCTTCTGCAGTGCCAAAACTCATGTTATGACCCGCTAAAAAACTAATCCGATAGGTTTGCGCATTCAGTGGTGTGGTGCTGTATTGCCCCAACTGCTCAAAGCTGAGCGGTTTAGAGGATGTCGTGGCACAGCCTGTAAACAGCAAACTGCTGGCAAGGGCAAGACCGAGTAGGGAATATTTCATGTGAAAGCTCCTGTACACATCAACCAGCCAAGACAAGCTCGCCAGTTAGAAACTGCTATTGGGTTGGGTTAAAAACTCAAGTTCTTCTGCACTCGAAGGACGTCCCAACACCTGATTCCGATGCGGATAACGCCCAAAACGGTCAATAATCACTTTATGTTTCAGTTCATAGCCCAACACGGTGGGGTCATTCAAACTTTCAAACAACGTTAATGCGACTTCGTGAATACGTTTGGATTCACTGTGCATAAACGGCATATATAGAAAACGACGTTCGGTTGGGTTTAAGTCCTGATCCAATTTTAAGTGAATCATTTCCTGTGCCAACACCAAGGCTATTCCATCTTGGGCAAAGGCACGCGGGTCATTACGGTATAAATTACGTGATAATTGATCTAAAACAATGATTTCAGCCAAACGACCTGCGGGTGTTTCGCGCCATGTCCATAGTTCTCCTTGTGCCGCTTGTTGCAGTACATCGGTAAATTTTTCTGCGAGCAGGGCATCAAATTCTGCGCTTTTGACAAACCAGTTCGGTTCTGCAGCAGGAGAAAACCAAAAATCTAAAAAATCTTGATAATTCATACGCTTTATTATTTACCTCTGTTCTTTTGATTATAAAATCACAAATTTAGCATGTCTTATAGTGCAACTTTGTGATAAAAAATTGCCAAATTAAAATTTATTGACGTTGACCACTTTATAAAATGTCAGCATGCCCCAAAATCATCATTTTGTTAGAAAAAACAGCCCAAGCGCATGTGCTGATGCCAAATCAAGTTATACTTGAACGGTAGCAATTTCATCTCAGATCATCTGCATGATAGAGAAAATTGCCACCGACCCAAAATCAGCCTGTGGTTTATGTCGTATTTGTAGTGTATTGGATTAAGCGAGAGTGTAATGAGTCAACCCGAACCAAATGCGCAAGATGTTCTACCAACATGGGTAGACGCTGCGTTGCTTCAAGGGATGTTGCGCGGGATTGAACGCGAAAGTCTGCGTATGCAAAGCGATGGCTTCTTGTCGCAGCAAGCACATCCTCAAGCCTTGGGTTCGGCACTCACACATCCGCATATTACTACGGACTATTCCGAAGCGTTGATGGAGTTCATTACTCCACCGCAAAGCAGCATTCAACACGCGCTTGATTATTTGCGAGATATTCATAGCGTGGTGCATCAGCACTTAGGCGAAGGTGAAAAACTTTGGCCGCTGTCGATGCCATGTATGCTTGATGAAACCGATGACGGTATTCCACTGGCGCAATATGGCAGCTCCAATATTGGGCGCTTTAAAACTTTGTATCGCCGTGGTTTAGGTGTGCGCTATGGTCGCCGTATGCAGACTATTTCAGGGGTGCATTATAATTTATCCTTCCCTGAACATTTATTTGCCGCCTTGCAACAACATGAAAGTGATGAGCAGCTCAAAGCACTGAGTTTGCAAGATTATCGTAGTCATCGTTATTTAGGTTTAATTCGTAACTTTATTCGTTTAACACCATTGGTGATGTTTTTAGTCGGTGCAAGTCCATCGGTTTGTCAGTGTTTTATGACGGGGCGTGAACATCATTTGCTGCCGTTGTTAAGAGGCACGTTGTATTTACCGTATGCGACTGCATTGCGTATGGGTAACTTTGGCTATCAAAACTCGGCGCAGAAAAAACTTGGTATTCATTACAATGATTTAACGGGTTATTTGGATGGTTTGCAAAAAGCCGTAAAAACCCCGTACTTGCCATTTAGCCGCTTAGGTTTAGATGATGCCACGGGTGAGCCAATTCAAATTAATGACCATGTGCTGCAAATTGAAAATGAGTACTATAGTTTAGTGCGCCCAAAACAAGTGCCACAAGAGGGTGAAACCCCATCTCAAGCACTTGCCAATCGTGGTATTGGTTATGTCGAATTACGCGCGGTAGATGTTAATCCGTATAGCCCAATTGGGATAGATGAACATACCGCAGGCTTTTTGGAAGTCTTAGCATTGTATTGTTTGTTGCAAGACAGCCCAGCCTTGTTAGATGCGGAACAAAGTATCATCGAAAAAAATCAGGCCGAAGTGGTCAATCGTGGGCGTGCGCCAAATGCGCACATTCAAGAGAGCGATGTTAAAACCCCAATTGAAGCGTGGGGACAGCAGTATGTCACCGCCATGCAACCTTTGGCTGCTTTACTCGACCAAAGTTATGCGACGCAGCTGTATTCTCAAGCTTTAGAACGCATGATGGTGCGTTTGCATGAAGTCGATGAAACTCTGTCGGCACACATGATTGCCGATACTATTCGTCATGGCGGTACGTGGGGCTTTGGCAGTTATATGGCGCAGCAACATGCACATGCGTATGAGCAACATGCGCTGCGTCCTGAAACACAAACATATTTTGATGAAATTGCAGTGCAATCTATTCAGCAACAACAACAACTTGAACAAGCACAGGGTCTGAGTTTTGCAGACTATGTCGCACAATATAGATAACAGCTCAGAGATTTAAACATGCAATTGAGTTATCGTCTGCTAAGTGGTGTTTTATTTTTAGCCAGTGTCATTGGGATGACATTTGCATTGTATTTAGAGCATGTGCAAGGTTTAGCGCCGTGTCCACTGTGCGTTTTTCAGCGGGTGGGCTTAATTGCATTGGGTTTGGTTTCACTGATTGCTTTTGTGCATAACCCTAAATCTAACGTGGTTAAGCGTATTTACGCGCTGTTCGGCAGTATTGGAATTTTATGGTCAGTGGGTGTGGCAGCACGGCATGTGTGGCTGCAAAACTTACCGCCCGATCAAGTGCCAAGCTGCGGTCCAGGGCTAGATTATTTGGTAGATGCCTTACCCATGAAAGCCGTATTGCAACAAGTACTGTCGGGTTCAGGTGAATGTGCTGTGATTGACTGGACGTTCTTAGGGCAGTCTTTACCTGTGTGGTCATTGCTGTTCTTTAGCGTGTTGGCGATCATTAGTTTATGGCAATTGCTGCGTAACTATCCTTTTGTGGCATCGACTACATTTGGCAAAGTGAAGAAAAAATAAATTCCGGGAGCCTACCCACTGAATTGATAAAAATGCGTCATCCATAAAATTGCGATGGCGCATTTTTTTTGTGTATCTGTTGATAATCTATCTAAAAATCATCGTGTTGTAGCGTATTTTGAACTGTTTAGACTATGTTAGGTGAGCGCGATGCCTTCTAAGCTTGACCAATCACCAATAAACTCACGAATTTGCTGCTCTGGCACTTCTTCATGCGCAGGATAAAACCATTTCACCAATTGCTCAGCCACACTCGGATGATATTGCAACTGAAAATGGTTCAGACCATAGAACACAGCTTTGTGTGATTCAGGCAGTCTTAATTGAAACCGTGGGTTAGGGTGCTCCCCCAAAGCACTTTTTACACTGACCAAATAGTCGCCAATGACTTTGCGGGTCAGGTTCTGCTTTTTCTCAAACTCAATGCTGCCTGCCACGAAATAAGCATTAATATGGGTCGGCAAAGGTGCAGGTTTGCGGTTGTCATCGACCTGTCCAATTCGTGCCTGATTATGTTCCCAGTCATCATCTCGCACACTGCCATAGCGCAAATCTAAAATGCCGTTGCTGCGAATGTTGACCAAATGCCCGACAATTTTCACAATAGGAAAGCGACCTAATTTTTCCTGTAAATGGAAACCAAAACGCTCCAAAACAGCCCCATGATGTGGTGAACCCAAGCAGACCAGATTTTCGACCAAGTGAATCCAGTGCTGCAAATTTTGCTTACCGTAAAACAGCGCACTGCGCGACACCAAGCCACCCATGCTGTGCCCAATTAAATCAATACTGGTAATTTTAGGATGACGCTGAATTAAATCATCTAAGGTATTGGCAAGACTGCGGCCATTGGCAGAAATGCGACGCCCTGTATTGTAATTCAGATATAACATGGTGTTATGGTCACGTTGTGCCAGTAATTTTTCACCAAAACCACCAAATTGGTGTGTAGTCCAATCGAGGTGATTGCGGCATAAACCGTGCACAAAAATTACCACACGTCCAGACAAATCGCCTTGTTGGACTTCGCCATAATGGTCATAGAGCACCATAGGTAAGGCGAGCGGATTTTGCTGTTCGAGTAGATAATCTCCCAGTACGCCATTCAGTACACCGACTAAAAAATGCAGGCTTGGCGTGAGTGCTTTGTCATGTAAGTTGGGAAATTGCGCAATGATTTGACGTAAACCTGGTGCAACAAAGTGATAGCCGTATTGTTGTAAGCTGTGGAAGGCAAACTTATACAACTTTTGAAAAGTTGCGGTTTTTTGAAACTTTTGCGAGCGTTGTTCGCTCATGCCAAATACGCTGAGCAAAACTTCACGCTGAATGGTTTGAATCACTTCGCTCATCACGGCATTCAGGCGCGTGCTGACCAACTGTGCCAAGCCTTCTAGGATATCGGCCTGACTTGGAGGTGTACGATCCCATCTACAATACGTTTCATGCAGCGGTGTTAAACTTGGCATACTGTGTTGCCCCTTGTGTTCCCATATACCGAACGCTTTATTTTTACTTGGGTTCGCGGTATAAACTCAAGGGTCTGCTGGCATTTCATGAATTTACAGAACTGCAAATTTTTAGATGAATTGTCACCAAACCCGATACTTTTATTTTATCGTGTTCATCTTGAACTACTTGTAAAATACCGATGACTGCCAAGATGTTCGCATCTTTTTGTCTAACAATTGCATTTTTCCATGAAAATTAAATTAAAAACGCAAAATAAGTGCTGTATCAGCCAAAAATTGAATGGTGTTACTAAGAAATGTCGCGCATGAATTTAATTTATTTACATGGTTTTCAAAGTAGTCCTTTGTCCATGAAAGGGCAGCTATTGTATGCCTATGTGCAGCAGCATCGCCCTGGTATTCAGATGCATTTGCCCGATTTAAATGCTCCACCTTTAGAGGTTTTGGCAAACGTATCGGCATTGATTCAACGTTTGCCCAATGTGGCATTGGTGGGCAGCAGTCTAGGCGGCTTTTATGCGACACAACTGGTCGTACAGCATCATGTGCCTGCTGTTGTGATTAACCCTGCTATGCGACCATGGCAATTGTTTCAGGACTTGTTTGGCGATGTGCTGCCCTATGTGGTACATCCGAACTGGAGCTTAACTGCAGCGCAATTGGATGACTTAGCAGACATTGCGTTGCCAGTTGCGCAAGATGCAGACAAAATATTGGTGTTATTGCAACAAGGCGATGAAGTTTTGGATTATCGTGAAGCGCAGCGTTATTATAGTGCTGCCTCACCTTCGGCCATGATCATGACTGAAGCGCACGGCAATCATGCCATGGATAATTTTGCAGACAAAATTCCGATGTTACTGCAATTTTTATCGGATTCCCTAGCTTAAGGAAACAGTACAACGTGTCTCAATATACCGCTCAATCTCTTGAAGTTTTATCTGGTTTAGATCCAGTACGTCGTCGTCCGGGCATGTATACCGACACCACACGTCCAAACCATTTGGCGCAAGAAGTTATTGATAATGCGGTGGATGAAGCACTTGCAGGGCATGCCAATAAAATTACCGTAAAAGTCTATAAAGATGGCTCTTTGTCGGTAGAAGACAATGGCCGTGGTATGCCTGTCGATATTCACCCAGAATACGGGCAAAGCGGGATTGAAATTATTCTGACCAAGCTGCATGCAGGCGGTAAGTTCAGCACCGACAACTACCAATTTTCGGGCGGTTTGCACGGGGTCGGTATTTCTGTAGTGAATGCCTTGTCCAGTCGGGTTGAAGTGACCGTACAGCGTCAGGGCAACCTGTATAAAATGGCTTTTGATCAGGGCGAAGCTGCTGCACCTTTAGAAGTCTTGGAAGGCAAAGCCCCAAAACGTGCTTCGGGTACGTTGGTACATTTCTGGCCTGAAGCTAAATATTTCGATTCACCTAAATTTGCGCTAAAAGCCTTAAAGCACAATTTAAAAGCCAAAGCGGTACTGGCTGCAGGTTTAGAAATTCATTACATTGATGAAATTAACGATGAAAAAATTGTCTGGCAGTTTGAAAATGGTCTAGTCGACTATTTGATGGATGAGCTGGAAGATCGTGAGATTGTACCTGCTCCTGCTTTTGTGGCGACAGGTGAGGCAGAACGTGCTAGTGCAGAATTTGCAATTTGTTGGAACGTAGAAGGTGGCGAGCAAATTCAGGAAAGTTATGTCAACTTGATTCCGACTGCGCAAGGCGGTACGCATGTCAATGGACTACGTTCTGGTGTGACCGATGCTTTACGTGAGTTCTGTGAATTACGCAATTTATTGCCGCGCAATTTAAAGCTATCTGCCGAAGATGTTTGGGATGGGGTTAACTACATTTTATCGTTAAAGTTCCAAGAGCCGCAGTTTTCTGGGCAGACCAAGGAGCGTTTATCGAGCCGTGAAGCGGCAAGCATTATGCAGAATATCGCCAAAGATGCTTTTGCCTTGTGGTTGAACCAAAACTCTGACATTGCCATGCAGCTGGCAGAAATGGCAATTTCCAAAGCAGGTCGTCGTTTAAAAGCAGCGAAAAAAGTAGAACGTAAAAAAATTGTTTCAGGCCCAGCCTTGCCGGGTAAATTGGCAGATTGCGTGGGACAAACCCGTGAAGAATCGGAACTGTTTATTGTCGAAGGTGATTCCGCAGGTGGTTCTGCCAAACAAGCACGTGATAAAAACTTTCAGGCGATCATGCCAATTCGTGGAAAAATTTTAAATACGTGGGAAGTATCTTCGGACGAGGTTTTGGGTTCGCAGGAAGTACACGATATTGCAATTGCGATTGGGGTTGACCCGGGCAGTGATGATTTATCTGAATTGCGTTATGGTAAGGTTTGTATTTTGGCTGATGCCGACTCGGATGGTTTACACATTGCCACTTTGCTGTGTGCCTTGTTCGTGAAGCATTTCCCAAGCTTGGTGGAAGATGGGCATTTATATGTCGCCATGCCGCCATTATTCCGTATTGATGACGGTAAAGATGTGCATTATGCGCTGGATGAAGATGAGTTAGAAAACACGCTGAAAAAAGCCAAAACCAAAAATCCGCAAATTACCCGATTTAAAGGTTTGGGTGAAATGAATGCCAGTCAGTTACGTGAAACCACGATGGATCCAAATACACGCCGTTTGGTGCAACTCGATTTGGATGATAGTCATTTTACCGCAGGTTTATTGGATAAATTGCTGGCTAAAAAACGCTCTGCAGACCGTAAAGTGTGGTTAGAGCAAAAAGGTAATTTAGCCGATTTGGCAGTTTAAGCTGATTTAATTTAGAAAAAGCATCCATTATTTCAAAAAAGTAATGGATGCTTTTTATTGTAATTTTGATTGGTGTTTATAATTCAATATTTTCAGGCCATAAAAAATATCCACCATATTGACTGGTTTTAAATTCTGCACCTACGTCTTTGCCTTGTTGAGTGAGTATGTGCTTTCCAGCATCATTGATATTTAATAAGCCTTTTTCGGTAAAATGAGCCAACAATTCATTGGTTTTCATTTTATGTTTTGCTGCAAGTTTAGATGATGTTAATTTACCAACATTATTGTCATTGGTTTCTTCAACAGATTCATTTATTGGTTCGGCTTTCACTTCATCTAAACTAATTCTAACTTCATCACTAATACGAATAATACGTTGCGCTTCTTCATAAGCATCTTTAAAGACATCTTGATCTTCATATTTGCGAATCAAAATGCCCATTTCGTTATTATTAATTTGGCTAAATTCATAAAGATTTAGACTAGAAATAATACATTCAGATTCATTGAGATAGCATTTAGCATGTAAGTTTTTACAAAAACTGAGCCGAACAAAATCAAGTTTTTGCATCCATTTTATTTCATCAGGATGTAAATCACTTTTTCCATAAACGATTCGAATATCAATTTTGAGTCGATCTTTATCTTCAAGTAACTCTTTAATACGGTCATTTAAACGTAAATATGGGCTAATTAAAATTAACCTTTCTTTGGCATTTTTTATCAGTTCTTCTAAGAAAAAATTGGTCGCGCTCGTATTTAAAAACTTAGCCATTTAACCCTCCTCATTGTGTCTAAATTATTATGTCCTGAGTATAGCGAATTTATTTAGGTAATGATTTGATGATTAAAAATATTCTAAAATTGAGGCGAAAAAATGGAGCATCTTGTGCTCCATTTTTTATTGATCCTTAACTAAAGAACCAATATACAAATAATGAAATAATAAATACGCACATGACGTTCAACACCATGCCCACACTCATCATTTCACTTTGTTTAATTTGACCTGTACCAAATACAATCGCATTTGGTGGCGTTGCCACAGGTAACATAAAGGCACACGATGCACCAATACCAATAATCACCACTAAAATTTCTTTTGGAATACCCATTTGGTCTGCAATTGCAGCAAATACAGGAACCAATAACGCAGCAGACGCTGTATTACTGGTAAATTCAGTTAAGAAAATAATGAAGATGGTCACCGCAAAAATCACTACCAATGGCGAAGTATCACCAAAGGTATTGGCAAGGGTTTGACCCAATACCAAAGATGCGCCTGAATCTTTTAAGATCGCACTGAGGGTTAAACCACCACCGAACAGTAATAACACGCCCCAATCGGTATTTTCAGCTACTTGCTTCCAAGATGCAGTACCTAGCATGACTACCAAACATGCAGCAGCTAATGCAGTCCATGTATCGGGTTGGCTAATGCCGAAGGTTTCGCTAAGTTTTTTACCAAAAATCCACGCCACTGCAGTACATACGAATAAAATCATCGTTGCAACACGGGTTTTGGTCCAAGGAATCACTTCAGTTTCAAAATGAATTTTTTGATTTAAATTTGGACGCAATACCAAATATAAGCTGACCAACATTGCTGGTAGCAAAATCAGCATCATTGGTAAACCAATTTTCATCCAGTCAGCAAAGTCATAGTCTAACGCTTTGGCTGCAATAGCGTTTGGTGGCGAACCTACCAACGTACCCAAACCACCTAAACTGGCAGAGTAGGCAATCCCCAATAAAATGAAAACGAAGGTTTTACGCTCTTTAGTGGCATCGAGGTGTGATAACAAACCCAGCGCCAACGGTAACATCATCGCCGCCGTGGCTGTGTTGGAAATCCACATCGACAACGCAGCAGTGACAATAAAAATAGATAAAACCGAAATCCCCAAGTGACCGCCCGACATGGAAATAATCCACATCGCAATTTTACGATCCAGTTTCTGAATGTGCAGTGCAGTCGCTAAAGCAAAACCACCAAAGAACAGGAAAATAACAGGATCGGCAAAAGTCGCCAATGCCTTGCTGGTGCTAATTGGCTCAAGCACTTTGCTGGCATTTTCTACAGGCATGCCCAAAATTACGGCAAGCACCGGCACCAAAAGCGCGGTAATGGTAATGTGTACAGCTTCGGTGAGCCATAAAATACCAATAAAAAGCAACAGACTTAGACCCTTATTTGCATTTTCATCATAGGGCAAGACATTGTATAAACCGAAAGAGAGCAGGGCTGCAATTGCAACAATCACCCAGGTCTTGATCAGTTCTTTTCGCTTAATATTGGCTGGCACTTCTATATGGTTATTTTCCATAGAAGTTCACTCCGTCAAAAGGAATTAAAAGAAAAGAGGGAAGATTGGTCGATGCAAACGACCGAAGCAGTCTGAATAGACTGTTTTTTAAGCTGGTCTTAATTATAGGTGTAAATAATTATTTAAGCCAAAAAAAATCTAAATAATTTTCCATTTGTTATGTTTATTGATCTGATTTATATCAATAAAGCAGGTGATGTTTGGATGATGAATAATCCTTGAGCAATTGCGTAAATAGCCATGAAACCAAGTAAAGTAAATACAATGTGCTTAAATACAGCCTGAGAAATATTTTTACGAATCAGACTGCCCACATAAACCATTGCCACAGAAAATAGGCAAATCAGTGCCAAAACTTTAAATTGTGTGCTGCTAAATTGTTGAATTACTGGATATAATACTGCCAGTTGAATGAGTTTAGAGACAATAAAATTAAGATTACTAATCACCACAATATCGGTTTTGCTGTGTTGAGTGCTGAGTAAATACATCATTAGAAATGGTGCCATGGCATTGGTCGCACCACCAATCACACCTGCCAGCAAACCAAAAATCAGCATATTTTTGAGTGAGGCAGAAATTTGCAAAGGACGTTGTCGAAATTGATCGGCCACGTACAATAAAATCAGTACGCCCATTGCCAATTTTAAATAACCTTCGTTCAGAATGAGCAGCAAACTGACGCCCAAATAGCTGCCAATCAGCGCACTGAAGATTAAACCCCAATATTTTTTGCAGTAGCCATATAAACTGCTGAATATAGATTGTGTGGCATCGCCCCGCAGCATGTAGATATTGAGAAGCAAACAGGGAATCAGAACCAAAGCAACCGCAGTACTGAGTGGATATAACATCGCCACCGCAGCCGTACTGAGCATAGGAAAACCAAAACCGCTCATGCCATGCAAAATTGCAGCAATCGCACAAAACAGCAGAATAATGAAATCGGTTTTTTGCATGTGGGCTTCACAGTGCTTTTTATTTGAAATTTAACTCAATGTAGCGGAGTTTTGAGCTAAGTACAAATGGGTTGCGTGGTGGAGAGCAATGCATATTTATTGGAAACTATTTTAATGACCAATAAAAAAGCAAGACCGAAGTCTTGCTTTTTTGAACAGAGAAAAATACAGCTTAGAAATGGTATTTGACCAATGCGCTGACATCGTTTTGATTGATGCCTGATTTATTACCGTATTTGTTGTTCCAAACAGAGTGTTCGATACCGACATATAAACGTGTATTTGGCGAAATGTGTTTGCCTGCATTCCATTTATATTGTGTAGTCCAGTTGAGTTCGCTAGCGTGGTCATCTTCTGCAGTAGACCAATCAAGGAAACCATCTACTAAAAAGTCTTCAGCACCGACTTTAAATGGAAGACCGTAAGCAAACGTCATTTGATAATCATCTTGAGAGATATCTTTATCATTATCTGCTTTGTAGAAGTTCAATTGCGCATATTTGAAATATGGAAGCTCAAGATCAAAACCAATACCGTATAGGTAATTGTTAAAGCCTTCGCCACCTTCCCAAGTGGTTGCAATTAAAACATCTTTAATTGGACCAAAGGCAAGTTTTTGACCAGAAACAGCGCCTAAGCTTAAGCGTGGTGATACTTCAAAGTAAGTGTCATTGCCATCTACATCATTGTTTGAACGGTCAGCAAAGGCAAAAAAATCACCATATTTAAAACCAGCAGCGTATTCAAAAGTTACAGTGCTTTGTTCAATCTCTTGATCGCCAGTTAAAAAAGGTGATTTGTAATTTTCACCGTATAAACCTGTCACGCTAAAATCTTGCCAAATCGGTGCAGCTTGCGTAAAAGTTGCAGCAGTGGAGATTGCGCACAGCGCAGCAATATGTGTAAGTTTCATAAAAATAGACCCCAATAAAAGCGTTTCAAGGATACAGATTCTTTAGCAAAAATAAAGCAAAATTCGATTATTGACGGGTCATTTTGGGGTGTTTTTTATCAGTTTTTGGGTTGAGTGTTTTTTAAACGATTTAAAACCAATGGTCAAAATGCAAAGGCGAATATTGCAGATGTAACTAAACCCTTTAAAAGCATCAAGTTTCTTATTGGCAATAGATTGAACAACATGGTGCTATCCAAATTGATCGCTTATTGAGCATCTAAGCTGAAATTGGTGATAAAAGGGTTATTCTTTTGCTGCTTTTCTATAAATATCGCTTGCATATTTTTCAGATAGGCCCGATATTCAAGGTATAGGGACACGGTTCTGCAGAATTAAAAGTGTTCATCATTCACGTAGGAGGAAGTGATTCCAAACTAAGTTGAAGATGTACTTTATGCTGTAAAAACAGCACATTATAAACACGCCAAAACGTATATATAAAATTATGTGTAAGATTTTGGCACAACAAGATTCAGAAATAACGAACGCAAGAGGATGAAATCATGAACATTGAAATCCGTACCGATAAAAACATTCAAAACAGTGATCGATTAATTAGTTACGTTCGTGAAGAACTGAATAATGAATTCCAACGCCACAGTGAGCGTATTACCCATTTTTCAGTGCATTTTAGTGATGAAAATGGTGAAAAAGGCGGTGATGATGATATTCGTTGTATGATTGAAGCACGTCCAGCAGGTCTAAAACCAGTGGTTGTGAATCATCGTGGTCATAATATTGATACAGCCATTTACGGTGCGATTGACCGTTTAAAACGCAGCCTAGAACATGCGTTTGAGAAAAATGAAAATCCTCGTGGTGCTCGCCCAGAATTTGTAGATACAGATGTTGGTGGCGACGACGAATAAGGATCAGACAGATTCCAAGAGCCTCGCAAATTTTGCGAGGCTTTTTTGTGTTTGCATGTAGCCAATGCACTAAATTCACGATTTGCTGACATTTATCTCATACAAATGTCGCTTTATTGGGCATAATAGTTCTAAATTAAACATTGAATAAGAGAGCTCTCTGCATGTTAACTGCGCAACAACAAGTCTTGGTGCAAGCAATAGAAGAATTAGACCTTGCCCAAGTGCAACGCCTATTGGCAGACGGTTTAGACCCTAACTTTATGGATGCCGAAAAAGGCCCTGTGATTTCAGTCTGGTCAGATGGTTTATTTCAATGGTGGGAAAAAGTCTGCGAAGCATATGAAGCAGGTCAGCCACTCACAGAGCAGCAAAAACAGCAAGATTTGCAAGTGCATTTAGATATTTTAGAGGCCTTGATTCAAGCCAAAGTGAATTTGCATTTATGGGATGCCGAAGAAATTTACGGCCCATTGTGGGATGCGGCTTCTGCAGCATGTGTTCCTGCGGTACAGCGTTTATTAGATGAAAAAGTCGATCCGAACAGCAAAGATGAAGATGGTTTAACTATTCTATCTTCAATTAGTGATTTATTGTTTGATTGTGATTTTGATGAAATTCAGTGGTCGGATGCTTTGCTAGAAGAACAGCAGACTTTAGAATTGTTGCGTCGTTATGGCGCAAAAATGAGCAAAGAATTGGCCTAAGAGCAGAGATAAAAATATGTCAGCATTAAAAACAGTTGGGTTAATCGTGGCGGCAGGCATCAGCATGCAGGTGAGCGCGGCAGATTTTGAGTTTGATCGTCCTGGTGCAGGAATGAGTACGGGTATTACACCTGTAGGGAAACTGGCTTGGGAACAGGCTTTGCCAAGTGCAAGTTATCAAGAAAGTAACGATGCTTCGGGCGAAAAAGTTAAAACTACTCGCCTTAATGCTGACATGCTGTTACGTACAGGTTTGGCGCAAGATTTAGAGTTACAGCTGGGCTGGCAAGGGCCTGCATGGAGCAAAAGCAAAACTGCAGGTCAATCGGTTGAAGATGATGGTTTGGGTGATGTCAGCATTGGTTTAAAACAAGCCATTGACTTAAATGATGACAAACTTTCTATGGCCGTGTTGTTGCAAGCGCTAATTGCCACAGGCAATGATGGCTTTAGCGAAGAAGATGATATTTATAGCTTGGGTACGGCAGTCAGCTATCAATACAGTGAGCTGTTAAAAACAGGCATCAACATGCGTTACGATGTACAAAATAGCGATTGGGCGGTTACAGCAATTCCCAATATTCAGTATCGTTTAAGCGATCAATGGTCAGGTTTTTCAGAATTGGTCTATCGTAAAGCAGAAAGTCAGGACAATGAATATGGCTTAACTTCGGGGGTGATTTACGCACTGAATGAACGCACTCAGCTGGATGCCAGTGTCGGTGTAGATTTAGACGGTGCAGATAAAAGTTACCGTGCAGGTTTAGGTATGGCGTTTTTGTTCTAAGCAATCGAAACCATTTAAAGCTTTAAAATACGTTGTATGCTGCAGCAGGCCAAAGTTATTAAGTATTAAGCTTGCTGCAGATCTGTTTTCATCCTAATAAAGTTCATGCCGAGGCGAGCAGAACATGAAGCAGTCCTTATTTCAGACCTTTTGGCAAGTTGCTGTTGATCTAATGGCTGATATTTTACGTTATGTGGCGCAGGGCTTATCTTGTCTGCTCGCAAGTCTACTTTTATTGTGTTCGCTAAGCCTACACGCAGAAGCACCTTTACTCCCACCCGAACAAGCCTTTCAGTTTAGCGTTGAATCGGTCAATCCCCAACAAGCCGAACTGCGCTGGAACATGCCTGAACAGTATTATTTGTATCAGCATCAATTTAAGGTTGAGCATGGACAGCAAATACTGGCTTTAGAGTTGCCTCCCGCAGAAGATGTTTATGATGAAAACTATGGACATACTCAGGTTTATTATCAACAAGTCAGTTTTAAAATTCCCACGCAGGCTGCACAGCGCTATCAAGTGAGCTGGCAAGGTTGTGCGCAAGATCGACTTTGTTATCCACCACAGCGCATTGAATTTCAGACAGACAGCACTGGTTTGGTGATTTTAGACAATCAAAGCGCAGCACAAAAAAATCTGTGGGGTGGACACAGTAACCCAACCCAGAATGTGTTTTCGACAACACCTGCCAACTCCACGCTAGCATCTTCAACAAGTCCTGCAGCAGCACAACCCATCACAGCACAAGATCAAATATGGTCAGAAAAACTGGCACAAAGTTCGTTTGCCTATGGCTTGCTGCTGTTTTTGGGTTTAGGGGTTTTATTGGCCTTTACCCCATGCTCCTTGCCGATGCTACCGATTTTGACCTCCTTGTTGGTGCGTGAACATAAAGGTGTCAAAGCGTGGACGATTGCACTGGTCTTTGTCTGTAGCATGGCAATGGTCTATGCCATATTGGGTTTAATTGCGTCATCCGCAGGTTTGAATTTTCAGCGCTGGTTGCAGCAACCTGCGACTTTAATTGCTTTTAGTTTGCTGTTTGTGCTGTTTGCCTTAAATCTGTTTGGACTGTTTGAAATCAAGTTGCCGCGTGCTTGGGTCAATCGACTAGATCAGGCACAATCCATGCAAAAAGGCGGCAATTTGGCAGGTGCTGCACTCATGGGCATGTTGTCGGCACTTTTGGTCGGCCCATGCATGACTGCGCCATTGGCAGGGGCGTTATTGTTTATTTCACAAACCCAAAGTCAGATGCAGGGGGCGTTGCTGCTATTTACGCTCGGGTTTGGCATGGGTTCGCCGTTATTGTTGGCCAGTGTGCTTGGGGCAAAAGCTTTGCCACGCGCAGGTTTGTGGATGCATCAAGTCAAAGTGCTGTTTGCCTTTATTATGTTGGCATTGGCATTGTATTTTATTCGTCCGTTATTGGGTGAAGCATGGATGCAATGGCTTAGTTTGGCACTTGGAGTGGGTTTTGTCGGCTATGTGCTGCATCGTTTGAGTGGCTATCATGGTACGCTGCGGGCGATTTATCTGAGTGCGTTATTGGTGGTGGTGCCGTATCTGATTTATAACCAATATCAACACAGCCAGCGTTTTTGGCAGCAGGAAAACGATGCGGTTTTAGAATGGCACCGTGCAACGACTGCAACGGAATTACAACAGTTACTTGCCCAAGCTCCGAAAAATCAGCGCATGATTATAGATGTCTATGCCGATTGGTGTGTGGCGTGCCGTCCGATTGAGCAACAGGTATTGACATCTTCCACTGTAAAACAGGCACTTGCAGAATTTTATTTAATTAAACTCGATTTAAGCCATTACGATGCCAGTCATCAAGCTTTGCTGAATAAATGGGAAATTTTAGGGCCACCTACCTTTTTATTTTTGGATGCACAACAACAAGAAATTCGCAGTCTGCGTTTAACGGGTGCGTTTAACGAAAGCACCTTGTTAAATCAACTGCAGCAACTTCAAACCACACAGGAGTCATCGCCATGATGCAGCTGTATATTGCCAATAAAAATTATTCGAGCTGGTCGATGCGCCCGTGGTTGGTACTGAAGGCGTTTGATTTGGCTTTTGAAGAAATACAACTGAACTTTCCATGCGAGCGTGGTGAGGGCGATTTTAAACAACGTGTCCTAGAAATTAACCCCAATGGTAAAGTGCCTGCCTTGTTAGATCAGGGCATGTTGATTTGGGATTCTCTCGCCATTTGTGAATACTTGGCAGAGCAATATCCTGAACAGGCACTTTGGCCGCGTGATGTACAGCAACGCGCTTGGGCGCGTAGCATCAGCGCAGAAATGCACAGTGGTTTTACCGATTTACGCAGTTTATGTGGCATGAATATTCGCGCCAATTTAGCAGAAGTGGGTACAAAATTATGGCAAGAACATTCGGGTTTAAGACAGGATGTGGCACGCATTGAACACATTTGGGTGGAACGTCCTGCTGTAGATGGTTTCTTGTGTGGTGAATTTAGCATTGCCGATGCGTTTTATGCTCCTGTGGTGACGCGTTTTATGACTTATGCCTTGCCTGTAAGTGCCAACAGCCAACACTATATGCAGCGGGTGATGCAGCATCCTGCTATGCGCGCTTGGGTACACGCCGCATCACAAGAAGCAATGTGGGTCAATTATTTAGAGCCTTATCAAAAACCAGCAAAATGACTTGGAAAAAGCAGGATTAGGAAAAATACTGCGGAAGTTTTTGTGCGGTAAAGTGGTCTTTTTTGTTCCAAAAATAAAACATAGTGTCTTAGTTTTCCCAATTATTCTATTTACGCTGCACGATTAAAATAGCGTTATTAAATGAATACAAGATTGGAACATCCCCATGAAAATTTTACACATCGACTCGAGTATTTTAGGTGAAAACTCAGTTTCACGTCAGTTAAGCCAAGCGATTGTGCAACAATTGACTGCAAAAAATAGCAATGCACAGGTCGATTATTTAGATTTGGCACAACAGCCGATTCCGCACTTAACTGCCGAAATTTTAATGGGGCAGGATGCAGAACAAGCGGCTTTGGGTGAAAAAATCATCCAACAATATATTGATGCCGATGTCGTGGTGGTGGGTGCAGCCATGTATAACTTTGGTTTGACTTCAACTTTAAAAGCATGGATTGATCGCATCAGCGTGGCAGGTAAAACCTTTAAATATACCGAGCAAGGGCCTGTAGGCTTGGCGGGTGAGAAAAAAGCCTATATCGCCAGTAGCCGTGGCGGTGTGTATGGTGATAACAGCCCTGCCGATTTTCAGGAAGATTTCTTGAAAACCATCTTCAACTTTACAGGGGTGAATGATGTAGAAATTATTCGCGCTGAAGGGGTGAGTATGTCGGAATTTAAAGACCAAGCTGTTGCCAATGCGATGCAAAAAATTCAGGCGATTTAACCCACTATTTCAATAAAAAAAGCTCAGTGCCTTGAGGGTGCTGAGCTTTTTTTATATAGATGGATCGGCTAAAAGGGTTGGTTAGCAAAGCCTTGTTATGGTTGAACTTAGCTCTGATCTTGCCGATGTGCAAACTCTGCTAAATCTGCCAATGCACGTTTGGCTTCTTCAAACCACGGTGAAAACATTTGAAAATTGTGCCACATACCCGTGTAGAGTTTGTAATGCACTTCTACGCCTGCCTGTTCGGCTTTTTCTTTAAAACGTGTTGCATCATCCAGCAAAATTTCTTTAGAGCCAATTTGTACTAAAACTGGTGGTAATTCGTGTAAATCATCAAACAATGGCGAAATTTGCGGGTCTGCCCGATCAAGTTCAGGCGGTACATAGTAATCAATGCCTGTTTCCAGCGTTTCAATTGACAGCAGGGCATCATGCTTGCTGTTATAACGCAAGGATTCACTGGTGAGGGTTAAATCTAAAAATGGTGACAGCAGCATTAAGCCACTCACTTGCGGCAATTGCTCATCACGTATTTTTAAAGCTAGCGCCAACGCTAAATTTGCACCGCAAGAATCTCCTGACAAAATAATATCTTTGGCGTGTATACCTTGCGCCAACAGACTTTGATAGACATCAAACACGGCTTCCAAAGCATGTGGAAAAGGATGCTCAGGTGCAAGCGGATAATCGACATGAATCACTTGCATTTGGGTGCGTGCCGCAACTTGACTCAAAAATGCTCGATGGGTATTTAACGAACCCAGAAAAAAAGCCCCGCCATGAATATGAAAAATGAGCTGTGTTGCAGCATTCTGTGGTTTTAATTCTTCGGCATGCAGACCTGCTAAACGCAGCGCGCGTACCTGCACCGACTTTTGCATGGGAAATAAACGGCACATTTGTTCTAGTGCAAAACGTACAGAATTGGGGGGTAAATTAAATTGGCTTGGTTTGCGAATGGTGGTTTTTAAAAACTGCTCTGTAATAATTTGTTTCCACATGGGGTTAATCTTCATGATTTTTCCATCTTGTTCTTTATTTGATCGGATATTTGTGTATTTACCAACATAATTTACAAGGGTACACTAAACGGTCACATTCAAAAATTGCAAATTTGTTGTGACTTTTTAATAATAAAGTTGTCTGATAGTAGACCAGGGAAACAAAACAATGAAAAAAATTGCACTTGCATTCGGGCTGTTAGGTTTAAGCGCTTTGGCCAATGCTGCAGATCCGCTTAACGGCACAGTTTGGAAAACAATTGACGACAAAACCAAACAACCCAAAGCCACGGTAAGATTTACTGAGCAAAAAAATGGAACTTTAACCGCAAGCATTCAGTCAATTTTAACGCCTGGTGAAGAAAATGCCTGTACAAAATGTGAAGGTCCGTATCACAACAAATCACTCAAAGGTTTGACCATTGTTCGCGGTCTGAAAAATACAGGCGGCACGAGCTACGATGGTGGTTCAATTCTTGACCCGCAAACAGGTAAAACCTACAAGCTAAAAGGTAAACTTGCCGATGGTGGTAAGAAACTGGAATTGCGTGGTTTCATTGGTGTAGCGGCATTGGGTCGTAACCAAACATGGATTCGTGCGAACTAAGCATGTATTCCACCTGTGCAGTTGAAATCATATTGCACAGGATATAAAAAAACCTGCTCCATGTGAGCAGGTTTTTTTATTGGTATTTTTTTAAACTTAACCTAAAGCACGATAAGCCGCTTCATCAAAACCCGCAATAAAGCCTGATTCAGTTTTTAAGACAGGACGTTTAATTAAACTGGTGTGAGTGCAAAGTGCTTCAATTAAGTTGGCTTCACTGGCCAAAGCAGCTTGCTGTTCTGCTTCGCTGAGTTTGCGCCAAGTGGTGCCTTTTTTATTCAGTACTACATCTTGCCCAAGCGCATCTAACCAACTTTTGACAGTGTCGGCATCGATCCCTTGTTTTTTATAATCGTGAAACTCATAACTTAGCCCCAATTCATTGAGTAAATCGAAGGCTTTTTTCATTGAATTGCAGTTCTTAATCCCATAAATTTTTAACATATTTTTTTCACGTTAATATCATCAAACTGGCTATAGCCTAGCCCAAAACAGCGCTAAGTGCTAGAAACTTGCAGTGAACAATGATTGGCTGTTTAAATGGTATGTGTCATCAATACGTCATACCGATGTCACCAAATTGACACTTGATCGCTCTAAAATGGGACGCATAAACAGAAAAAAATGAAAAACTTGATAAGAACAGACTCTAGTGAAAATAAAAAATACAGTGAAGAACAACAGTAACAGCGCAAAACAGAAAATAAGATGATAAAAAGAGAAAACCCGCATTTAATCATCCTGATTATGCGGGTCTCATTTTAACGTCCATTGTTACATCCTTGAAACTAACCAAAACCAGTTAGTTTATTTTCCATCCTTCGGCTTCCAATCCTTTTGTGTCATCCTGACTGTCCCTTTGCCGTGATGCAATAATGCGCTGAATCGACTTGAAGATAAATACACAAAGTCGACAGATTATGTGCGAATTGAACCTCAGTTGAGTGAACAACTGTTCACTCGTGTAGGCTGTGAAATTTGTGTGAATATTAGATCTTATAATCAATAATCACGGGAGCATGGTCACTAAACCATTCTTCTTTATACACCCAAGCATTGACAGTGCGTGCTTTCCAGTCGGGTGAACAGGCATGATAATCAATCCGCCAACCAACGTTCTTGGCACGGGCTTGCCCGCGATTTGACCACCAAGAATACAACTCTGCTTCATGGCGTACTTCACGGAAGGTATCGACATAGCCCAAGTCATTATAAATATGATCTAACCATGCACGTTCATGCGGTAAGCAACCTGAAGACTTTTGGTTACCTGACCAGTTTTTAATATCAATGCGCTTATGCACAATGTTGTAATCGCCACAGACAATGATCGATTTATTGTCTTCACGCCACTGTTTTAGAATTTTTTGATACTCTTCTAAAAAGTGATCTTTCCGCATTTGGGCTTCTTCACCTGAAGAGCCAGAAGGCAAATACAGTGAACAGATGTAAATTGGGTGATCCAGTCCTACATCAAATTCAGCACTGATAAAGCGACCCTGAGAATCGGCCAATTCAAAGCCTAAACCATTTTGCACAGAAACAAACGGCAAACGGCTATAAATAGCTGTCCCTGCGTAGCCTGCGCGTTCTGCAGGGAAAAGATGCGTGTGCCAGCCTTCTGGCTTAAATTTATCGGTCCATTGGGCGTGTGTGATGCGGCTTTCCTGCATGCAAATCACGTCTGCTTCAGACTTTTCCAACCATTCGAGTAAGCCTTTGCTTACCGATGAACGCAACCCATTGACGTTAATTGAAACCACTCGAAGAATTTTTTGATCACTCGGATAGCTACTCTTTGGTATCATGCTCAGGTCTTACCTCAATGTATTAATTTGGAGCACCTCATGACATCGCCAGCTCAATTTAACCCGCAAGCTTTTATCGAACTCGCCTTATCACGTGGTGTGCTTAAATTTGGTGAGTTTACTTTAAAATCGGGTCGTGTGAGTCCTTATTTTTTTAACGCAGGTTTGTTGAATGATGGCGAAGCTTTATCGCTATTGGCTTCGGGCTATGCAGATCAACTCATGCAATGCAAAAATGTAGATGTTATTTTCGGGCCTGCCTATAAAGGTATTCCATTTGTGGCAGCTACAGCAGTGGCTTTATCGCAAAATCATGGCGTAAGTGTGCCGTGGGGGTTTAACCGTAAAGAAGCCAAAGATCATGGCGAAGGCGGTGTGTTGGTGGGTGCTGCGGTTGAGGGCAAAAAAGTTTGGATTATTGATGATGTGATTACTGCGGGTACGGCTATTCGTGAAGTGGTGACTATTTTGAAAAATGCAGGCGCACAAATTGCGGGCGTATTGGTGGCTTTAGACCGTCAAGAAAAAGGTCAGGGCGATTTGTCTGCTATTCAGGAAGTGCAAAAAGAGTTGGAAATTCCTGTGCATGCTTTAATTACCATGAAAGATTTAATGAATTATTTGGATGCTAAAGGTGAAAAAGATGCCTTGGCGAAAATGGAAGCGTACCGTGTGAAGTATGGGATTTAAGTTGTTTTGGAGAAGGAAGCGAGAGCTTCCTTTTCGCTTTTATTCAGTTTGATTTTTAATAATATAATGAAATGTAATAAATAATAAAAAAGCCCGACTGAGGGGTGAGACAAATTTTGTATTTTTAAATCACATTAAAATTTAATATGAGAAAAGTACTATGATTTTTTACTAATTTAAAAGTTTGTTATACTTCGCATTATATAATAAAAACATATACGAACTCAAAAATGACAAGATCAACTTCGTTATACAAATTATTTATCAAAACACTAGAACAACAGATGTTCTCAAAAGAGATTGAGCAAATCTTAAAAGTTGTTGAAGGTATCACTGCTCTATTGGTCAGTAGTCAATTAAAGAATGGCGATGAAATTATTGATACTTTTAACAATTCGGTGGCAATATGCATTTTTAAAGATCAATTAACATTTCAGAACTCTCTTAGTCATGACTAAACTATAAGGATTAAGATTATGAGAGGTTTTGCTATTCATAATGCACCAACTAATCATGGTGGTCGTATTCTAGCTACTCAGATAAGAAATTCTCAAATGGGCAATTCTTTTGTTAGAGCGGGCGATGGGCATTTCTGTCCAAGATGTAAATGTTGGTCTTCAGTGATTAAAAGCCATGACCATATTATCTTTGATGGTAAGCCAGTTGCTTATGTCGGGGATAAATTAACATGCGGTGCTATTATTCAGCCGCAACAGTCGCATGTTGTTGGTGGGAGTAATGCTAATTATCATATAAGTTGACAAAAATAACTAATCATGCGAAAAAGTTTTTTTAGTTAACAGATGTTCACACATGCCTCGAATTGTTTCTGTACCACTTAGTTTAGAACAGCGAGAACGACTCATTTTTCTGGCCAAGC
>NZ_VOXY01000011.1:0-87601 GCF_013420525.1 Acinetobacter sp. YH01003 | reverse complement strand
TTGTTCCATTTTAGAGATTTGTTTAAGATAAGATATAACTCATTGAGATGTGTCATAGTATTCGTCGTTAGAAAACAATTATTGTGACATTATTTCAATGAGTTATCTATTTTTGTCGTGTACAGAGGTAAAATTGACACCACATGGCTTGTATTATTCCTTTTTTTCTTAATTTCAATTGCCCCACTTTTTGAAATATGAAATGTGGTCTCTTGATTTTTTGAATCAAATATTGGCTTACAATCATTTGCTATATATTTTTCCAATAAATCTTTAGAAGACCAACCACTCTCTACGATAGTTGGTTCTAGTAATTTATTATTTTTAACGATCGCTGATTGATGATAAAAAGGATATGCATCAAAACGGCTTTCAATAGTAAGTTCACTTTCAGTGCAAGGAAAGTTTTTTGGTAGCTCCACTTTAGAAATAGGATTCTTAGAACCATTTTTTACAATAGTATTAAGTATATAAGGTGAGTAGACTTTACTATCCTTTGAAACAGATGGATCGATACCTGTCGGTAAACCCAAATTTTGAATATTTTTTGCATAAGATAAAATATATTCATGACAAACTTTGACTCTAGCCTGATTATCAAAGTTTCCTTCTGTTCTCCAAATCAAATTCCCAAAAAAATTTGATTTGGAGAACAGATTATCTAAAATCTGTCTTAATAAAAAAACTTCATTATCATCAATACTTGAGTAAAAAACACCATTTTTTGCAAGTAATCCGTATGATTTTTGAACAACTTCATTAATCATAGAGCACCAACTAGAATGTAACAGATTATCTTTATAAAGAAATCCATCAGCTCCTGTATTATAAGGAGGGTCAATGTATATACATTTTATTTCTTCTTGGTATTTGCTTTTTAATAAGCTTAAAGCTTGAAAATTATCACTATTAATAATTAAACCATCAGTTTGTGCATCTAAGTCATCAATTTTTTGTAAAAGCTTTGCTTTAAACTCTAAGCCAAATAATGAAGTATCCACCATTAAAGCTTGGTGCTGTTTTAAATAGTCAACCGTTCCCCAACCTGCTTCTTTACCTTTAAAGCCTAAATCTTCCCATTGTTGCCATTGTGCTGTATTGTCAGCAATTTCAGCATACAAGGACTCATCCACTCGGTCTAAAGTAATACAATACTCAGCACTAACGACAAACTTTTTCTTTAGCCACAACTTTTTCTGAAAATCTTCAAGCGAAGCCAAGAAACTAATAATTTCTAAACCAATTTGACGCAAACACTTGATAATACTGAGCTGACGTTCAATCTGAATAAACTGATCGGTACTCACCACATCATCTAGATGCATCACTTCATTTTTAATATAAAAATCAAGTTCATGACGTAGGAATTTTCCTAAGTCTTTATGAATAAAATAATCTGCTGTATTTTTTTGCGTATAGGTACTCAAATGCTTTTGCAACACTGTACGCTTTGGTTCTTTTTCAGTCGGCGCAAGTTGTTGTAAATCTTGTAACCAAGTATCTGGAATAACTGAACTATCAATAACTAGATCGTATGTTTGTTTATTCAATACTTCTTGCTTTGTTCCTTTTGGAGTTGCGACGTATTGAAAATAAATAACTAATTCTTTATCTGTAATAAAAATTGGATCAATTTTTTCTTCAACTTCAACACCATCTTCATCAATAAAAGTTCTGATAACAGGCTGAGTTAAAGGTACAATTTCAAAATGACGTGATTTATCATTATCTTTACGGTTTTCTCTTGCTGTGTCTGCACTCACCAAACGAAATAAAACTGAACGTTCATCGTTCAACTTAAAACGATAGTTGCTAAACATCTCCCCAGACTTGGTGTAGTACTGGTCTTTGTTTGCCCAGTGCAACATGACTTCCTCACCAGAGTAAGGAATAGCGTAGGTATCACCCTTATAACGACGTTGGCTAATAAAGTCACCATCATCATAATAACGACTAAAGAACGTGAGCAAATGACTATACACTTGCGACTGATCTGTCATTTCATGTGCATCAGCTTGGGTTAAAGCAATGTATTTTTGACCTAATGCACTTTCAATTGCTTCAGCATCAATGAGTTGTCCTTGCTCATTAAAAGCACGTTTACCAAATTCTGCTTTCAGCTCAGCTTCTAATTCTTTTAAAACATTTTCATCAAGACTCGACTTTGCTTCGCCAAGATATTGTTCTACTTTAGTTTTTAAACGCTTATCCAGAAATTCAGCAATTTCAGTACTGCGTGCGTTTAGAATACGATAAACTCCAAAATCCAAATCAGGACGATTGATTTGAAAAATCTCTTTGAGTTTAGAAACAAGTGCAGAAAACTGAGTACTCATGAATATTTCCTATTTTTCAAAACCTTATGATAAATAGGTTCTGGTGAAGCGAGTTAAAATTGCTTAGGCAAAATTAACCAATAAGCATACTTCAAACTACTTTAAATATAAAAAAAAATTGTAGAAAAAAATAGCAATTGGTATTAAACCAACTGCCACCTCACTACAAATAAATTCTCGGCTTTGCTTGAGCGATGTAGTCTTTGCTCTAGTGCTTCAATCAGCGCATCACGCTTATCTGCTATCTCATCTTCAACATCAAAAACCTGTTGTCGCATGCGTCGTTTTTCTTTTTCAGCTTTTTGTATTTCTTCCTGTAGTCGTTTTTCAGTTTCAATATTAGGTGCTTTGCGAGACTCTCGTTTAAGACTAGATATTTTTAACTTTATATCTTCAAGCATTTTCTCCACAGCAAGCAAACTATCCTCAGCCCACTGCTCTAACTTATCGCGTTCCTTTCTAAAAAACTCATCATTCAATTCCAAAGCATGATTTAAAGCAACTTGATATTGCTTATCAATATTTGCCTGAAATAGGTCGGGAATCGTGTCTACCACATCAGACAATACTGTTGCATTGACTTGAAGCAAACGCTCACACAAATCTACATCTAAAACCCTACCATCATCAGTCATTGCTGTGATCACAATATGTTCTTCTTCTTGAAAAGAATCCAAACTCAAGACCGTAATAGATAGCCAACCCTTTTGCCCTTTTAACTCTTCTAGTAGCGTTACCTTTTGACCATACTGGCTATAATCAAACTGAATGAATTGTTTTGGTGTTTGTAAGCCTTTGGCATTATCTAAAACAAATTCACCAAGCGGATGAGTCAAACGATAGATAAAAGTATTTTCAGGAATTCGCTCACCTTTTCGTATAAGCTGATATTTCCCTGAAGGTGCATTCAAAATTGGAGATTTTGTTAAGTCAAAACTTAAATCTTGGTCGTGAAAGTTAGCAAATTTACCAAGAATATATTTTGTAGATAGCCAAAACAAACGACTAATTTTATCTAGCTGTAGTTCAGCTCGTTCTTTTTGTACTTTTAGCAAGTCATGAATATCTGCATCAAAATGCTCAAGTAACAGCTCTTGCGTCCTTTTCATTTTAACGTTGATTTGCTCTTCTAGCTCATATCTTAATTGCTTAAAGCTTTGTTCTATTTCTTCTGGACTACGACACTGATCATAAATTTCAGAAATCCGTTTTTCAAAATTTATACCACTTTCAACTGTCCCTAAAATGTCATTCGAGGCACCAAAGACACCATCAAATAATTGAAATTTATCTTTAAGTAACTCTAAAACTCGCTGATCGGCTTCATTCCTTTCATTTAAAAAATTAACCACAACAACATCAAATTCCTGACCATAACGATGGCAACGACCTATCCGTTGTTCCACACGTTGCGGATTCCATGGTAAATCATAGTTAATGACCAAAGAGCAAAATTGTAAATTCACACCTTCTGCTGCTGCTTCTGTCGCAATGAGTATTTCTGCCTCATTCTTAAAAAAATCGATTAAAGCCGTGCGCCGATCAATTGCTGGTGAGCCTGTAACATGTTGAGTCCCTAAATATTTACCCAACCACTTTTGATAAATACCTGTATTCGTTGCAGATGTATTACTTCCATTAAATCCTATTACTTTTCCGTTGTATCCTCGTGCTTCCAAGAATGCGATCAAGTATTCCTGAGTACGCTTTGATTCAGTAAAAATAACAGCCTTTCGTTTCGCTCCCATTTCAAACATACGAGCAAAGCCTTGCTCAATGGCTGAAAGCAAAGCAAAAGTTTTACTATCATCTTTAATTTTATAAGCCTGCTGTATATACCGTTCAATTTCAGCTATTTCAGATTTAATTAAACTAACATCTATTTGTCCATGACCTGCTTCCTCATCAAAATCATCCAGCAGCTCTTCATCCATATCCTCATCAACAATAAAATTACTGAGCCAATCTTCATCTAGACTCTGCTGTTCAAGCAATTTTTTCAGTCGCTGTTGAATAGCTTCTAAAGTTGCAATTACAGCAGGAGTCGAGGATGCCAAAAGTTTTCTTAAAACAATTGAAATTAAATGTTTTTGTTGTTGTGGAAATGCATAGCTGACATCTCGCTGCAAATACTCACTGATTGAATCATATAAGCTTTGCTCATCATCAGTAGGCTTAAAAGGAACAGTTAGAGCATGGCGATTGGTATAAGGTACATATTCCAAAACATCTTTCCGCAATGTCCTTTGCATAAATTGTTGGATTCTTTTTTTTAACGATTGAATATCACCATCAACCACATATCTAGAACGAAATGCTTTCTCATCCCCAAATAAGTGCTCATCTATTATCGTACTTAAACCATAAAGCTCCATTAAAGTGTTCTGTAACGGTGTCGCTGTTAATAACAACTTTTTCTTGCCTATCAATGAGCGTTTAAGACTATTCCCAATTTTGTTACTTGAGCGATGAGCATTCCGTAATTTATGTGCTTCATCAATGACAACTAAATCCCATGGAATTTGTGCCAAGGCATATTCCATTCGATTTGCAAAAGGATATGAAATTATAGAAATCTTGCCATTTTTAAATGGATCATAAACACCATCTTTACGTGCCATATTCCAAGTTTTTAAATCTAAAACTTGTGTAGGCAAGTTAAATTTATCCTGTAGTTCTTGTGCCCATTGCTTTCGTAAAGAAGCTGGGCAAATAATCAACAAGTTTCGACGTCGTTCTGCCCAGTACTGACAAAGCACTAACGCCGCTTCAATCGTTTTACCTAATCCTACTTCATCAGCAAGAATGACCCCTTTACTTAAAGGATTATTTAAAGCAAAAAGTGCAGCTTCAATTTGGTGAGGATTTACATCGACCTGAGCATCAAACAACGACTGCGACAAACGATCAACGTCTGATGCCGAGCGTTTTTTTGTAATTTCCCATGCAAAATATTTTATTTGGTGGTTGGTATAAGTCATTATTTAAGTATTATTAAAAGCTAGTATTTGATTTTAAATATAAATGTTTATAGATTTTCTTCAATCCCTAAATGTTACTTTGAACCGTACCGGGTTTGTCGGAGACTTTTTTATTTAAGTTAGGCCACCTGACCTAACGGGTTAATCTTATCATAGTACATTGCTTCAAACTCAAAAGGTGATACATAACCCAGTGCACTGTGTACACGCTCTTTATTGAACCAATCTACCCAGTTTAGTGTCGCAAGTTGTACATCCGCTAAACCTTGCCAATCCGCTTTTAAATATTCAATCACCTCTGTTTTGTATAAGCCATTCACCGTTTCAGCCAAAGCATTATCGTATGAATCACCGGTCGTACCGACTGATGCTCGTAAATTTGCTGCTTCTAAACGATTGGTATAACGAATGGAAAGATATTGCACGCCTCTGTCACTATGATGAATCACGTTCTTTGGCATGCCTCGATCATGCAATGCTTGCTCCAGTGCATCGAGCACCATATCTGTATTCATACGTGTTGATACTTTCCATCCAACAATTGCTCGCGAGAACACATCAATAATAAAGGCGGTATAGACCCAGCCTGAATGAGTTTGAATATACGTGAAGTCAGCGACCTGAGAAGCACTGCTTCGCAAGGGTCAGGATGATCTGCATTAAAATTGCGTTTTACTAAGTCATCTGCTCGTTTTTGATCATCTCGGCTACGGGTGGTTTGTTTATTCTTACCACGCCAAACACCTTGTATACCTAGCTTCTGCATCAATCGAGCAACTGTACAACGTGCGATAACATAACCTTCACGTTTCAATTGTTGCCAGACCTTACGCACACCATATCGACCTAAACTTTCTTTCCAAATACGTTTGATTTGCTCTGCATGATGTAAATCATGCAGAGCACGTTTCGCTCGATGTTCTGGGTTATCAACGAGATCTAAAGCCCGATAATAGGTCGAAGCTGCAATCGGTAAAATTCTACAAATCGCTTCAACACCATATCGATCTTTATTGTTCTGGATAAAATCCACCATTATTTGTGTGGGCGGTCGAGCTCCGCCTGGGCGAAAAAAGCGGCTGCTTTACGTAGAATTTCATTGGCACGTTTTAATTCTTTAATTTCACGTTCCATTTGCTTCATTTTTTCTTGGTCAGATATCTGTTGTACTTTGGCAGGATTTAGTTGATCCATATGCTTTAAATACCAAACACGCAATGTTTCAGGAGTACAACCAATCTTAGGTGCAATAGCTGTGATTGCAGCCCAAGTAGAAGGATAATCTTTTTCAGATTCAATCAATAATTGAACCGCTCTTTCTCTGATTTCAGGGGTATATTTTTGTTTTGTCATTGGAACATTCTCTCAAGAAAGTTGGTCTCCGACAAACCCGGTACGGTTCAATATTCTTTAATAGTTGTCCTAGCTTTTGCTCATCAGTAATAGCCGCTCGATGCTTAGTTTTACCCACCTTCAAAATACCGCTAATTTGGTCAGCAACGTTAAATTGACATAAACCCAAAGCAATCGCATACCGAAACACCTGAGATGCTTTACTTCTCATTCGCTTTGCTGAGTCAGTCTTACCTTGTCTTTCATAAAGACGGCATACTTCCAAAATTTGAGTGGCTGTTATCGAATCAATGGGGAACTCACCAATAGCAACATAAAGCTTATCCCAGATAAACTGATTCCGACGTTGTGTACTTGGTTCCAGCTCTTCAGTCTTACGGTATTCATCTGCTACTGATCTAAAACTATTATTTCGACATTGGGACTGTTTATCTTGCTTTTGAATTGCTGGGTCAATATTCTGCGCAAGCAGTTCTCTAAACTCACTTCGTTTTGCGCGAGCTCTGGCCAATGTACAACTTGGATAAATACCGATAGCTATAGTGGCTCTTTTCTTAGAGATTGGGCGAATATAATCAAAACGCCAATATGCCCCACCTTTTCTATCTAACAATAGATAAAGACCACCACCATCTGAAAGCTTAATATTCTTTTCAAATGATTTCTTTTGCATTGATATTGCAGACTTAATTTTTGAGTCAGTCAGACTGATAACTAATTTAGGCATTTTTACGGTATCCTAAAACGCCTTTGGATAGTATCGGACAACCCAGTTACGTAAGTTATTTATTTTAAATGATTTTAAGACAATATCGGAAGGGATAAAACAAGGAAATGGTGCGCTCAGCGGGACTCGAACCCACGCCACAGGCTTCGGAGACCTGTACTCTATCCAGTTGAGCTATGAGCGCGCGCTGCACATCATAACAAAAAATTGCTGAAGGTAAAGCAACTATATATAAGTTACGTATTTTTATGCTTATGCTTTAAACAATGTTCCAAACTTGCAACATAGAATTCCATCTAACTTACTTGGTTTATTGGCGCAGATCGCTCACAATAGTGGCTCTATTCCTCAAGTGAGAATTTCATGACTGATGCATTGACGTTAAGGGACGTGTCAAAGACCTATCGAAATGGTTTCCAAGCACTGAAAGGAATTAATTTGACCGTTCCTGAAGGCGAGTTTTATGCCCTACTTGGACCCAATGGTGCAGGTAAATCTACAACCATTAGCATCATCAGTTCTCTCACCAAAAAAACGGCAGGCACGGTAGAAATTTTTGGGCACAATCTGGATACACAACCATCTCAAGCCAAGCAGTGCTTAGGAGTTGTGCCGCAAGAATTTAACTTCGGTCAGTTTGAAAAGACGTTTGATATTTTGGTCACACAAGCAGGCTATTACGGTATCCCTAAAAAAATTGCCGAACAACGTGCCGAAGAATATTTAGAAAAACTGGGTTTGTGGGATAAACGTGCCACTCAAGCGCGAATGCTGTCTGGCGGCATGAAGCGTCGTTTAATGATTGCACGTGCCATGATGCACGAACCGAAACTACTTATTTTGGATGAACCCACTGCAGGTGTAGATATTGAGCTGCGTCGTTCAATGTGGGATTTTTTAACAGAGATGAATGATAAAGGCACCTCAATCATTCTCACTACCCACTATTTAGAAGAAGCCGAAATGTTGTGTCGTCGTATCGCGATTATTGATCGTGGTGTGATTAAAGAAGACACTTCCATGAAAAACTTCTTAAACCAGTTAAGTGAAGAATCTTTTATTTTCGATTTAGCTGAACCGATTCAACCCATTCATTTAGATATTATTGGTGTACGTTTCAACTTAATTGATGCAGTGACCCTAGAAGTCACTATGGATAAAGCTCACACCTTAAATGATTTATTCCAACTTTTAGAAGCACAAGGCATTCGCGTGCGCAGTATGCGTAATAAGTCCAACCGTCTAGAAGAGTTATTTGTCAAAATGGTCGAAAAGAATTTAGATGGAGCTGCGCAATGAATTTTACCCAACTGCGGATTGCACTCTATACCTTAGTGCATAAAGAAATTCGTCGTTTTATGCGCATTTGGCCACAAACCTTGTTACCACCTGCTATCACCATGAGTTTGTACTTCGTGATTTTTGGTAATTTGGTCGGTTCGCGTATTGGTGAAATGGGCGGCTTTAGCTATATGCAATTTATTGTGCCCGGCTTAATTATGATGGCAGTCATTACCAACAGCTATGCCAACGTATCTTCAAGTTTTTTTAGTGCAAAATTCCAGAAAAGCATTGAAGAACTAATCATGAGCCCTGTACCTTTGCATGCCATTTTATGGGGCTATGTTTTGGGTGGTGTTAGTCGTGGCGTATTGGTCGGTATTATTGTCACCACCATGAGTCTATTCTTTACCGACCTTTATATTACCAATTGGTTTGTTACCATTTATACCGTATTAATTACGTCCTTTTTATTTTCATTAGGCGGTTTTATTAATGCTGTTTATGCCAAATCATTTGATGATATTTCTATTATTCCAACTTTTGTACTGACTCCACTGACTTATTTAGGTGGTGTATTCTATGCCATTAGTGCCTTAAGCCCTTTTTGGCAAAATCTCTCTTTAATTAACCCTGTGGTGTATATGGTTAATGCTTTCCGTTACGGCATTTTAGGACATAGTGATGTCAACGTGACGATTTCATTATCTGTGATTACACTATGCTGTGCTGTGCTTTATGGTATTGCCTATCATTTACTTTCTCGTGGTTCAGGAATGCGTGAATAATGAGTGTTGAACAATCTCTTCTTGGTAAAGACACCAATTATCCTACAGAATATCAACCCGATATTTTGTTCCCTATTTCACGTGCTGCTGCACGTGAAAAATATGCAGATATTGAGGGAATTCAACTCGGGCAAGACTGGTGGCACGTTTTTGAAATTTCGTGGTTGAATGCCGCAGGTGTTCCACAGGTTGCGATTGGTCGGATTACGCTACCTGCTTCATCACCTAACCTGATCGAATCAAAATCATTAAAGCTCTACTTTAATAGTATGAACTTTACTCGCTTTCAGTCTGAAGCCAATTTCATTGAAACTGTTGAGCATGATTTAACGGCTGCAGCACAAGCACCTGTTACGCTAACTTTATTTAAGGTTGATGATTTGGCAATTAGCCAACCTGAAGGTATTTGTATTGATCAGCTCACGCCTGAGCGTTTAGAGCAGCATCCTGACCCAAGTTTATTGCAATTCGATTTAGAACAAGCGGAAGATATAGAGGTACAACTTTTCTCACATTTATTACGCAGCAATTGTCCTGTCACAGGACAACCTGACTGGGGCACGGTTTTTATCCGTTATCAAGGCAAAAAACCTTGTTATCGCAGTATTTTGGCTTATATTATTTCTTATCGTCAGCATAATGGTTTCCATGAACAATGTGTGGAACAGATGTTTGCAGACATCTGGCAAAAATTCGCACCAGAAAAACTGATGGTATATGCAACCTATACACGTCGTGGTGGTTTAGACATTAACCCTTGCCGTGTATCGGACTTAACATGGATGCCTCGCCCTATTCGTTTAGCGCGACAATAACAACATTGAGGTTGAACAATGCCATTTTTTGGATTCATTCCATCTGCAGAATTATTAAATACGATTGAAACTGCACAACAGAAAAAAAATTCAAGTGAGCCGCTGTACCCACTGCGCGACAAAACCGCATTAATGATTAATGAAGAAATCATTGATGCCATTTTAACCGAGTTGGTACGTCGTTTTCCTGCCAGCGATAAACGCGACACTGCCGAAAAACTTGCGGGCTATGTCAAATCTACCGTTGCAGTACTCCTAAAACAATTATTAAGCAAAGCGCCAAATGATGTCGTGAAACAATCGATTGAATTTTCTGAGCGCAGTAGCTTTAAAGATGCAGCAGGCAATGCACGTGTAGGTGAAACGCTCGATGCAAGTTTAGTGACCAACCTGAAACACAACTATGCCGAAATTCAAGCAGGCAATGAAGTGAACAAAGCTGCTTTAACCGAACTATATAAACAGTTTGCAGAAGCGACGGTACGCCACTTTATGAGCGACTTTAACAAAACCCTCGATTTGGGCATGATTAAGCGTAAAGCAGCAGATATTGGCGCAGCAGCGGTAATTAAAGCTGTCCATATTGCGGTGGATAAAATCATCCCAAATTTAACCAAAGAGGAACTCTTGGTTTTAGCGGAATATCACGACACCTTATTCCATCATTAATATCAGTGGGTTTAACTCATAATGCGTTTTAAGCCCTTTTGTTGCATGTTAAGTGCAAAATGCCTGATTTTGATCAGGCATTTTTATATGCAATGCAATATCAGGATATGTCTGCAACTTTTGCACAATCAAGAATAACTTTTTGCACCTAGATTGAATTTTGTTACAAATCCTGCGCGCTTTTTACACATTCTTTGTCTATTTTTGTATAAGTTTTTGCAAACCAGTCACGCATGAATGCTATCTTAGCCGCTTACTTCGCTTTCGCAGTTTGGCCCCAATAGCGGCTTATTCTTCATATATAAGTAGCAACTTATTTACTGCATATAAATAAGTTGTGTAAATCATCAATTTGGAATTTTCCTCAATATGTTCAAACTTGATTTTTATAACAAACTAAAACGTCTTTCTTTACTCATTGGTGCATTTTCTATCACCAGTTTTTGTCTGGCCAATGATTTCCAAAATCATCCGTCTTATGCCAGTTTTAAACAAAAAACCATGCAGACCTATGGCTTGAGTGCAGCACAAGTCGATTGGGCGATGGAAGGCTCTAAAAACTTACCCAATATCATCAACATCATGAACCGCCCAGGCGAAAGTAAGCCTTGGTACGACTATAAAACCAATTTCCTTGCAGAAAGCACTATTCAGCGCGGTGTGCGCTTTAAACAACAATATGCAGACACGCTCAATCGTGCTGAACAGCAATTTGGTGTACCGCAATCCATTATTTTAGGGATTCTGGGTGTAGAAACAGGTTTTGGAAGCAATAAGGGCTCTTTTGTAACCCGTGATGCCCTTGCCACCTTAGGCTTTGGTTATGAACGTCGCGCGGAATACTTTAAAGATGAACTCGCAGCACTGATCGCATGGTCATATAAAGATGGTGTGCCAACTTCTTCAATTGTTGGTTCTTATGCAGGTGCTGTTGGTTATCCGCAGTTTATGCCTAGCAATATTCCAAAATTTGGGGTCGATTATGACGGCAACGGACATATTGATCTACGCAACTCGGCAGTCGATGCCATTGGCTCCATTGCAAACTACTTGGCACAACATGGCTGGCAGCGCAATCAACCCATTGCATTTGCTGCACGATATACAGGCAACAATCCTGACAGTGTCATTGCCAAAGATTTGACCCTGCCAACACCTTATGGGGTTTTAAAATCGCAAGGCGTGATGCCAATGAATCCAATTGTGCAAATAGATGACCTCGACTTGGTCAATGTCATTCAATTACAAGAAAATTATGGTCATATCTACTATATAACCTACCCAAATTTTCAGGTGATTACGACTTATAACCGTAGCCGTATGTATGCGACTGCACTGTGGTTATTGGGCACTGAAATTGCGAGTCGCTAAGTACAAATTTAAATATAAAACCAAAAAGTCAAGAAATATTTTTGACAATTTGATCACAAAACAAACTTTTTACACATAGTGTTACAATATTGATTATTTTTTAATCAAATAGAGTTGGTTTTTGGTACTTTTTGTCATTATTTTCGTATAAAGACTAGACACCTTTAGTGAGGGATGAATATTATCCATGTCGTCAAATGTAGTCGAAAAAGTGAAATTACAGACAGGATTACCACTATTTCAATCAGTTAAGAGCGAAATAAGTTAAAAATTCTGTCTTCAGGAGTTCAAACCATGCATAGTTCACTTAAATACTTACTTGCACTTTCTGCAGCTGTTGCCCTAAGTCAGTCGCAAGCTGAAATGGTGCAATCATCATTCAACAATGATAATGAGTCATCTAGCCTAGCTGCGCGTGTACTCAACAAAGAAGCACAAAGTTTTAATTCACATTTCTCAAATTTGAATAGCCTTTCAATCACCGAACGTTCAGGCGACCAAATCCGTCGTCAAACGATTGCAGCGAAAATTGAAATTCCTGCTGAAGAGCCTTCAGTGATTGAAAAGTTAAATACAGTGGCATCGAACACTGTACGTAAATTTAGCCAAACAGGTATGGCATCTTGGTACGGTCGTCAATTCCACGGTCGTAAAACTGCAAGCGGTGAAACGTTCGACATGAACGCAATGACTGCTGCACACCGTAGCCTGCCGCTAAACTGCTATATTCGCGTAACCAATAAAAACAATGGTAAAAGCGTTGTAGTTAAAGTAAATGACCGTGGTCCATTCCATGGCAACCGTGTACTCGATCTTTCTTATGGCGCTGCAAAACAATTGGGCATCACCAATGCAGGTACTGCCAAAGTAAGCATTGAGCGTATTGACGGTCCAAACTCTTAAGATTCGCTTACACGACTTCACATTTGACTTGAAAGCCACAGCAATGTGGCTTTTTTAATGCCTGTAAGATTTACAGTCATCCCATGCATGTCTGCACCAAGAAGATCCACACAAATTTTGTTGCCACTTCATTTTGAAAATATGAATACTGTTTTGACCACCTCTCTGTTCTCAGTTATATTTTAGACAATCAAACAATAACAACGGATGATCGGTCTACAGGAGTAGTACATGAAGACAGTAAGTGAGTGGCTAGATGAATACAGCGAGAGCCATCAAAATAAAACCAATAAATTAATTCACTGGGTTTGCGTACCAACAATCTTTTTTTCGATTGTCGGTATCTTGGCACATTTCAGTGCTTTACTGACAACCTTACTTCTGGTGCTCAGTTTTATTTTTTATGCACGTTTAGACTTGGTTCTTGCAGTTGCAATGGCAGCGTTAATGTTGGTAATGGCATGGCTGATTTATGTTTTGCCTGTTGGAATGGGTTTTTATATCGCAATTTTTGTTTTGGCGTGGATTGGGCAGTTTTATGGTCACAAAATTGAAGGGAAAAAGCCTTCATTCTTCAAAGACCTCCAATTCCTCCTCATTGGCCCAATTTGGTGCATGGATGCCTATTTAGGTAAAATCCTACCCTCTTGGAAAACACGTCGTAAAACCAGCATTATGAGCGTTTAAGCGCCATATCCTATTTTCATTATCGGAAGAACCGTTATTGATAGGTTCTTCCTTGATGTTTTAACCATCCACCCACGTGTTTGTTTGCTGGATCATGATGCGTCCAGTGAATCACCCCACCCTTATCTGAGTATTCATATTCACCAAAAAACTCAACAGTATCACCTTTTGCAATATTGGTAATTCGTGGTGCAAGATCAATATTATGTGCAACCAATACAGTTTGCCCATTATTCAGTTTTAAAATAAATTTTTGATGACGTGAGCCTTCGTTGTCATCCGCTAACACTGCAATGACCTGCCCACTCGCACGGACTTGTAAATCGCTCTGTTTGCGCTCAAACGCACGTTCAATCAGCTGAACACCCTGAGCATCATCTTGCAGCGTATCTCGCTGTACGTCTAACTGCTCTTTTTCAGTTTGCGATGTGCGAGCAGTACTTGTAGATGGTGCATTTGATGTTTCAGACTGAAACTGCTGTAAATCTATGCCAAAAAATGCAGCAATTAGCACTACAATAATTGCGCCGATGCTTAAATTCTTTTTATTTGCCATATAACCTTCTTGTTCTGATTCCGCTCTATACGATTAAGTCAATCACCCATAACATACTGATTTAAAATTAATATCTTTAATCTTCATCTCAATATTTATGCCACGATTGCATATTGCCAAAATCTATATTCACAAAAAAGCCCCAAAATAAATTGGGGCTTTCCTTACAAAATATTTTACCTTAAGTAAAAATTATTTTGCAGCAGCTTGAGCAGCAGCAACTTCTTCAGCGAAGCTCATTTCTGCTTTTTTCTCAATACCTTCGCCTACTTCGAAACGAACGAATTGAGCAACAGTTGTACCAGTTGCTTTTAATACTTCAGCAACTTTCTTCTCGTTGTCAATTACGTACATTTGACGATCAAGCGCAACTTCGTTCAAGTATTTTTCAACTGAACCAGTTACCATCTTCTCTACGATGTTTGCAGGCTTACCAGATTCAACTGCTTTCGCTTCTGCAATTTCTTTCTCTTTAGCGATAAGATCAGCAGGAACTTGTTCAGCAGTAACAGCAACTGGGTTGAATGCAGCAACGTGCATTGCAATACCTTTACCAGTCGCAGCATCACCTGTGTAAGAAACAACAACACCGATTTTTAAACCGTGCTTGTACACAGCAAGGTTTTCACCTTCAACGATTTGTGCACGACGAACTTGGATGTTTTCACCAATTTTTTGAACAAGTGCAACACGTGTTTCTTCAACAGTTGCGCCATCTTCAAGTTTAAGTTCAGCAATTTTAGCAGCATCAGTTTCGTTTGCAGCAAGAGCAGCAGCAGCAACTTTCGCAGAGAAACCAGCAAAGTTTTCGTCTTTTGCAACGAAGTCAGTTTGACAGTTTACTTCTAAAAGAATCGCTTTGTTGCCTTCTTGAACGATTGTGATTGCACCGTCAGCAGCAATGTTACCTGCTTTTTTAGCAGCTTTTGCTTGACCAGATTTACGAAGGTTGTCAATCGCTAATTCGATGTCACCGCCCGCTTCTGTTAATGCTTTTTTACATTCCATCATTGCTAGACCAGTACGATCACGCAATTCTTTAACCATGCTTGCTGTAACTGCAGTCATGTTTATCTCCTAAAATCGGTAGAAAATGAATTCTTTTTTTAACAGAAACGGCCCAGAGGGTGTCTCTTGGGCCGTCTGCATACATGACGCTTACTTTGCCACCATCACATGTCGCAAAAATGACAAGCTTACGTCAAAACGCATTAAGCCTCAGAAGCAGGAGCTTCTTCGCCTTTTGCTTGAGCATTGGCTTGAGTTTGAGCGTATTCTTTACCAGCAATGATCGCATCAGCCATTGAAGAAGCGTAAAGTGTTACTGCACGGATCGCATCGTCGTTACCCGGAATAACGTAGTCTACGTTGTCTGGGTTAGAGTTTGTATCTACGATACCGATTACAGGAATACCTAAGTTTTTAGCTTCTTTAATTGCAATTGCTTCGTGATCAACGTCAATTACGAATAATGCGTCAGGTAAACCACCCATGTTTTTCACACCGCCTAAAGCGCGCTCAAGTTTTTCCATTTCACGGCTACGCTCTAAAGCTTCACGTTTAGTAAGCTTAGCAAAAGTACCGTCAGTAGACTGAACTTGAAGATCTTTTAAACGGCTGATAGATTGGCGAAGTGTTTTCCAGTTCGTCAACATACCACCTAACCAACGGTGATCTACATACGGTTGACCAGCGCGTTGAGCTTGTTCACGGATGATTGCAGAAGCAGCACGTTTTGTACCAACGAACAAAACTTTGTTCTTTTTGCTAGCCAATTGGTTTGCAAAGTTCAAAGCATCATTTAACGCAGGAACAGTGTGTTCAAGGTTGATGATGTGAATTTTGTTACGCGCACCAAAGATGTATTGACGCATCTTTGGGTTCCAGAAACGTGTTTGGTGACCAAAGTGTGCGCCAGCTTGAAGAAGGTCGCGCATGCTTACGTTGTAATCTGCCATTTTCTTTACCTTAAATGTTTGGGTTAGGCCTCCATATATCCGCATTCTCCACCCCAAAGGGCACCCAGAGTAATGTGACGATATATGTGCGGATTTTTAATTTCCCTTTTACCAAGCTCTTTGAAACATATTCATAAAAAGCATTTGATAAAATGGGCGGCTATTTATACCATAGTCACACACAAATTTCCAAAAGTTTTTAAAGATCATGAACACTACTTATCAAGCACCACGTCGACTTATTAAAACCGCAGAAGATATTGAAAAGATGCGCGTGGCAGGACGACTGGCAGCAGAAGTTTTGGATATGATCAAACCACACGTCAAACCGGGTGTCAGCACGCTAGAACTAGACACTATTTGTCATGACTATATTGTCAATAAACAAGAGGCTATTCCTGCCTGCCTTGGCTACGGCGCAGCACCAGGTCGCCCTGCTTTTCAGCACACCATTTGTACTTCAGTTAACCATGTAGTGTGTCACGGCATTCCGTCTGAAAGTAAAATTCTAAAAAAAGGCGATATTCTAAATATTGATGTTACCGTGATTAAAGATGGTTTTCATGGCGACACCAATATGATGTATGTCGTGGGCGGTGAAACATCTATTTTAGCCAACCGTTTATGTAAAGTTGCTCAAGAAGCCATGTACCGTGGTATGGCGACTGTAAAACCAGGTTCTACCATTGGTGATATTGGTCATGCCATTCAAAAGTATGTCGAATCAGAGCGCTTTAGCGTGGTACGTGAATATTGTGGTCATGGTATTGGCACTACCTTCCATGATGAACCGCAAGTATTGCACTATGGCCAAGCCAATACAGGCATGGTTTTAGAAGAAGGCATGACGTTTACCATTGAACCTATGGTTAACGCAGGCGTATGGCAAACGAAATTACTGGGTGATAAATGGACGGTCGTAACCAAAGACCATAAATTATCGGCACAGTTTGAACATACCATTTTAGTCACCAAAGATGGCTTAGAAGTGCTGACTGCACGCCCTGATGAAGATTTGTCTCGCTTTCAATCCTAAGCTTTAATGACAGTTAGCTAAAATCTGTCATTGGCTTGAAATTGAAACTGTTTGTCAAAAAGATCAGTTTTAAACTGGTCTTTTTTTAATTTATTTGCTCTAAATTTTAAAGATAATTTTAAAATTCAAAAGATTATATAAAAACTTAACACTAAATAGTTAATTTACTGCATTTCAACTACCCGCTATAGAGTTAACAAAAACTCAATACAACTTTCAGATCACAAACAAAAAATTAAAAAAATATGCTGTAAAAACAACAGTTTTATTTTCCCACACCATTTCATAATGCCTCACATAACAAAATCGCAAATAACAACAAGCACAATGGACATGGAGTTCCGTTATGAAAAAAACCTTATGCTGCCTTGCAATCAGCAGCTTACCAATTGTGAGTTATGCCAATTCACCCTACTTCAGCTTACAGGATGGAGATGGTTTTAAACGCTTTTCTGTCTCGGTGGGAGCATTGCACGTTATGCCGCAAGGCAAAGCACAACCGTTCCAAGTGGGTACTGCTGTAAAAAATGGTGAAGTAGCGAATAATGGTGCCATTAAAGTTGATACTGTTATAAATAATTTAAATGGCGATGTTGATCAGACTCTGCTCGCAAATGCGCTTAAAGCGATTGGTACACTGTCTGGTGGAAATTTGAGTGCTGGACTCAGTGGAACTTCAGCAATCAATGGCTTAGAAGGATGGAGTAACCCTGGTACAGGTTTAGAAGCCGATGATGTCACCACCCTCGGGATTATGAGTAACTATTTCTTTACCGATAATGTCTCTTTTGAAGTCAAAGCTGGGATTCCCCCAAAAGTCGATTTACAAGGTAAAGGAAAAATCTATGCACCTTTCTCTGCCATCGCAACGCCACAACTTGCTAACTTGCCGTTAGAGTTTATGAATATTGATTTGAAAAATAATATTTTCATTACCGATTTAGAAGCACATGGCCCTGCTGCTTCTGCCCGTGCTTGGACACCTGCATTTGAGTTTCAATACCATTTTGGCAAAACAGGTGTAAATAAATTCCGTCCTTATGTCGGTGTCGGGTTAATGTATGCTTATTTTAATGAATTAGAAATTAACCCACGCACTGAACAAGATCTGATTGCCGCAGGTCACATGATTGCCAATATTAAAGAAGGAAAAGCGGGCGCATCTTTAGAAGGCACACCAAGTGCAGCCAATCCTAAAGTTGAATTAGATGCCACCGATGCCTTTGCGCCCGTTGCCACTGTCGGTTTTACCTACGACTTTAATGAAAAATGGTTTGCGGTCGGTTCTGTATCTTATGCACATCTTAAAAACGAAACCACCATTACTGTGACCGATGCTAAACACGGCGAACTCATTCACTCCAAAGCCGATATTGAAGTGAATCCAGTGATTGCCTATGCAGGTTTTGGTATGCGTTTTTAAGCATTAATAGCAGTCTTTGATCAGTCCTATTTAAGACGATAATCCCCTTCACTTAATCCTTCTCCCACAGGGAGAAGGATTTTTCAATATCCATTTGGCTTGTAGCTCATGATCATTTTTTGCTTAGAATATTCAAACTAATATCTATAACCAAATTTTATCATTTGATGAATTTTATTTTATCGCGATCTGCGGCTGAATCGACTACCATAACAAGCTGTTAGCCATACGTGGATGCCTTATGTCGAATGCTCAATTTTCCAAACCTCTAATTTATATGTTAATTGGAAGCGCCATTATTTTGGCATTATCGCTTGGGGTTCGGCATGCATTTGGTTTGTATTTGGTGCCTATGAGCCATGAATTTGGCTGGGGACATAATGTCTTTAGTTTAGCCATTGCCATGCAAAACCTGATTTGGGGTGCAGTCCAACCCATCACAGGTGCTTTTGCAGACAAATACGGCAGTAAAATTGTAGTTGCAGTTGGTGGCGCACTGTATGCACTCGGCTTATTGCTCATGGCCGTCAGCTCGACAGGCTTATTGCTAAATTTAAGTGTGGGTTTAATTTTAGGTTTGGCACTTTCTGCAACCTCTTTCCCTGTGCTACTTTCTGCAGTAGGTCGCGCTGCTCCTCCAGAAAAGCGTAGCCTTGCAATGGGTATTGCCAGTGCTGCAGGCTCGTTTGGGCAATTTATCATGTTGCCATCGACCTTATTGTTATTACAAAGTGTAGGTTGGTCGGGCGCATTAATTGTCAGTGCGATTTTAATTGTCTTGATTGTTCCTTTGGCATGGATGCTCAAAGCACCCATGTATCAAAACCCTAATGCAAGTTCAGTCAGCCAACCCGCTTTAGGCTTTAAACAAGTTTTGGTGATTGCCAAAAACCATAAACCCTTTTGGTTTTTAGCTTTGGGCTTTTTTGTCTGTGGTTTTCAAGTGGTGTTTATCGGGATTCACTTACCTAGCTACTTAATCGATCATGGCTTTAATGCAACCACAGGCACAGTTTTTCTAGCACTCGTGGGTTTATTTAATATTGTAGGCACTTATACGGCGGGTTGGTTAGGTGGTCGCTATTCCAAACCACACTTGCTGATGTGGCTTTACGGACTACGCGGTATTGCCATTATCGCCTTTTTAATCCTGCCTTTAAGCATCTGGACAATTTATGCATTCGGGATCATTATGGGTTTGTTGTGGTTATCTACAGTGCCTTTAACCAATGGTATTGTGGCAAATATGTTTGGAATTAAATACCTGACCATGCTCAGTGGCATTGTGTTTTTCACACACCAAGTCGGCTCTTTTTTTGGTGGATGGCTTGGCGGTTTAAATCACGACCTGACAGGTAACTATAATGTTATCTGGATTGTTTCTATTGCTTTAAGTGCGTTTGCGGTCTTGGTACATTTTTGGGTAGATGAGGAGCACGTCATTCATGATTAATTCTTTATTGAATTTTAAAGTATTGCTCACACTCGCAATCACTGCCCTTTTTGGCTTGTCGATTTTTTTATGGATGCAAACGCCACAACTGTTTGAATATTTTAATCAGGCGTTTTGTGCGCATTAAAACCCAATCTCTAAAATATTAAGTCTATTTTGCTATTCAAAATTCCGCTTTAGACATGGAGCGTCTTATGCAGATTCAATTGCATCGTGGAAGACTGATTGACCATATTCATCTTGTGGTGAATGACCTTGAGGCAAGTCGAGCATTTTATACCGCCATCTTGGCAGTGTTGGATATTCCAGTTATGGGAACAGCCAATGATCACTTTTGGGCAGATGAACTCTTTATCTCGTCAGTAGAAAGCCCTGCCGCACAAGGTACACTCACTGGGCGTCATCATCTCGCCTTTCAAGCTAAAAATCGTCAAATGGTCAATGCTTTCTATCTTGCAGCATTGGCGCATGGTGGTAGATGCAATGGCAAACCTGATGAACGTGCTTATCATCCTGGTTATTATGCAGCTTATGTGCTTGATCCTGATGGTAACAATATTGAAGCTGTTTTTCATGGCGAAGCACAACGCAGTGCAGCATCGGTCATGATTGATATTTAATACTCTATGTTCCACAAATCAACTTTCCCTCAATGCATAAATTTTCCTACAGCAAGGCAATAAAAAACACCCCACAAGAATGATCTTATGAAGTGTTCTAAATTTTCTATTTTGCAGTCAGCAGAATCTGCTTAAAACAAACGATTCATCCCATTCAAGGTCGCCACACGATACGCTTCCGCCATGGTTGGATAGTTGAATGTGGTTTCCACAAAATACTTAATGGTATTGTTCGGGCTGTTCATCACCGCCTGACCAATGTGGATAATCTCTGCCGCATTATTACCAAAGCAATGCACACCCAATACTTCTAAAGTGTCACGGTGGAATAAAATCTTCAATTCACCCACTGTATCACCCGTAATTTGCGCACGCGCTAAATGACGGAAAGATGCCTGACCAACTTCATAAGGAATTTTTTCTTCCGTCAATTCCTGCTCAGTTTTACCAATCGAAGAAATTTCTGGAATGGTGTAAATACCTGTTGGAATATCGGTCACAGGCGCAACATTTTCTTCGCCACTCATATTTGCACCCGCGCAACGACCTTGGTCATAGGCAGCTGATGCTAACGAAGGCCAACCAATTACATCGCCCGCAGCATAAATATTCTCTACTTCGGTTTGATATTGATCATTCACCGTTAATTGACCACGGCTGTTTGGTTTAAGTTCTACGTTTTCTAAACCTAAACCATCGGTATTACCTGAACGTCCGTTACACCACAAAATCGCATCAGCTTTGATTTTCTTGCCACTTTGCAAATATAAAACCACGTGATCATCAAAAGTTTCTAAATGATCAATTTGCTCATTGTGGCGAATCAGCACCCCTTGCGCACGCAAGTGATATGACAAGGCATCTGAAATTTCATCATCCAAATAGCTGAGCAATTTGTGCTGAGTATTAATCAAATCAACTTTATGATCTAAACCAATGAAGATGGATGCATATTCACAACCAATCACACCCGCGCCATAAATAATAATTTTTTGAATCGAGAAATCCAAATCCAAAATTTTGTCTGAATCAAATACACGTGGATGGTTGAAATCCAACATTTCTGGACGATATGGACGGCTACCTGTCGCAATCACAATTTGCTGACACATAATGGTTTCTTTAATGCCATCTGCACCAAATACCAAGACCGTATTTTTATCTTGGATATAAGCACGACCATGATAAATCGCAATTTCATTACGGTCATAAAAGCGAGAGTGCGTTTCAACTTGCTGCTGAATAACTTTATGCGCACTTTGCAACACTTGCTTCATGGTGAACTGACGCCAATCGCCCATTTTTTTAAACATTGGGTCACGGCGATAACGGATAATATTCGACACTGTCTGACGCAATGCTTTACTTGGAATGGTACCCACATGGGTACAGTTACCGCCAAGCTGCTCACGAACATCTACAATCGCAACACGCTTACCAGATTTGGCAAGTTTCATTGCCGCGCCTTCACCCGCAGGGCCTGAACCGAGAACAACCGCATCGTACTTCACGAAAGTTCCACTAACGACCTCTTTTTTACGTGGCATTCAACGCTCCTTTTCTTTAAATCTGTCTTTTCAATGGGCTATATTATGACGTAAATCTTTTGAATTTTCTGTATTTACTGTGCATATATTACGTGATAACCACATTTTTTATATGAATATCGTTTTTACCCAATTTAAGCACAATTTCGTTATAATAACCGTCTTATGATGAAGTTAAGGTGACATTTTACTTTTGCACTTAGATTCGGTTTAATCAGACTCTATTTCACGTAAAATCTAGCCTACACTAAATCTCTCCCCTTTCAAAAACAGTGGAAAAGTTGAATATGTCTGCAAACCGTAAACCAGAACAGGGTGTCAAACTTCGTGGTGCTGAAAAAGTCGCACGTATTCCTGTAAAAGTTGTTCCTACGGTTGAAACGCCTCGTAAACCTGACTGGATTCGGGTCAAAATGACGGCACCAGAAGAAGTTCAACGTATTAAAACCACTTTGCGTCAGCAAAAATTGCACACCGTTTGTGAAGAAGCCGCTTGTCCAAACCTTCCAGAATGCTTTGGTGGTGGTACAGCAACCTTTATGATCATGGGTGATATTTGTACCCGTCGCTGCCCGTTCTGTGATGTTGCGCATGGTCGTCCAAATGCACTAGATCCTGAAGAACCTCGTCACATGGCAGAAACCATTGCCAACTTAGGCTTAAAATATGCCGTGATCACCTCTGTAGACCGTGATGACTTGTTAGATGGTGGTGCACAACATTTTGTCGATTGTATTAAAGAAGCCCGCTCTTTAAGCCCAAATACGTTGTTAGAAATTTTGGTGCCAGACTTCCGTGGTCGTATGGATATTGCACTACGCATTATGACCGAATGTCCGCCAGATGTTTTTAACCACAACATTGAAACTGTGCCACGCTTATATAAAGCCATGCGTCCGGGTTCAGACTATCAGCACTCTTTGAACTTGCTGAAAATGTTTAAAGAATATTGCCCAGATATTCCAACCAAATGCGGTTTGATGGTAGGTATTGGAGAATCTGAAGAAGAAGTTATTGCACTGTTAGATGATCTTAAAGCGCACGATGTAGATTATGTGACCATTGGTCAATATTTACAGCCATCTAAAGAACATGCGCCAATTGACCGCTTTGTAACACCTGAAGAATTTGAGCGTTATACAGCGCATGGTCAAAAGTTAGGTTTTAAAAATATTTGGGCTGCGCCAATGGTACGTTCAAGTTATTTTGCAGACCGTCAATATTATGGTGAACCTGTACCAACAGTACGTCGTAAAGCCGACCCTGCTAAAAAAATTAGCGTGCAAACCATTGAAGCTTAACACTCGCTTATTTCAAAATTTGCGATAAAGCTAAAACAGCCCCGACTTTATGTTCGGGGTTTTTTATACCTTGTGGATATATTAAAAATAGATAGATGTGAATATTTTTTGATGGTCTACGACCAAGTGCGCATGGTGTCATCGCCATAAATTGTTAATCTATGCACTTAATCTATACACCGAGCTCAAACAATAAAACAGGGATAGTAAAATGTCACAACAAGACTATGACAATGGCTTAAAAGTTCGCACTGAAGTCATGGGCGAAAGCTTTGTAAAACGCGCACAGGACAACACTGTACCATTTACCCAACCTTTGCAGGACTGGATTAATGAACATGCATGGGGTTCAACTTGGCAACGTGAAGGTGTGTTACCACGCAAATATCGTTCCTTAATTACTATCGCCTTTTTAACTGCTTTAAAAAGCCCGACAGAGCTTAAAGGACATATTCGTGGTGCGCTAAATAACGGGGCAAGTGTCGAAGAAATTCAGGAAGTCTTGTTACACAGCTTGCCTTATTGTGGCGCACCTGCAACTCAGGAAGCTTTTCGCGCAGCGTTGGAAGTTTTGGCAGAACATACTGCAAATACTTAAACGCAATCTAAATCAAAAAATATAAACGCTCGACATTTCACTAAAACTATTTGGTGAAATGTCGGTAGAGTTGAGTTTTAAATCCAATACACATTAAAGCTATAAAAGAACTCATTTAACTCAAAGCGCACCTGATAACCCAAATCAGTCAGCTGTGCCGATAAATTTCGAATATCTTCTAAAGGTAAATGTTTTGGCAGCACAGTAAAAACTGCGGTATTGCCCTGCTTGGCATTCTCTTCGATTAAAGACGCCAAACGCTGCTTATATAATTCAATATCTAGCTTGGCATGATCTGAATAAACTTTTGCTTGTTCAGCAGTTAAAAAATTTGCCATCTTATTGTTCTCATTATGACCATGTTTAACATTCAGCATATTAAAACTTGACGATATGGCTCAAGTGATTTTTTGTTATTGTCTGCATAAACGCATGATCAATTAACCCTAATTTTTTAAAAAAAATCACACCGAAGATGGCTTTTTCCCAGCAGACCTTTTAGGCTATCGCACAATCTTATGTTGTAATTTTGCTGGATGACATTATGTCAGAATCTGTTTCAATCTCCCCTGCGCTAATGAACCGCGCCATTGCAGGACAAGCCGATGCCCAATTTGAAGTGGCGGTGCTGTATATGCAAAGCGATTTTAATGAAGATATTGAACTTGCCGAACAATGGGCGCTCAAAGCTGCCGCAAACGGACATATCGAAGCCATGTATTGGCTTGGTGAAGGCTATACCGTATATGCCAAAGATGTTCTAGAAGATGACCCTGAAGATGCCAAACAACATTTTGAAGATGCTTTTGTCTGGCTCAAAAAAGCCAGTGATGCACAACACCCTGCCGCTATTTTAGAGTTGGCAGGCTACTACCGTCGTGGTGATGTGGTTGAACAAGATGTCGCTCGCTCTGTGGCATTGGTACAGCAAGCAGCAGAATTGGGCGAAGTACAAGCCATGCGTGACCTTGCTTTTATTTATGCAAATGCTTTGGGTGTAGATGCTGACGAAAATAAAGCTGAATATTGGACACAAAAAGCAGACGCAGCGGAGTAATCCCTTTCTCTAGCCAATCAATTGATGGGCTAGACAATTTTTTGCATGACTCGAATCGTCATTGAATAAAGCTTAGACTTTGAATAACACTTAGACTTCGACCACAATTACTTGTCTGCAAATGCCCTCTTGCAGACGCTGTTGTTCAAACACAGCCGCAGGCATCGGCTCAAAACTGTCAAAGAAACAAATTTCAGCATCATCAATTGAATATAGCAATGAGTGATTGCCCACGCCTTCTAAAGTGTCGTAATAGACAATTATAAATTTATTTTCATCAAATGCGTGCTGAATTTGCTGATAGCCGATTGCCGCCAATACAGGCAATTTAAGCTGTTTAGCTTCGGCATAACTTAACTTTTCTGCATCTTGTAAATCTGGGTCAGGGTCAGTATAAAACTGCACATTAAAGCCAAACTTTTTCAGTCCAACAGCCAAGCCAATTGTGGTTGTGCCCTGCTCTGGCGTATAACCACACACTTCAATCAATTGTTGAATATCGGCATCAATTCCTAAGTGTCGTAGCAACATCCACACTGCGTAAATCCCGCCGTTGGCTTCTAAATTTGCCAACTCTTGAGGAAGCTCTAAAGCCATCATTCAATCTCAAAAATATGTTTGTAGTGATAATAAACAAAACATGATTGGAACTGAATCAATTTCCAAGTACAATATCGCGCTAGTCGAGGGATGCTGCGACGTTTTACAGGCACGAAACGTAAAATCGCCAGGCTCGACCAGCATAGCAATGCGTTTGCTATGCAAGAAACGGCATCCGCGAACTGAATGATCAATTGTTTTTTATAAGGAGATCGTGATGAACGCGGTTAATGCTTCATTTACAGATTATAAAGTTGCCGATATCACACTAGCTGATTTTGGTCGTAAAGAAATCAAACTTGCAGAAGCAGAAATGCCAGCCCTTATGGGTTTGCGTAAGCGCTACTCAGCTGCAAAACCACTTGCAGGCGCGAAAATTCTCGGCTGTATCCACATGACCATTCAAACTGCTGTTTTAATTGAAACGCTAGTTGAATTGGGCGCAGAAGTTCGTTGGACTTCTTGTAACATCTTCTCTACTCAAGACCACGCTGCTGCAGCAATTGCTGCTTCAGGTGTGCCTGTTTTTGCTTGGAAAGGCGAAACTGAAGAAGAATATGTATGGTGTCTTGAACAACAAATTAATGTAAATGGCACACCATGGGATGCCAACATGATTTTGGACGATGGCGGTGACTTAACTGCACTTGTTCACGAGAAATATCCTGCATTATTAGAGCGCATTCACGGTATTACTGAAGAAACCACTACGGGCGTACAACGTCTAATTGAAATGTGGAAAGATGGTTCTTTAAAAGTGCCTGCAATTAACGTCAACGACTCTGTGACTAAATCTAAAAACGACAATAAATACGGTTGCCGTCACTCACTCAACGATGCGATTAAACGTGGTACAGACATGTTATTGTCTGGTCGTCGTGCATTGGTTATTGGTTACGGTGATGTGGGTAAAGGTTCTGCGCAGTCTTTACGCCAAGAAGGCATGATTGTTCGTGTTTCTGAAATTGACCCAATTTGTGCAATGCAAGCATGTATGGATGGTTACGAAGTTGTCTCTCCATACAAAAATGGCGTACAAACAGGTAATAAAGCAGACGTCAACCTAGAGTTGTTAGAAAATACTGACTTGATTGTGACTACAACAGGTAACTATCACGTGTGTGATGCGGCAATGCTAGATACACTTAAAGCAGGCGCTGTCGTATGTAACATTGGTCACTTCGATACAGAAATCGACACCAATTACTTACGAGGTTATAAGTGGGTTGAAGTGAAGCCACAAGTACACCAAGTGTATCGTTCAGAAAACGAAAACGATTATTTAATCTTGCTTTCTGAAGGTCGTTTAGTGAACTTGGGTAACGCAACAGGTCACCCATCACGTATTATGGATGGTTCATTTGCTAACCAAGTATTGGCACAAATGCACTTATTTGCAGAGAAATTTGCCGATCTTCCTGCCGATCAAAAACAAGCGGCAATTCGTGTTGAAATCTTACCGAAAAAACTAGACGAAGAAGTTGCTGCTGCAATGGTTGCTGGTTTTGGTGGTGTATTAACACAATTGACTCAAGTACAAGCGGACTACTTAGGTGTAGCTGTTGATGGTCCGTTTAAATCGGATGCTTATAAATACTAAGTATTTAATCCCTCTGCCTAACCCTCTCTCATAGGGAGAGGGAATGATTCATTGTTTAATGAATGAGTTAGAAGGTAAGTCCTCTCGTGAGCAAGTTTAAAACATTGCTTTTTTAAACCCAGCACACGAGAGGATTGAGCAGAGATAAAAATATAAATAAGTATTTATAACAAGGATTGAATCATGACCAAACTAGTTCCAATTTCATTTGAATTTTTCCCATCTAAAACCGATGTAGGTGCAGAAAAACTCAAAGTTGTGCATCAAGAATTACAACTTTTAAATCCAGAGTTTTTTTCTATCACTTATGGTGCAGGTGGTTCTACTCGTGAACGTACTTTATCGACCATTAGCGACTTCAATGGCAAAGGCACACCTGTAGCGCCGCACCTGTCTTGTATTGGTGATGACAAAGCGCGTATTGCTGAATTGCTTGATATTTATAAAGCACAAGGCATTGACCGCATTGTGGCTTTGCGTGGTGATTTACCTTCAGGTCAAGTTGGTTTAGGCGAATTGCCGTATGCGTCTGACTTGGTGCGTTTTATTCGTGAACATTCAGGTGATCATTTTCACATTGAAGTTGCGGCTTATCCTGAAATGCATCCACAAGCAGACCACTTTGATCAAGACATTAAAAACTTTGTCACCAAAGTAAATGCAGGTGCTAATGCTGCCATCACGCAGTTCTTTTTCAATCCAGATGCGTACTTCTACTTTGTAGAACGTATTCAAAAACAAGGTGTGAATATCCCTGTTGCACCCGGCATTATGCCAATTACTAATGCCAGCAATTTAATTCGCTTTGCAGATGGCACTGGTGCGGAAATTCCACGTTGGATTCGCAAACAATTGGCAACTTATGGTGATGACACAGCTTCAATCAAAGCTTTTGGTCATGAGGTAATCATTAAACTGTGCGAACGCCTGATTGCAGGTGGTGCGCCAAGTTTGCATTTTTACACCATGAACAACACCGAACCGACTCGTCAATTAGTGACAGATCTTGGTTTGGCTTAAGCTGTATTTTTCATATTTATTGACTTGAACGAGTAATCCCTATGCCCCGTTTTTATATTGAGGCTGAATTAGCAGTAGATACGCAAGTTGAACTGACTGAAACAGTATTTCATCACTGGGTGAAAGTACTACGCGCACAAGTCGGTGAAACCGCCACCTTGTTCAATGGGCAAGGTGGTGAATATGAAGTGGAACTGGTTGAAGTTACCAAAAAAACAGCGCAAGTGCAGATTAAAAGTTTTAATCCAGACAATCGCATCCCAAGCTTTAGCGCCTTATTAGGACAAGTAATGAGCAAAGGCGATCGTATGGATTATGCGATTCAAAAAGCGGTAGAGCTTGGCGTGACTAACATTCAGTTGCTCACCTCTGAACGCTGTGAAATGCGCTTAAAATATGACCGCGATCAAAAAAAATTAGATCATTGGCAAGGCATTGCCATTGCAGCCTGTGAACAATGTGGCATGAATATCGTACCGAAAATTTTAGCCCCACTACGTTTAGAGGACTGGCTGAATAGTGACCTTCCTACCACCAAATTAGTGTTAGCACCGAATAAAGATCAAGTCGATGTGCTAAACAATGTCAGTAAAGATTTGGCTTTATTAATTGGGCCTGAAGGTGGTTTAAGCGAAACAGAAATTAGCGCTGCCAATGCGGTTGGCTTTCAAAACTGGTGTATTGGTACTCGGGTATTACGCACTGAAACCGCACCTGTGGTTGCTTTAGCTCTCTTAAATTATCGCTTGGCTGATTAATTTATCCGTTTTTACAGAAATCGATTGCCAATAACATTGCAATTTATAAAGTACAGGATTAATCTCGAACAATATATTAAAAAATTTGCATAAAATTTAAACACAAAACAGCAATATTTTATGCATGAAAGTGATGTTATTTAAAAATATAAATGATGGAATCATTTAACTAGATTTTGGGGAAGTATGTCAGACGCTCAAGATGAATTGTTGCAGCAATACTTAGATGCTGCGCAAATCACCAATACCATTCGGCTTATTCGATTCTTTTTGGTCAGCATCCTGATTGTTTGCCTGTATGTGTTTTTTATTTATCAAATTTCTTTCTCACATTCATCACCTTACTTCAATATCTGGTTTATTCTCACTGAACTGACCATTGGTTCGTGTTTACTGCTCACAGCAATTCACTTTAAAGTGGGACAATATCAACTCCAACAAGCACATCGTTGGTTAAAATTGGTGTGTTTCTTGATCGGAACAGCAATCGCGGTTGGGGTAAGTTTACTGTATTACTTTTTACCTCAGCAAAACCCTGAACTGAGCAACTATGAAGCGATTATTTTAGCGGCCTTATTAATTATTGTGAGTCAAACCTTTGCCCTCACCTTTTTAACGCAGCGCTTGAGTTATTTTTGCTGGGTATTCATTCCAGTGATCACACCCTATATTGTCGCACAGTTTTTAGTTCACTCCGAAACTTCCGCTTTCTTTTTTCTCGCGACAAATTTTGCCTTAATTACCTTACTGATTTGTGCCAATACTTCAATGCACATGCATCGTCGTTTATCGAGCGTCTATTTTAAGAACGACCAACTCAAAAAAGCCGCAGAGCAACAAGTTGACTGGACAGATCAACTCCGCCAACAATTGCAAGTGGAAATGAACAAATCTAAAGATATTGAATTGCAACTGCAATTTAACAATCAAATGCTGGAACAAAAAATTAGAGAACGTACCTTTGACTTAGAACAAACCCATCTAGACTTAATTAAACAACAACATAGTTTAATTTTGGCACATGAAGCCGCAGGTATTAAAGCGTGGGACTGGAATATCCGAGAAAGAAGCATTGTCTTTGGCACTGGCTCACAGCAAACTCGTTTAAAAAATTCCAAAAAGCATCTGAATAAATTACAGCAATTAATTCACCGTGATGATATTGCACACCTTCATCAAACCATGAAAGAGCATTTACGTGGTCAGACAGAACGCTATCAAGCCACATATCGCATACAACATAATTCAGGTCAATGGTATTGGGTGCATGATATTGGGCGAGTAATTGAGCGTGATCCTGTCACCAATAAACCTTTACGCATGGTCGGGGTTCGCCGTGACATTCACCAAGAACGGATTGCACAAGAACGCTTAAAACTCACTGCTAGCGTACTTGAACAAGCGGCTGAAGGTATTTTTATTTTAGATGAAAACCTGCGCTATATTGAAAGCAATCCATTCTATGCACAAATGAGTGGATTTCAACGTGACCATATTATAGGTAAATATCTGTTTGATTTAGTCAAATCCAACAAAGCAAATCCACGCATGACACAAGAGGAAATTGTTCAACAATTACTCAGCAAGGGTGAATATCATACTGAAAGGAATATAAAATTCCGCTCAGGAAAAGAATTAGAAGTTCGTATGCATATCAATGCAGTCAAAGATGAGCAAAACCGTATTATTAATTATATTGGAATTGTGTCTGATTTAACCGAACATAAACTACAAGAACAGCGTTTATCCTATTTAGAAAATTATGATGCGCTGACCGATCTCCCCAATCGTTTTTATTATAATTATCAACTACATCAATATCTTATTTCACAGCAAGATTCATTGCAGCAATTGGCGGTCATTCGACTCAATATTGACCGTTTCAGACCTTTAAACGAATATTTAAGCAATAATGGTGGCGATGAATTACTCCGCCAAGTGGCGCAGCGTTTACGTATCACCAATGCCGAAGCGCTGTTTGTTGCACACTTAAATGGCGATGATTTTGCAATTGTTTATGAAATTTCTCATATTCGCCCTTCAATCGAAGAGCACTGTGAACGTATCACCAAAGCCTTTAATTTGCCGTTTAATGTACAGGGACAAGAACATATTATTACCCTATCGATGGGGGTTTCCCTCTATCCTGAACATGGACGCCAGTTGGATTATCTAAATAATTGTGCTGAACAAGCCTTGTCTGAGGCTAAGCGTTTAGGTGGCAATACCATTAAATATTACACTTTAGACAACACCAAACTGCTAGAGCAGGATGTACATTTAGAGCGTGACTTACGCCAAGCCATTAAAAATGATGAATTAATTGTATATTATCAACCTAAAATTGATTTCCATAATTATCAGGTGATCGGGTTTGAAGCATTGGTGCGCTGGCAGCATCCAACCAAAGGCATTATTCCACCCAACCTATTTATTCCTATTGCAGAACAAACCAGTTTAATTTCCGATATTGGTCGGGTTGTAATTCAACAAACTGCCAAGCAAATTCGTGAATGGAATCTGTTAGGTTTTGATCATATCCAAGTATCGGTTAATGTAGTTGCACAACAACTGCAACGTGGTCAATTGCTGCAAGATTTAGATGATGCGATTAATACCTATCAAATTTCAGGTGCAAGCTTAGAATTAGAAATTACCGAATCCTCTTTAGTGGAAAACTCCACAACCGTGAAGTCTTTATTAGATGAAATTAAACAACGTGATATTCATATCGCCTTAGATGATTTTGGTACAGGCTATTCTTCACTTTCTTACTTAACAGACTTCCCAATTGACAGTTTAAAAATAGACCGTAGCTTTGTTTCTAAAATTGGGAATACCAAACAAGAAGCCATTGTTAGTGCCATGATTGCTATGGGCAAAGCCATGGGCATGAGTGTGGTGGCTGAAGGGATTGAAACTGAGCAACAACTGCAATATTTGCAGAATTTAAATTGTGATATTGCGCAGGGGTATTTATTCTCTAGGCCTTTGCCTGAAAGTGAAGCGACCCAATTTCTAAAAGCCAATTTAGTATCGCGCGCTTATCGCTCCTTAATCTGAAACTAGACCCAAAAGCTCTAAGTTTGTTCTAAAAATAAACAGTGACGTCTGTGCTAAGGGGGCAAGTAATGGTATATTCGATAAGATTCATAAAAAAACCACCAGCATCGCTGGCCAACTTGTCACACACGAGATTCAGATGGACGATCAATCATTAAAACAGCAGGCACTTTACTATCACGAATTTCCAACACCAGGAAAAATCAGCGTTACTCCAAGTAAGCAGCTGGTCAACCAACGTGACTTAGCGCTCGCTTACTCACCAGGTGTCGCAGCACCATGTTTAGAGATTGAACGTGATCCTTCAACAGCTGCACTTTATACCGCTCGCGGTAACTTGGTTGCTGTCGTTAGTAACGGTACAGCAGTATTAGGTTTAGGTAATATCGGTCCTTTGGCGTCTAAACCTGTGATGGAAGGTAAAGGCGTACTCTTTAAAAAGTTTGCTGGTGTCGATGTATTTGACATCGAAATTGCTGAAAATGATCCAGACAAAATTGTAGATATTGTTGCAGCACTAGAACCAACTTTTGGTGGTATTAACCTTGAAGACATCAAGGCACCAGAATGTTTCTACATTGAGCAAAAACTTCGTGAACGCATGAATATTCCTGTGTTCCACGATGACCAACACGGTACGTCAATCATTGTAGGTTCTGCCCTACTCAATGCCTTGTTACTTAACGGCAAGAAGATTGAAGAAATCAAAATCGTTGCTTCAGGTGCAGGTGCAGCCGCACTGTCTTGTTTAGACCTGTTGTGTGCATTGGGCGCGAAAAAAGAAAATATCATTGTTGCAGATTCGCGCGGTCTAATCACCACCAAACGTGAAGGTTTGGATGACTCGAAAAAACGCTATATGCAAGACATTGAAGGAACGCAACTTGCTGATGTAATTAGCGGTGCGGATATGTTCCTTGGTCTTTCTGCAGCGGGTATCTTGACCAAAGCTATGGTCAAAGAAATGGCTGAAAATCCAATTATCTTTGCTTTGGCTAACCCAGATCCAGAAATCTTACCTGAACATGCGCATGAAGTACGTCCAGATGTGATTATGGCGACTGGTCGTTCGGACTACCCGAACCAAGTTAACAACGCACTTTGCTTCCCGTATATTTTCCGTGGTGCATTAGACGTTGGCGCAACTACCATCAACGAAGAAATGAAAATTGCTTGTGTACACGCAATTGCACGCATGGCACACATTGAAGCAGATGCTGCGACTTATGGTGAAAAATCTGCATCATTCGGTCGTGACTATTTAATTCCACGTCCACTTGATCAGCGTTTAATTCTTGAAATTGCACCTGCAGTTGCTCAAGCGGCAATGGATTCAGGTGTAGCAAGTCGTCCAATTCAAGACTTCTCTGCATACCGTCAGCGTTTGTCTGAGTTTGTATATAACTCGGCATTTATGATGAAGCCTATTTTTGCTCAAGCAAAAACTGACCCTAAGCGTATTGCTTATGCAGAAGGTGAAGACTTACGCGTCCTTCGTGCAGTACAAATTGCAGTGGATGAAGGCTTGGCTAAACCAATCCTTGTAGGTCGTACCTCAGTGATTGAAGCGAACATTAAAAAGCTAGGTTTACGTCTGGAACATGGCGTGAATATGGAAATTGTAGATCAGGAAAACAACCCGAACTACGAAAAATTTGCAGATGATTACTACACCATCATGCAGCGTAAAGGCGTTACACCTGAATACGCGCAGCGTGAAGCACGTCGTCGCTCTACCCTCATTGCAGCAATGTTAGTGAAACATGGTTTAGCCGATGGTATGTTGTGTGGTACTTATTCTAGCTACGATATTCACCTTGATTTCGTAAAAAATGTGATTGGTCTAAAAGAAGGTCGTACTAACTTCTTTACCCTTAACGCATTGATGCTTGAAGATCGCAACTTGTTCATTGCCGACACTTATGTCAACACAAACCCAACTGCTGAACAGTTGGCTGAAATGACACTTTTAGCGGCTGAAGAAGTACGCCGTTTTGGTATGACACCACGCGTTGCTCTACTTTCTCACTCAAGTTTTGGTTCTGACCAACAAGACTCTAGCGCACAAAAAATGCGTAAAGTCTTTGAAATCTTGAGTGAGATTGCACCTGAGCTTGAAGTTGAAGGTGAAATGCACGGTGATGCAGCATTAGACGAAAATATCCGTCATTTTGCTTTCCCGAACTCACGCTTCAAAGGTTCTGCAAACTTGTTGATTATGCCGAACTTAGATGCTGCCAATATTTCATTTAACTTGTTGAAATCGACTTCAGGTAACAATGTTACGATTGGCCCTATCTTGTTAGGTGCAGCAAAACCTGTACATATTTTGACTCCGACTGCAACGACACGTCGTGTTGTGAATATGACTGCCCTCACTGTTGCTGAAATTCAACAAACAGCACAAGTTAAAGCATAAACCTATATTTCTGAGTGACTGACTCAGAATTATAGACTTGAGAAAACCTCTATTCTGTAGCATGATTGCTTGAAGAATAGAGGTTTTTTCATGCAAGTTTATTTAGTAGGCGGTGCAGTTCGAGATCACTTACTCGGGCATCCCTATCACGAAAAAGATTATGTTGTCGTTGGCGCAACGCCCGAACAACTTTTGGCTCAAGGCTTTCAACCTGTGGGCAAAGACTTCCCTGTTTTTCTTCATCCTGAAACCAAAGATGAATATGCACTTGCTCGCACTGAGCGCAAATCTGGACACGGTTATCACGGTTTTGAATTTCATACCGACCCAAGCGTGACCTTAGAAGAAGATTTAATCCGTCGTGATTTAACCATTAACGCCATGGCAATGGATAGTGATGGCAATGTCTACGACCCTTACGGTGGACAGCAAGATCTGTGCAATAAAGTGCTGCGCCATGTTTCCAATGCTTTTGTAGAAGACCCGTTACGGGTGCTGCGTATTGCTCGTTTTGCAGCACGTTATCATGCTTTAGGCTTTGTGGTTGCACCTGAAACCTTGTTATTAATGCAAGAGTTGGCAGAATCTGGTGAGTTACATGCGCTGACACCTGAACGCGTATGGAAAGAAACTTCACGTGCCTTAATGGAAGCACGTGCCGATGTTTATTTTGAAACATTGCGTGCCTGTGGTGCTTTAAAAGTTTTATTTCCTGAATTAGATGCTTTATTCGGTATTCCACAGCGTCCTGAATATCACCCTGAAATTGACAGTGGTGTGCACACCATGATGTCACTACAACAAGCCTGTCGTGCCAATTACTCACTCGATGTACGCTTTGCAGTGTTATTGCATGATTTAGGCAAGGCCTTGACCCCTGCCGATGAATTACCACGGCACATTATGCATGAAGAACGTGGGATTCGACCTGTAACGGAAGTGTGTGAACGCCTGCGCGTACCGACCAATACCAAACAACTTGCACTTGCTGTATGTAAAGAGCATTTAAAATGCCACCAAGCATTGAGCTTAAAGCCTGGCACGTTATGGCGCTTATTACAGCGTTTGGATGTCTTGCGTCGTCCTGAGCGTGTAGAAGCCTTTGTACAAGCCTGTGAATGTGACTCTCGTGGGCGTTTAGGTTTGGAAGATCGTGACTATCCGCAAGCGAGCTATATTTTGGAAGCGATTCAAGTGGTACGCAGCATTAAGGCGCAAGACTTACCTGCCGATGTCCAAGGCCCCGATATTGGTGAAATGCTGATTGAACGACGCATTAAAGCGATTGAGCAATTAAAGGCACGTCACTTGGCTGCTACTGCTTAGGCTATTTAAGTCTATAGAACGTCATTACATGCGTTCTTTGATCTATCATTCTTAACCTATTTAAGTCAGCCTAAATTTCTGATCGAAAAGCCGTAATCTTCTAAAATATAGAAGCTACGGCTTTTTAGCTCAAATAAATCCTTCTTGAAATAAGAAACTGTCTTTTGCTTTTAGGCAAGCTGCGCAGGAAAGCTAATCACTTGCTCTAAACGCATCTGCTCAGTTGCAATCATCAATAAGCGATCTATGCCCAAGGCGATACCTGAACATTCAGGCATGTTCGGCAACGCAGCCAATAAATATTCATCAATTGGCATCACATGTAAACCAAGTTGTGCGCGTTCTGCATTATCGGCTTCAAAACGAGAACGCAGCACAGTAGCATCAATCAATTCATCATAGGCATTGGCAAGCTCTAAACCTTCGATATATAGCTCAAAACGGGCTGCGACCAATTCCCCATCATCATCTGTTCTGGTTTTAGCCAAAGATGCTAATTCAGGTGGAAAATCGGTTAAAAATACAGGAGCATCAAAGCCCAAACTTGGTTCTACAAAATGTGAAAACAATAGGTCGATGTAGCCTAGACGGTCATCACCCAAATCCAGATGCAAACCCACACGATGACAGCAGTCTTTCAATTGTTGCAGACTTGCCTGTAAAGGATTTAAATCCAAACGATCCATAAATGCGTGTTTATAACTCAACACTGTTGGACGTACTTCGCCAAAGCGTTGTTTTAACGTCAGATTAAGTAAATCTGTCACCTCAAATATAAGCTCTTTCAGGCTAAATTCGGGACGATACCATTCCAACATGGTAAATTCGCTGTTGTGTTTACGTCCATGCTCATCATCACGAAAGACTTTGCAAATTTGATAAATAGCACCACTACCACTGGCCAATAAACGCTTCATGGCAAATTCAGGTGAGGTCTGTAAATAGTGCGTATGCAATTTGCCCTGCACATGGCGCTGTGCTTGCACTGAAGCCAAATGCACATCTGTCACTCCTGCCTGTGACAAAATTGGCGTTTCAACTTCAAGTACTTCACGTTCCGCAAAAAACTGGCGTATTTGTGCATACAATTGTGCACGTGCGCGCATGCTGTTTAAGTCGCAAGTTGGTTGATATTGGAGATTTGAACTCATGCTTGCGGGCCTCCGTGTGCTGCCCATTCACGACGCAGAGGATAGGTTTTTCTTAAATGATCAAAAGCCTGCTGCTCAACTTTGCCCGCTTTGACACAGGCACGTAAATTGGCATCATCCTGTGCAATATCATAAATTTGACTTAAATGTGCATGCAGACTATTTTTCAAATCTTGGGTTTTGAAATATTGCGCGCAGCTTGGCAATTGAGTTTCAAATTGTTTTGTGGCATCTAAACCAAAATTTTCACAAAAAGCCTGATAAATCATTTGTGTGCCGCGTGCCTTGCCTTCTAGGCTATACCCTGCAATATGCGGGGTTGCCAAAGCAAGCAAATCTAATAATTCTGCAGAGATTTCAGGTTCATATTCAAAAACATCTAATACCACTAAACGCTGAGTATGTTGAATATCCTGCATTAAAGCCGCTTCTTCTACCACTGGCCCACGCGCTGAATTAATCAGAATGGCTTGAGGCTTCATACATGCCAAACGCGCTGCATTAATTAAATGATGAGTAGGATGTTCACCAGTTTCTGTTAATGGCACATGAATGGAAATTGCATCTGCCTGTTGTAATAGTGCATCTAAGTCACATTGCTGCACATTGGGCAACTGCACAAATGGATCGTATGCGATGACATCCCAACCTAATAATTGTGCCATTTTGACCAAGCGCGAGCCGACATTGCCCAGTCCAATAATGCCAAGTTTAAAGTTTTGATTGGCATGTAGTAATTCAGGCTCGAGATGAAGCAATGCGGTAATCACATACTCACTCACCGCCTGCGCATTACAACCTGCCGCATTTGACCATGCAATGCCCTGCTGCTCGATGGCTGGGATATCAAGGTGGTCTGTGCCAATGGTCGCGCTGCCAATAAATTGAAGCGCGGTCTGTTGAATCAATGCTGCATTCACTTGGGTGACGGAACGAACTAGCAGCGCATCAGCATCTTGCACATCTTGATGCGTTAGACGGCGTCCAGCCTTGTGCTCTATTTCTGCCAAATCTGCAAAGAAATAATCGGTATATGCCAGATTTTCATCTGCAATGATTTTCATAACGCCATCCCATGTGTGTTTGCTTGTTTATGATAGCTTGAGTTGTCTAGGATGACTATGATTGTTGAGATTAATGCAGATTTGTTGAACAGCAAGCCGACGATTCATTTAGGTGGAAACATGCACGTCTATATAAAAGTTGCATATTCACAGCAAAAAAATCAGCCACCCGAAGGTGGCTGACTGCTATAGATTAAGCGAGTGAAATCTTAACCAATAAATTTACGCGCATTGCGGAACATACGTAACCATGCACCATCTTCAGTCCATTCTTCAGGTTTCCAAGAATGTTGAAGCGCACGGAAATTACGTTCAGGGTGCGGCATCATAATTGTTGCACGACCATCTTTTGAAGTTACGCCTGAAATACCTTCTGGCGAACCATTCGGGTTCATTGGATAATGTTGAGTCGCATTTCCGTGGCTATCGACATAACGTAAAATCACTTGGTTACCTGCATTTAAGGCTGCCAAATTAGCTTCAGGTGCAACGACACGACCTTCGCCATGCGCCACCGCGATTGGTAAAATCGAGCCTTCCATATCTTGCAATAATACAGAATTCGATTTTTCCACGCGTACATTAACGCTACGCGCTTCAAACACTTCTGAGGTATTACGATGGAAACGTGGCCACGCTTCTGCACCTGGAATGAGTGGTGCTAATTGTGACAACATTTGACAACCGTTACAGATACCCAGTGAGAATGTTTCTTGACGGTTAAAGAATTTCTCAAACTGGTCACGTAATTTCGGGTTAAACAAGACTGACTTTGCCCAGCCACCGCCCGCACCTAAGACGTCACCGTAAGAGAAACCACCACACGCAACCAAGCCTTCAAAGTCGTCTAAATCGACACGCCCTGCAAGCAAGTCACTCATGTGTACGTCAACGGTGTTAAAGCCGACTTTGTCAAATGCTGCCGCCATTTCTACATGACCGTTTACGCCTTGTTCACGTAAAATCACCATGTTAGGACGACGTGTGTTGATGTATGGCGCTTCAACTGGCTCATTTAAGTCAAATGTCGGTTGAGCAATTAAGCCTTTGTGGTTTTTGTCTGTGATCAAAGCAAATTCTTGATCAGCAGTTTCTGAGTTGTCACGTAAACGCTGGATTTGGTGTGATACTTCACTCCAAGCCGCTTGCAAATCGGCACGTTCAAGCACCAAGCCATTTACAGCAAGTTGGTCTGTGCTATTAACTGTACCGACTACCGAAATCGCATCTTTCAAAGTAGATGCAGCAACTTCAGCAGCTAAGTTAGCCCAGTCTGCTTTAGAGATTTGTAGTACTGCACCAATTTCTTCAGCAAACAATGCCGCAACAGATTGATCTTCTAACGCCACACCTAAACGTGAAGCGAACATCATTTCTGTTACAGTTGCCAATAAACCACCATCACCAATGTCGTGATAAGCTTGAATCAAGCCACGGTTATTCCAGTCTTGTACCAAAGCAAAGAATGCTTTGAATTCGTCAAAGTTATCGACATCTGGTGTTACTGAACCAATAGCTTTATACACTTGCGCTAAAATTGAACCGCCTAAACGGAACTGACCTTTAGACAAGTCAATACGTACCAATACTGAATCGGTATTTTTCAATTCAGGGGTTAGTGTTTTACGTACATCGGTCACTGGTGCAAATGCAGTAATTACACCTGACATTGGTGAAGTTACAGATTTATCAACACCTTCGTCATTCCAAGTGGTACGCATAGACAATGAGTCTTTACCTACTGGAATTGCAATTCCTAGCGCAGGACACATTTCCATACCAATGGCTTTTACACCTTCAAACAAAGCTTGGTCTTCGCCTTTTTGACCTGCTGCTGCCATCCAGTTTGCAGATAATTTAATGTCGCTGATCTGGTCAATTTTGGCTGACATGATATTGGAAATAGATTCTGCCACTGCCAAACGCGCAGATGCTGCAGGGTTTAATAAAGCTACAGGTGGACGTTCACCCATCGCCATTGCTTCACCTGTAAAGCCTTGCAAGCTGGTAGTGGTTACTGCTGCATCTGCAACAGGCACCTGCCATGGGCCAACCAACTGATCACGTGCAACCATACCTGTAATTGAACGGTCACCAATCGTGATTAGGAATGATTTAGAAGCAACAGTTGGATTCTTGATGACACGGTAAATCGCATCTTTCAGATCAGTAACTTGAGCTGCATCAAAATCATCACCTTGACGCTCAATGCTTTCATAAGAACGGCTCATGCGTGGCGTACCACCTAACAAGACCTGCATTGGCATATCTACAGCTTTGTTATTGAACAGTGGATCTTCAACCGTTAAATGACGCGCTTCTGTCGCTTCACCCAATACTGCAAACGGACAACGCTCACGCGCACAGATTGATTCAAATAATTCTAAAGAACTTGGACGGATGGCCAATACATAACGCTCTTGCGCTTCGTTTGACCAAATTTCCATTGGTGACATGCCTGGTTCTAAAGACGGAATCTTACGCAAATCAAGTACAGCACCTAGTTCGTGATCATTCACCAACTCAGGCATTGCGTTCGAAATACCACCTGCACCCACGTCATGCACTGATACGATTGGGTTAGCATCTTCCAAACGCCAGCACGTATCAATTACTTCTTGGCAACGACGTTCCATTTCTGGGTTTTCACGTTGTACTGAAGCAAAGTCAAGGTTTTCACCCATGGTTCCGCTATCTACAGAAGATGCAGCGCCACCGCCTAAACCGATCAACATCGCAGGGCCGCCTAAAACGATTAATAAATCGCCTGGCTGGATTGGGTCTTTTTCGACATGGTCTGGACGAATGTTGCCGTAACCACCTGCAATCATGATTGGTTTATGGAAGCCTTTTACTTCACCATTCACGTTTTGCTCGAAAGTACGGAAGTAACCATTTAACGCAGGACGACCAAATTCGTTGTTAAACGCTGCACCGCCCAATGGGCCTTCAATCATAATTTGTAATGGCGATGCCATACGTGAAGGCTTGCCATAGTTTTCTTCCCAAGGCTGTTCAAAACCAGGAATATTTAAATTCGATACTGTAAAGCCTGTTAAACCTGCTTTTGGTTTACCACCACGACCTGTCGCGCCTTCATCACGGATTTCACCACCCGAACCTGTCGCAGCACCTGCAAATGGTGCAATTGCAGTTGGGTGGTTGTGCGTTTCCACTTTCATTAGAATGTGGGCAGCTTGGCTCTTATATTTATAAACGTAGTGACCTGTTGCAGCATCTTTTTTCGGATAGAAACGCTGCGTGTCAAAACCAACAATCACCGAAGCGTTGTCTTTATAAGCCGACAATACATCTGTTGGTGATTCTTTATAAGTATTTTTGATCATTTGGAACAATGACAATGGCTGTACTTCGCCATCAATTGTCCATTCAGAACCAAAGATTTTGTGACGGCAGTGCTCAGAGTTGGCTTGTGCAAACATCATCAATTCAATGTCATGCGGATTACGGCCTAACTTGATAAATGCTTCGGTTAAATAATCAATTTCTTCATCAGACAAGGCAAAACCAAACTCACTGTTGGCTTTTACCAATGCCGCTTTGCCTTCACCCAAAATATCAATGCTATTTAAAGGTTTTGGTTCAGTTTCAACAAATAACGCTGCAGCATCGTTAATGTGGTTAAACACACTTTCGGTCATGCGGTCATGCAATACTTGTTTTACTTCGTTTGAAACGTCTGTAATACCTTTTAAGGTAAACAAAACACCGCGTTCTAGGCGGTGTACAGGCGTATTACAGTTGGCAAAAATATCGGTTGCTTTTGATGACCAAGGAGAAATTGTGCCCACACGTGGTGTCACTAAAATTTGAACTTCATCACTTGCAGCTTGGCGTAATTCAAAAGATGCACCATCGTTTAAAAGCTGTAAAGCAGATTGCTGTTGTTGCTCGTCGAGCGCTTGGTCAAATAAATAAACCCATTGGCTATCGAAAGATTGAACAGAACTCATTGACGCTAAACGGTTTAAGAGTTGAGTTTTCTTAAAAGATGAATGTGCAGGTGCACCGGCAACGATAAACATGCTGATTTTGGCTCCACGGGCTGATCTTTTGGACCATGCCACAATGTGACTTGAAGAGAGCGCATATTCTACTGTGAAATGCCATAATCAGCTAGATGGAAAATGGTTTTCTTGGCGCGTTTCGGCAGTAAAACTTCCGAATGTTGATTTAAAGCCTCTATTTCAGATCAATGTATTCAAGATTCGTGCTTTAAATTGCACAAAGCACTCTCACTGTGGAAATTACTGAATGATTGATGCTGTTTTTATTTTCTATGCCATCTGTTTACACACAGATGCTCTAAAGATCAGGACATGACGCTCAACTTCCGCCTTGCTCAATATCAACTAATCAAAGCACCTCAAATTCAATACGTCGATTTTTCTTACGTCCTTGTGGCGTTGTATTGTCTGCGACAGGCTGATTAGAACCTTGACCTTCGGTGCTTAAATGCGTTATCGCAATACCTTTATCGATCAAATAATTTTTTACCGCGCCTGCACGTGATTGGCTTAACACTATATTTTTATGCGCATCGCCCGAACTGTCTGTATGTCCAACAATTTTCACTTTTTGGGTGCCAACTTGCTTCAATGCCACAGCCATTTCATCCAGAATTTTTTGCCCTACGTCAGTCAAAATTGCACTGCCCGATTCAAACTCAACAATCCTGTTTTTGAGCGCAGCATCCAGCATTTTTTGTTCATACTGACTCCCCGAAAGCTGTGTGTTCAAACGATAAGGCTGCTGTACCAAAGCCTGAAAATTTGCTGTCGTGGCTTGAATTTGATGAGCAGCATTCACTTTTCCTTTCAAATCAACTTGAGTCCCTTTCACACGTAACTGCCCTTGAGAAATCTTTTTTAACTCTGCTGTAATCATACGAGTGACTGAATCATCCCAACCATTCGGTGCAGCAACTGCACGGACTTGAATTTTATCTAACACCTGCGATTCACCATACACAGCTTGCATTTTCGCCAAAATGGCTTGTTTACTTGCTTCGTTTGGCACCACACCTTCTATAACAATGGGCGCTGCATAGATCAAATGACTTTGGACTAAAAAACACAAGCCAATAAGTAGACTTACGCGAATACGTTTTTGATTATTTTTCATATTTATTCATCTAAAAAAGTTTGTCTAAACAGCTTTAATGCTTGGTTAAGATTTAACTGCCGCTGACAAAGTAATTGTTCCAATGTTGCAAGACCTGCATTTTGTTCTAAATAAGCATCAATCCAAGTGGCTTGAATTAAAGAAACCCAATGTTCACCCTGCATATTTTGAATAAATAGATCGCGCAGCGTCATGACATCAGCCCCCTGAAAATCAATGATCAAAATGGGTGCCTCAAAATGTAGTATCCCCAGCAAAATTTCAGTATGATGCGCGCCTAAAAACCGCCCGATCATGCCCATCCAAAATGCTGCGATTTCAAAGCAATATCGCGGATGATTCAGCGGTAAAATCATCACTTTGTTTAAACGACGAGTGCCATTTTTGAGGACGGGTTGCAGTAAAAGTCCCAACCCAATCATACTCTGAGCCAAGTCATTGACACTGATTTTCATTAATTGTGCCAATGAATGCGTGCTGTGTTTTTCATAAAAGTCTTGGTATTCTTCTGCACTCAAAAGTTGAACCCTATTCGGCAATTGATTCAACAGTTCAAATGACATATTGGGATCACAGATATTGCTTAAGACCTGATTGCGTTGCAATAAATCAGTCCAAATAGCTTTGTAAGAAAATGGCGCAAATAACAAATTTTGACTGGGATTTCCGACCTCAAACAACTGACCCAGTAGCATTGGAAATGCCCGCCCCGAGCTATCTTGGCTCGCCTTTAAATTAACAGCTAAAAACATTGGTTCTGCTGGATGGGCAATCAAAAAATCTAAAGCAGGCAAAGTTGCATAACGCTGTTTAAAATCTGCGCTCTGCATGGCATGTTCCATTGCATTACTAATCCACTGATCGAGCTGCTGAATGAGTTCCGATTGCCCTTTAGACTTTATAAAATCACCACGGGCAGGTATTTTTCCATAATATAAAGGTACGGTTTTTACTGCTTGCATACCCACCACGCCTTTTGCCAAGTGTTATTTCTCTTGATCATTGCGGAACGCCTCCCACTTGTGCAGACATTGTAGTTTTAGACTGCGTAGCCGCTGTTTGTGCGGGACTCATTGCTGTCGTTTGTGCAGCAACCACAAGAAGTGCTTTGGTCGTGGTGACTTGATCGACCAACTGCAACCCCACATAACCACGACTTGAACCAATATTGCCCGAGCTATGTCCGCTAATGAGTCGGAAATTCACTTTTAAAGATAAAGATGGTTCCGTTTTACTGACCCAAGTCATTTCAAAGTGACCGTTTTGCTCTTTGCGCTGTGCAGCATCAATTAAACGGTTAATGCCATATTCGCCCGGTGCTTCAAAAATAGTATGCGACTGACCTTTTAAATCGATTGCACTAATACGCACGCCGGGAATTGCGCCTGGATTGGGCCACACAAAGTTGACCCATTGTTGAATTCCATTTTCAAACTGCATTCGCTGACCATCAATATCGATGCTATACGATAAAAATTGTGGGTGCTGTAATGGATAAAATTGGAAATTGGATTGATTTGAAACAGCAGATGTTGCAGGCTGATCTAAACGTCCTGTTGCCATACCATGAATTGGCGCAACATATTGCGGAAATGCCATCACAAACTGAGGATTTAAATTTAAGCCTAAATCTTTCCATGTTTTTGAAGTTAAGACATAACCACGACGAATCAACAACGGATCTAAAGTGTCTTTGACAAAGCCAGCAATACTTCCTGTTTCACCAAAAATTTGTCCCATTTCCTGACTGGTTGCCTGTAAAGTCCCCCCTGAATGAAATGGATATTTCTAACCTAAATGTGTTGCAAACGGTTGATAGGCTTGAATACGCCATAATTTATTAATTTCATCTTGTGTCGGTACAATTAAACTTGCAAAAGATTGAGTTAGCGGTGTCATCAACAGTTTTTGTAATAATTGTTGGTCAGCCTCTTTTAAACCCACCATCATTTTTTCATCGACATATTTTTGCGTTGTATTAAAGACCGAGTTTTGATCATGGATGGTTTGTTTGAACAATGCCATTGCACTTGGTCCAATTTCCCCTGCCGTTTGGAGATCATTTAACTTGCTGCGTACCTGTGCAAGGTTGTTCATATACACATCAAACAGAGATTGATCCTGTAAATCATCACGTTTACGCAGCAATTGATAAAACATTTGGTATTCTTGGGAAATCGCACCTTGCGCTTTTAGGGTCGCCTGTGCTGCAGCTTTGTCATTAGACTGACGCAGCACTTTGTCTTTAAACCACGCCATAAATCCTTGTTCAGGCACAGCAAGTTCAGCTTGCACAATTGGATTATCCCAATTGGTTTCCACTGCAATACGTTGCAATAACTTACGAATTGGCGAGTTTTGCGGCTCTCCCAACAGATCAAGCTGTTTCACTTGCTGATTGAACTGATCTGTTTTTGCATAATGGATGCCATTTAGAAATTTCTTCCATTCACTCACATATTCTTGCTGATACAAGCTCAGCAATTGTTTACGGATTTGTTCAGGACTTCCTGAAAAAGTTAGATCATCCGACTGATGACTATTGAGCACCCAATCTTTGCTGTCCGTTGGCTGATTGGCTACCTGATCAATGGCTTGTTCGACATATTCATTCCACGCCTGCTGCGTAAAAATACCAGGCAAAGCATGACTGCCTAAAACAATGCGACTGTGTTGCTCCCCCACAATTTGACTGACCGTAAGTGCAGGAAAACGTACTGCTGCACGCATTTTTATTTCGTTATATACCCGATCTCGTGCAGGCATTCCCTGAATGACCGACAACAGCACTTGACGAGTTTGATCGACCATTTGTGCATCGCTTTCCAGTACAGGAAAATCGTCCTGATGAGCGAGTGTCATGGCATAAGACAGGATTTTTTCTGCCTGCTGAATCATGTCCGTACGTGGCATTTCTCCACGATGGGCATCCAACCAAGTGCGCCAAAAACGTGAAATCTGATCACTTAAATGACTGCTCTCCCGATATTCAGGATTCGTCAGCATTAAATAAGCCTTTAACGCATTATAAGCATCTTGCGGATTTTGCACGGAAGGCTCTAAATATGGTTGAGTTTTCGCAACTTGCTGCGTTTTTGCATGTATATGATGCGCTTTGAGTGTTGCCGCATCTTGTTGGACACGCTGTAAGTATTGCGCGATATTTTGCTGGGTTGGCAACAATACAATCTGCTGAACGCCTTTTAGATATTCAACTTTGAGCTGTTCGCGTAACTTCTTGCCCTGATATAAGCCAAAACTGAACTTAAGTGGACGTTGTTCGGAAAACCCATCCAACTGTTGCAGACGTGCTTGTAAAATTAATAAGCTTTCGAGTTGTGTGGATAAAACCTGTCCAAAAGTTTTTTCCAGTCGTATAACTTGATCTAAGTCTGCCTGAACATCGGCAATGAGTTGTTGGTTATGACGATATGACCACACCCAAACACTGAGCAACAATCCAACACCAAGTAATGCAGCAGTAAACGCCATATATCGCTGACGTTTTTTCGCAGGATTAATATGTTGTTTCACCAAATGTTGATCACGCAAAATCACATTGGAAAACAAACCTTGTAAAAAATAACCATGATTTGGGGCAATCGAACTTTTTTCTTCGTCCTGAAAAGGGCTTGCAAGCTGCTGCAGTTGAAATTCTTGTGCAATACTTTCTGTCATCGGGCTTTCGATGCTGCATTCCTGTAAAGCACTGGTAAAATAAAAACCTCGAAAAACAGGTTGGAATTGATACGGATTATCTTCAAATAAAGTACCAATAAAACTTTTTAATGCTGGCTTTAAAGTTTTAAATTCCATCGGGTGAGAGTTATCGTTTGAAGGATAAAAAAAGAATAGGGATTCAGCCACAGGTTGAAACTTAATACGAGATCAAAGGGGTCAGTTTTAAATTGCCGTTGACAGAGTTCTTGAAAGGCTGGCAGGGCTATCTAGTCTGTGATGATTACAGTGGTTATAAAGCACGCTTCAAATCAGGCCAGGTCATTGAGGTGGGCTGCATGGCCCATGCACGTCGTAAATTCCATGAACTGCATGTGACCGGGAAAAGTCAGGTCGCTGAACAGGCATTAGTGCTGATTCAGAAACTGTATGCCATAGAAGCAGAACTCAGGAAAAAGACGGATGGTACAGCGGAAGACCGCCGCGAATACCGACAACAGCATAGCCAACCGGTGATGCAACAACTATATGAATGGCTCAACCAACATAATCTGACGGTGCCATCGAGTTCTCCCACCGCCAAGGCCATCAATTACACTCTGAAGCGTTGGCCAGCCTTAAGCCGCTATCTGGATGATGGCAATCTACCGATATGCAACAATTGGGTCGAGAATCAGATGCGTCCCTGGGCGTTGGGGCGCAAGAACTGGCTGTTTGCAGGTTCGCTGCGCAGTGGTCAGCGAGCGGCAAACATCATGACTTTAATCCAGTCAGCAAAGCTGAATGGCTTGGATCCGTATGCCTATTTAAGTGATGTGCTGAAAAGGCTGCCGACACATAAAGTGACCCAAATTGAAGAATTGCTGCCGCACCGCTGGAAACCTGAATCGAATTAAAAAAAGCTATGGGGTTCAGCGGATGCTTACTGTACTGAAAAGGCTGCCGACGCATAAAGCGACCCAAATAGAAGAATTACTGCCACATCGCTGGAAATCCAACTCAAATTAAAAAATAGGCATGGGGTTCAGCGGACGCTTACATTTAATTTTTCTAGCCCGTTGAAAAGCATTACAATTGATCGCCATTTGTTCAATATTTGAAGGAAGTACTTGTAATAACTGTTGAAAATGAATCATGATACGCCACGGTAGTTGTGTTTTGTGTTAGCGCATTAATAAATACAACCACCTTTTTTATTTTTCAAGCGATAATTATAATATATTTCAACAATTTAAGCCTTAAGTTGGCGCGTATGCCATCATGGGTCTTATGCACCTTGTTCTTCATATCATAAAATTTTTCATCGGTGCCATAGAGATCAATAGCTACATACTTCAAAAGCCCTTCCCAATTAAAAGAGTTATTTAAATATCGAAGACTTAGACCAGTACCCACAAATAAAACTGGGTGATTCTTGTAACTACTAACAAACTCAAAAATGTCCATAACTTAACTTCTAAATTGTTGTTCTGAAGATAAGCACATCTTATATATTAGAAACAATTCAAGCAATTTGATAATTAGTATTTCAAAATTAAATATTTTTTGCTTACTACAGGCTTACGTTGCATAACCCTAGAAACAACAAAGCCCTGAATATGTCAGGGCTAAGTCATTGATATTTGGCGGAAGCGGTGTCCGTAAAAGCAGTGTATTACCACATCCAAATTAAAACAATATATTTATATTTTTCATAGTATTAAATTAAACACATTCCGATATAATCTTGCAATGCTTAATCATTTCTAATACTTTATGTGGGTCAGTATGTGGGACAAAGACTATGCCAATCAAAGCAAAAGAATTATCAGCACTGAGCGTTTCAAGATTAAAAGAAAATGGTAGACATGCAGTAGGTGGCGTTGATGGTTTACATCTTCGTATTTTCAATAATTCTAAATCATGGGTACTGCGTGTCTCTGTTGGACAGCGCATAGATGATCACGGAAAAATTAAAACCCATCGTCGAGATATTGGTCTAGGCCCCTATCCTGAAGTTTCTTTGGCTGAGGCAAGAGAAAAAGCAAGAGAGTTAAAGCAGCAAATCCGCAATGGCATCGACCCAATTAAGCAGAAACTAGAAGAACTTGAAAAGTTGCGTATTCAGAAACAGCGAGAAAAAACCTTCATTGATTGTGCGCAAATTGTGATTGCCAACAAAACACGAGAACTCAAAAACCAAAAGCACATTCAACAATGGTCTACAACCCTAGAAACCTATGTATATCCAACCCTAGGGCACAGACCCATTTCCAGCATCAATAAAATTGATATTGCTACTGTACTGGAAGCAATTTGGCTCGATAAAAATGAGACCGCTAGACGCATCCGTGGTCGCTTAGAAATGATTTTTGACTATGCAAAAGCAATGGAATATTTTGTTGGAGATAACCCTGCAGCATGGAAAGGCAATTTAGAACCAATTTTAGGTAATCTCAAGCAAACCCCTCGACCACACCCATCTTTGCCTTACGAGCATGTATCTGAATTTGTAGATCAGCTAAAGCAAAAACAAAGCATTTCAGCCAAAGCGCTACAGTTTGTAATTTTAACTGCGTGCCGTTCTGGTGAGGTATTCGGGGCGACTTGGCAGGAAATTGATTTTAAATCAAAAATTTGGGTTATACCGAAAGAACGCATGAAAGCAGACAAAGAGCATCGCGTACCATTATCTCAAGAAGCACTGGAAATATTGCATACAATCCATTTTAATCCCAAGGCATCAGATTTTATTTTCCCGTCTCCACGTAACGATGGCATGCTTTCAGATATGTCTCTGACCACGTTGATCAAACGTATGCATGAGCAGAAGCTTAAAGAAAATGGCTTAGGCTATATTGATCCAAAACAATACCGAGTAATCACGACACACGGATTTCGCTCCACATTCCGTGATTGGTCAGCCGACAAAACCGATTACCCACGCGAAGTCTGTGAGCATGTGCTTGCCCATAAATTACCAGATGAAGTGGAAGCCGCCTATTTACGTGGTGCCTATCTGGAAAAGCGTAAAGGATTAATGAATGATTGGGCTAAATTTTGTAATGCATTTTCAAAGTCTGTTTAACTCTGATGCAATACTGCTTATGCCGTCTGGGTAGGCTCAAAGTGATTGAGTTTATCCAGTGCATACTGAATATGCTCTGGTTTAAATAAGTCCAGTTTACGCTGCGCCCACCGTTCACCAGCTGGCCAACGTGCTAACCCTTGCTGAATTGCATCAACATTCGCTTGACACCCCTCTTTGTGAATAAGCCAATCCACGGTTGCCAATAATTCCATGCCAAAGGGAGACTCAAAGCCTTCTATTAAAGTCGCAGCCTCATCTACTGCAGCCATATAGCCTTTAGCTTCAGTCAAAAGGTAGGTTTGCACATTCTGTTTCTGTTGGTCATTAAACCAAATAACGTCCAGTGGATCACAATCAGGAATACGTTTATCTGATTTTAAATAACTACCATCCAAGGCATTCAGTAAATGCCCTAAATTAACAGCGTAAGGGCCATAGAAATTCGCTTGAAAGTTCAGCTTCAGCTCATTGGACAATTTCTGTTTTTCAATCGCCCGCTGTAAAAACCACGCTAATTTTTGAATTTCCAACAGACTGCATTCGATCCCCAAAACCCAATAACGACGCACTAGTTCAGCGATCATTGCACGAGCAGGTGTCAGTTGAGTTACCCCTGTTTTCTTTGCAACATTTTGATATTGGGAGGTAGGTTCAAATATGATGATTTCGACCCCATCTAGCTCTGACAAGGCAGCTTCAATTCGAGGCTTGACCACACTCCAACTTAAGCCACCATTACCTGCACCCAAAGGCGGAATCGCAATAGATTTAACCTGATGATCAATAATGAATGCTTTAAGTGCTTGTAGCCCTGTATCAATCCACTCAATTTTAGATTTGTCACGCCAATGCTGCTTAGTCGGAAAGTTGATAATCCAACGCGCACCAATTAACTCGTCAGTCTCAGTCACGAACATTTGACCAGTCACAACCTGACCCGCTTTACATGCCTGACTATACGCTGCCATATTTTTAGGGAAACGCTCCTTGAACATCAAGGCAATCCCTTTCCCCATCACACCCACGGTGTTGACAGTGTTCACCAATGCTTCTACAGGTGCATCGAGTAGATTACCCGTGGTATATCGAATCATTAGAAATACACTCCTCGTCGAGCATGCACAGGAATATTGATTTTAGCTTGTTGCAACCAATACTCTAATTGGCTTTTGACCTGCTCACTATAACATAGCATTCCAAGCAACGCTGCTGTCGGGCAATGCTGATAAATTAAAGCTTCCGCTTGATAGCGCTCAAATTTCGCAGGGTCATCCATATCCCGTTTAAAATCTCGTGTCTGCAAAATTGACCAGTCAATTTTATCAAGGTCGGATAAATCCGTGTAAAATTCAGTCCATTGGTAATAAGCATGGCTGTTGGTAAAAACAAAAGGAATCTGCTGTTTTTTAAGATCATGCAAACTAGAAACCAAGATTACAATTTCATCATTCGCACGCTGACGTACACCACCGCGACCACTTTTTATATTCAGTAGCATGGGTGAAAACGGTGTGAAATAAAAGGGAATGTAATCACCCAACACACCCTCAGTGCCCACAGGAACCCGATGCTGCTGACGCTTTTCAATCAGCTCAGAACTGCCAATTGGCACCCAATGTTCATTGAGTTTACTGCTGTTACTGCAATGCAGACCATTCGCCAATATCCAAGGGATATTGTCACGATGAACTATGCGCCAAATCAGCGCCTTTTCAGGATTGAGTACATCATGAAATGTTCGCACAGCAAATCCACACTATAAAAATTAGTTTTCGAAACCTTAGCATAAATCGCCAAGAAGCCCATACTGCCTGATTGCCATTCAGCCCCCTCAAAGGACAAGCAATTGCAAGACAATACAACAGCTGCTACTCCTCTGTTTATACAAGGCATAAACAGATACCGAACAGCACAACATATACTGACAACACACCAGACATGTCGCAGCCTCACCAGCTGAATACAGTACAGACGTGATCCAATGTAAAAAAATATGAAGTCATGCAACAGAGCACAACTCTCATGCGGCTTACACAGCTACAAGTGGTTCACGGATATCAACTTAGACTGAAACCCTGTGCGCTCATCCTGTAACTTGCATGGTTCGGCAGCAACACAGTGCACCAACCGCCATGCCACATAACTCCTCCTCCTCCTCCTCCGCGTGTCCTACAACAACTACACAAGGGTAGCCAAACCTCACAAATTTGACGCATGAATGAATGACTACCCAATAAAATGCCATTTACCATTACAGTAAAGCCCTGCACTAATAGTAGAGCTTTGCTATTTGGATGACAGAAATATACTGATATTTAACACACGATGTCAAAAAGATAATTCATAATAAAGAATGACTTAGAGTGACCTAGACAGATCAAAAACATCCAACAACATTGAATAAGAACCGACACTCAATTTGTAAACAAATATTTCAAATAGCCGCTTATTTAGTCTATCCATCCAATATGGTATCAGCGAATTCATTGATACCTCCCACTGGAATTCAGTCAAAAATCTTGGCACACTCATCGAATATCGGTTACATTTATTAGGGTGCTCGCTCATGTTTTGCTTAGGATCAAACTGCAGTAAAACATGCCAACTTGGGTAGAAATTTTGGCTGTTTTTCTTGGCAAATACCCAGCACTTGAAGCCAGTGGACAGTGAAAATATCGCCCAAAAACACTACCCTAGCAATCAACTGATAATTAATAAAAAAATGTCAAGTCCGTACAAAAAAATTGACATGTTGTACAGTGAAATCTAGCCCAAGCAGCACATAATTTAGAGGCAAAATTAATCTGAGAATAAATATGACAGAAAATTCTACTAGCGCACAAAAATCAGAACGTGAGCAAGCAATCGAGTATGTAAACGAAATTGAGGGATATATTTTTTATCGCCTACAAACATCATTCGCTTCCCCACTTCGTACCGTAAAACCTGCTCTTTTATCCGCACCGAATATGCAGGTTTTTAAAAAAGAGGTGTATGAATTACTTGATCAAGGCATCTTCAAAGAATCGGAAGCCGACCGAGAAAAAAGAGAGAGTCCCATTAAATATCATGTAGAAGATCAGTCAGTCATTCACAAGCATCCCGATGAGATGTTGCCAACCCATTTTCATGATTTGCTATCCGCAATAAGAGACTTCAATCAACTCTTAGATACAGATGTCTCTGATCAGGAAATTGAAAAACAGCGAAAATACATCTTTAAAATTTTTGCAAATCATATTGAAGGTTTACGTTTCAAGCATGTAGTTCAGGATAAAAATCTGCAAACTGAGCAGCAATCAAACTCAGACCTAGATTCTCAGCAAAACCTAACACAAGACCATTCAGTGAGTGAACCCGAAATTCAGCTAGAACCACAACAAGAGTATGTAATTACCGACTATAAGTATCTCCAGAGAATTCATGAAATATTAAATAAAATTGAAAAAATTCAGTTAAGTAACCTATCTCATGATCTCAATAAACTAAAGGATGCTTTATATAAGACGTGGTTGGAAAATTTTTATCTAAAATACAAAGACAACAAAGAATCACTTTGGGTATTATTGGGACTCACCCAAAATAATATCAAAGAACTAAAAACGTACAGTCAACATATACTCAATGAAAACCCTGAAAAGAAACTTTCGTCAGCAGAAATACGCGAGCTTAAAAAAAATCACTATGAACGTTTTGAGTTTCTAACCAATTACATTAATAAAATTATTTTTCCTGAATTGCAAAGAGACTTTTCAAATAATTATAAGAGATTTATCAATAATTTAACGAAAAACATTCATCAAATTAATCAAGTATCAGGACAGTGGTCATGGAATAAAAGCCTTGAACCACGCTATAACATGGCGATCAAAGGCTTGGATCAAATTATTCATATAGATCCGATTATTTTAGAAATCGTACCATGGACTCTAACAACTGTATTTGAGTATAGCAATGTTATCTATCAAATGAATAAACGCGAAATAAGGCATATCTCCCCTCTAAATTATTCACATGGAAAGCCAAGTTCAAAAAAAAGCAGGAAGAAAACTTCAAGATTTATAAGAATAATCGATCCCTTAACACTAAATAAAATAGAAAGTCTAAAATTAGAAGAAATTAAGGAGTGTGTAGAATCTAAGCAGTGCGAAGAACAAAATGAGTGTAAGAAATCTGAACAGTGTAAGAAATCTCAGCTGTGTAAAAAATCTCAGCAATGTATAAAATTTAGGCATTGTAGAGTGCCTGAGTCTCAGCGATGTAAAGAAGTAGAGGTAATATACCCCGGACCATTCCTTGGAGAGGCATTGTGGGAAGAAATTAAAAATAATCAGATCAGATTACGATCTAAATACAAAAAAATTCTCGAAAATCTCATTGAAGCTAGGACATTTGAGGATAATGAAAACATTAATAGAAAAAAAAAGAAGAAAGAAAGTAAAAAGGATATCAGATTGAACCGATTGAAACTACGAATTCTGGAGAAATTGAAACTACAGCGACTGCAAGTATTTAGAAAAAAGTTTAAATTGAAAACAAAGCCTCCTAAATACGTGTACAGTTTTCTTCCAGATACCAAAGTTTTTTTAAACAAACATCCTGAACTAAAACAAAAACTTGAAAGCTTAATTTTAAGTGAGACCTGAAGCCTATGCCTATTTTTTAAATTTAGGTCAGGTGTCTAGCTGATATGCCTGTAGTTCTTCAATTTGGGGCGTTTTAAACGTCAGCAACCTTTCAAGCAGCTCACACATAGCCTAACAGCTGCAACCCATTCAGTTTCGCTTACTAGATGAGTGTGATGATATTAGTAGCTCACTAACTATTGTTAAGCGAGCTACCTAAAAGCCAGCCCCTGAGTTGTCAACAGCATTCAAAAATTGCCCCCTTTTTACTTACAAATGGCAAAGTAAAATTGCCTCCACGACCTCAAAATAAGGCTCCGCATAAATTTTTTTCACTTTTTTTGTAAAAGTGCATTTTTCCTCCACGCAGTTCGTTTTTAAACCTCCTCCTGATTTTCTAAATTGGTTCTACGTTGTCTCACTTCATACCGACAACGTGATTTTTAACCTTTTTAATTAGGTAGGTAACCAATGGATACTCACAACCCCGAGTTAAGAATGATCAGCCGAGCACAGCTCGAAACACTACTAGGACTGTCACGGTCAACAATTTATGACCGACTCAGTCGAAAGTCCAAACGATACGATCCAACCTTTCCACAGCCAATTAAATTAGGGCGTCTAAGTCGCTGGCGACTAAGCGAAGTGCTTGACTGGATCGAGTCTAAAGCTGTGTTGCGTAATCAGTCTGTCTAAGCGGACTAATTTCGTACATTCAATTTTTTTGCACGTGTTTGTGTAGCCGATACATTAAAGTTTGCGCTTCCCACGAATCATAGCAGATTTTTGATTGAGCAATTTAGGTATTAAATCATTTACTTAGGTAACATAATTAACAGATTACTTAAATACATACTGATGAGCTATTGCATAGCAAGCAATAGCGTAATGACCTAAATACTTTATATTCAATAATGTATATGGATGGACACTGCTCTAATACAGTGTCCAAGGGAAGACTCATCTTTAATAATCATGGCTATCTCTGGCACATTTTCTGGAGATATAGCTCAATGAGCATTAATCAATTAAACCTGAATTATGATGCAGATGATTTCAGCATCCTTCAAATGAAGAAGCAGCTTCTAAAAAGCACTGATTTTTATTGCGACGAGCACAATCAACCTTTCATGTTTATCCACGATATGGATATGTACTCAGCTCCTCTCATTAAGGCGGCTTCATTCGTTTCTCTCGTGAACAAACACAAAGGTGATGTAGCGAGCTTTCAATGGAACCCGAATCACTTGAAATCGAAGCAGGGAGCTTATCAGTTAATGATCAAGCCTTGGTATCAAGACCAATTATGCAATTTAGCTGAAATTATGGTTAGACCATTCCCTGATGAGAAGATCTGCAGCTTTGGCATTGAAATCGAAGCATTTCTATGGGTAAGAGATCAACTCACCTCTACAGATGCTGAGATTATTCGCAATCCTCATATTTTTGGACATTACTATTTTGACCAGACTAGCATTCAGGAAAAAGTAGACATCATCAATCGGTTTATAGAATCGATTCGCGCTTATTTCAGACTACCTAAGATTAAAAAGAAATTGGCGGATCGTCGCTCTAACCTGAACAGAAATAAAATGAGTTGCATTCAGCTCATTCGAAGCTTGATAGCGAACTTTTCTAAGGTACTGGTTGTTCGTGTCGATCTTTCAATGGTTAGAGACCCTATTACCATTAAAATGCGGAATAAAACCCTATGTGAGCTTCATTCAAAAGATGACCTGAAAGCACTGAAGGACTATGTAAACAAGTTTTTAAATAATGCTCGCCACAATAAAATTCTGAACGATATTGAAGGCTACATCTTGCGCTTTGAATATACAGTTCGGACTGGCTTTCATGTCCATGCTTACTTCTTCTTTGATGGCAATAAACATCAACAGGACATGAGTCTTGGGCAATATATTAAAGATTACTGGAAAAAGCTGTGTGGTGGTCAAGGCTCTACATTTATCTGCAACATGCAAAAACACAAATATAAAGACCTTGCCATTGGGATGCTTCACCACAACGATCAACAAATGCTTGAAAACCTCATCAAGACCTTTGACTACATTTGCAAAACTGATCAGTACTTTATGTTCACCAACATGAAGGCGGCTCGTTCATTCCAAATTAGTCGTGTTGTTAAAAAGAAATCGAATGCTGGTAGACCACGCAAACACCAACCTTCAACTCATTCAAATTCTTAACTTGAGGTCACAATGATGAAAACCGCACAAGATAGACTCAACTCACTGATTGCATTAAATTACATTACGCAGGCATTCTCTCATAATGTCGGCGTGACTGTTCAACCAAGAATTAAGTGGTGCCAGCTAGATGTGTATGAAAGTTTCGCCAAGTTACTAGCAAAGCGAAAAACATCAAAACTTGTAACGCTCCACGCAGCCGATTCCAATTATCAAACTATGTTCACGCCTACCAGACTTGGTCAATCATTCTTTGAACTTTCAGATGACATGAGCTGTAACCAGTATTTCAACCCTGGAATCCCCAATTGCAGGATGCTTCCAATTGTGGAGTTATTATATGCAATGTTTCAAAGATACAATTTGGTGGGTGTTCGATTCGTGAGCCCAGCACTTGAACACGCGTTCGATTACTTTATGCAGGACTTTAAAATTAAACTGAAAACCCGTGAGCAACGCAGTAAAACTACACGATGGATCAATTCATACAAGCAGATGAGCAGCAAATATGATCGTTTCTGTGAGCGAAATATTTTCGAGTCGAATAAGATGTTTGAAATCTACTCGATCACAGTGAAGCAAGTCCGATTCGATCAAAATACCACGATTAGAGCTTATGGCGATGGGTTTCAGGACTACACAGACACTGATATTCTGAATGAAGTTTCTCAGCCACTCATCAAAGCAGTATGGAAAAATCGTAATAACAATCACGTTTTTTCGATTCTTGCGAAATGGGAAATGCATTTAGATGGCACACTCACGAAGCGTTTGATCTTCTTTGTCAAAAAGGACGATACTAACTTTGTGCCATTTAATGAAACGATCTTGTGTCAGGATCTACAGCCATTTGTGGGGTACAGCACTACAGAGCAGCTCGATATTAGACAACTCCCCTTTCTTGATCCCACACTGGTACGGGCACTGTTTCATACCTACCCAGAGCCGATAGCACCATTAAATTTTTATGACCTAGATCAGTCGCTAATAGGCAGCAAATTGAACCAGCTGAAAATGTATCTAGTGGGCACGGATTATTGGCTACGTCCATTCGGTGAAAGCTCATTGAAATATGAATACACTGAGTTCGCATTCTAATCTTGATCAAGTCAAAGCAACCATAGCTGCGAGGTGTAGCTATGGTTTTTTTATATGCATTGGTTTCCAACTGCCCGATAACCAATGCTTATCTTTCAATAAAAGAGCTTTGATGATTAGGCTCTTTAGTATTGATATAAAACGACTTGTTGTACCGCCAATGCCAAAAAAATCATCGATGACTCAACATATCAAAAATGACTCGTGCGAACATACCTGCCTTCGCTGGGTCAGACAGCAGTTGCATCATCTGTTCCTGATGCGCTGCACTACTGCCTAGAATGGCATCATCCATAGCTTTCGGGAAATCACCGAGCATCGCTTGTTCACGGGTATTGTTGGCAATCTGCTTCATCACAATTTCATTTTCTGCCAGCTTGTCACGGACAGTGTAAGCATAATTCAGCATGTCACCATCGGTCAGGTTGTCCGTAATGAAAACCTCATTCAGGCGTTCAATAATCTGTGACAAAAATTCTTCTTTCTTGTCACGTGGCTTGGCTGCACCAAGGTCTTTACCTGGCTCAATCTTTGAATCCTCAGCATCTTCTTTCAGTTTAAGATCCTGTTGTCGAATCTTAGAAAGACGATAATGACTCATGCTGACGTTACTTAGGTCAACCTCATCATCCTGTGTTGTCGTTTCACGCAGTAATGGACGTAGATTACGTGCATAAAGGCTGAGCTTTTCCAGTTCTTTATTATCGTAATCCACAATCTGTGACATAAACTCATAAAAGCGCGTGAAGCTACCCAAGTCTTTTTTAAAGATTTCCAGTTTGTCTTTTTCCAGTTTGGCATCTTTAAAAGCATTTTCGGCATTGGCGATCAGTACCGCATCATTGGTTTTCTTGCAGCGTTCTAGCATTTCACGTGTGGAGTTATAGGCTTCAACCGCTTGGCTATATCGCTTCTGCCAGCGTTCCACTGCAGGCTTGCAAATATTACTAATGGCGGCATTGGATTTGTTTTTGCTAAAAAAAGCTTCAACAAATTGTTCAACTTCATTCCACAGAAAAATCTTAGCCGCTTTCAGTTTATCGAACAGGTCAAAAATCTGATCTGGATCGGACACATCTGCCAGTTCTGCAGTTTGGTAATACGGTTGGAACGCAGCCAAAATATCTTCAGGCGCATTAAAGAAGTCCAACACAAACGTGCCCGACTCTGCTTTACCTGGGTAGGTTCGATTTAGACGTGACAAGGTTTGTACGCATTCCACCCCACCCAGTTTTTTATCCACGTACATGGCACATAGTTTTGGCTGGTCAAAACCCGTTTGGAACTTGTTAGCGACCAACATGACCTGATAATCATCACTGTCAAAGGCTTTGCGCATTTCTCTGCCTTTGAGTCCTAGGTTCATGTTGCGTTCATTAAAACTCTGTCCAACTAAACCGCTACTGTCGGCATCTTTGTCGGTAAACTCAACTTCACCTGAAAAAGCGACCATGGCTTGAATGGATGTATAGCCCTGATCTGCCACGTATTTATCAAAAGCGAGTTTGTAGCGTACCGCTTCTTTACGTGAACTGGTGACCACCATGGCTTTGGCTTGCCCACCGAGTAAGCCCATCACGTTATTTTTAAAATGTTCGACAATGACTTTCACTTTCTGAGAAATGTTGTGGTCATGCAGGCGCACCCACTGATTCAGTCTGATCTTGGCTTTTTTGGCATCGACCTGTTTGTCGGCTTCTTCAATTTTTTGTTTGAGCTTATACACCACTTTATAGTTGGTGTAGTTTTTCAGCACATCCAAAATAAAGCCTTCTTCAATGGCTTGGCGCATGGAGTAAACATGGAAGGCTTCCGGCTTGTTCTGCTTGGATGGCGGTAGTTCCGGATTGGGTACACGACCAAACAGTTGCAGAGTTTTGTCTTTCGGTGTCGCGGTAAAGGCATAGTAACTGAGGTTATTACTGCCCTTACGTGCAGCCACCACCGCATCCAGAATGTCTTCCGAGGACAATTCTGCATCCTCTTCGCGCTCTTCCAGCATCAACACTTCTTTCAGTTGTCGTGCCGTAGAGCCGCTTTGTGAAGAATGCGCTTCATCGGCAATCACCGCATAACGTCGCTGTTTCAGGTTAGTGCTGTTTTCAATCGCACGCAGCACAAAGGGGAAAGTCTGGATGGTCACAATGATAATCGGCTGTGAGGTTTCCAGTGCCTTGGCCAGTTTTTCCGATTTGGAGCCATCGCCTTCTTTATTATTGATGCGTCCGACCACGCCATCGGCATGTTCAAACTGATAAATCGTGTCCTGTAACTGCGCATCAAGAATGGTTCGGTCTGTCACCACAATCACTGAATCAAACAGCTTTTGATTATGTTGATCGTACAAGGTGGAGAGCTGGTGTGCTGTCCAAGCAATTGAGTTAGATTTTCCTGAACCTGCACTGTGTTGAATCAGATATTTTTGCCCAGTGCCTTCAACTAAGGCGGCATCAATCAGTTTAGTGACCACATTCCACTGATGGTAACGTGGGAAAATCAGTAATTCTTTTTTGTACTTGCGTCCTTCCCAATCTTCTTTTTCTTCAATTTGCAGATGCACAAAACGCCCAATGATATTCAATAAATTGGCGGGTGTGAGCACTTCATTCCACAAATAGGCTGTGGCGTATTGGTTTGTATCTTCAGGTACGTCATTGCCTGAACCGCCTTCGTGCGTCCCTTTATTGAATGGCAGGAAATAAGTATTATCACCTGCCAATTGGGTTGTCATATAGACTTCGTACTGACTCACCGCAAAGTGCACCAATGCACCACGTTTAAAGGTCAGCAATGGTTCAGGCTTATTGGTTTCTGGGTCTTTGGGCAAGCGAGTACGTTTGTACTGTGCCATGGCATTTTGCACTGCCTGTTTAAACTCAGATTTAAGTTCCAGTGTTGCTACAGGAAAGCCGTTAATAAACAGGACTAAATCAATGCGCCACTTTTTTGCCTGTTTGCCCGTTGCTTGTAACTCACTGGCAGTCGCATAAGGGCTATATACCAATTCAGGCACAATGCGGCAAATGTTGTTTTTGTAGTTGGCTAATGTGTCGGGATTCAGTGCATGCTCTGGTTTAAATTGGCACAGAAAAAAACGTGTGCTACGGGTTTTAATACCGTGTCGTAATACGCCTAAAGTGCCATAGGTACGTGATTGTTCATCGGTCGCATTGATGTCAGCTTTTTTAAGCTGTGCCACGACCGCATCAATAAAGTGACGTTCAGTATCCTGCGGAAAGATACGCTGAAATTTCTGCCAGTCCTGCGCTTGGGTCTGCTGCACAAAGTCTAAAACGTCTTGTTCATATAAGGCATTTTCGCGGTTATAGCCTTGTGGTGTGCCAAGCTGCCAACCTTGAGCCAACATCTGCTGAATGATGTCATTCTGAAAAATACTTTCACGGGTTGCATCTAGACTCATGTGCTGACCTCCATTTCTCGCTCAGTCGCATTAGGCGCTTGCCAGTTTCGCACATCAATTTTGCCTGTGACTGCCGCTGAAATAAGTGCGGTGCGGCGTTCTTGCATAAGCTTAATGGCAGATTTAGCTTTGTTTTCTAATATCATGCTTCGTTCTAAATAATTGTCAATGAAATCAATAATCTCTTGCTGTTCTTTTAAAGATGCTAATGCAATGTGTGTACTCAAAAATGCCCCGTGATTTAAATCAGGAATAGTTGTTGTTCCTGCAAGCATAAGTAAATGAGATTTCAGCTCTTTAACTTTTAAAAGATATACTAAAAAATCTCTTAAAATATCACTCGAATACGAAACTTTGAAAAAGTTGTTATGAAATACCCCACTAATATTAGTAACAACTTCACCTGTAGCCCCCGTTCTAGCAAGTAATACGTCATGCTTATCACAAGTAACACGATCCGATGCTTTATAAATATACTCTTTATAAGCATCATCTTTTGCATTTAATGATTTGATTGTTATGTATTCAACGCTATTATCATTTGGTTCATGTAGTCTTTCACTTTGGGGAATCTGTAACCCTTGAGAAAGTGATGTAATTCTTCTAAATTGTATAACTTTCCAATGCTCAGGCACTTGCCCTAACCACTCCACTCCTGAATCTTTCATCGGCACATTTGGATCAAGTCCTTTAGTCACGGCATGACTAATCACCGCTTGGCGTTTTTCTTTAAGCAGCTCAATCAGTTGTTGTTGTTTTTCAATCACGCTGTCAATTTTTGTGGTTTCGTGGTCGAGGAAATTGGCGATTTGGGTTTGCTCAATTAACGATGGAAAACAAAAATTTTCCATCAAATACGCTTCTGAATCTAAATTCTGAATTCCTGTCGTTTGCTTAATAGCAGGATAGTTCACCCTGCCAGCATATAGATGAGCAAAAGCATATGTTAAGAATCGACTCTCCATATTTTTATTAGGAGTCATCTTAGCTACAAAATTTGAAGTAATAGCATCAAAATCTTCATTAAATTGAACGACACAACCTACAAGAGTTTTTTCACCACCACCTGATTTTTCTATTAATAGATCTCCCTTTTTTAAGAGCCTATTCTCAGCTTCTTTAGGAAGCACTGATCTATAAGTCAATTTATCAAGGTTAATGTTGAAATTATCTCTGTCAAAGTCAGCGACCCTTAAAACACATAGATCATTAATACCATCAGGTTCAGCACCCCAAAAACCATTTGTACATTTATCAATTGCTCTTTTTAAAGAAAATAAATGCCAATGACTCGGAATCTTACCTAACCACTCAACCCCTGAATCTTTATATTCAGCATATTTCTGATACTTTGCTACTGCATTCACCATTACGAATGCACCTCTTGAAGAAGCTGCATAATTTCACGGCTAACTGCATCCAAATCTGCATCAATTTCAGCTAGGTCACGCGGTGGTTGGTACACGTAAAAATGGCGGTTAAACGGAATTTCATAACCGACAATACCAATCTCGCCATCTTGTTCATCACGCTTATCGGCATTGATCCAAGCATCCGCTACATGCGGCTGAACCTCTCGCTTAAAGTAAGACTCAATCAATTCTGTGGTGCTAATTTCTGGATTCAGCGCAATATTCTCGGCATCACGCAAATCCCCATCCTGCACAAACTCCACCACTTTGCCTTGGTAGTTAAACTGACCATATAACGGGTTTTCAGCTTGTTTCACCACTTTGTTAATCACAGGCTCAGCTTCAGGGTTTTTCCAAGTAATCGCATCTAACAGTTGTTTTTTCTCTTTGGCATCTAGCTTAATACTGGTCTGCTTTAAGGCATTTTTTAATTGCTCATCAAACTGGTTAAAGTCATCAAACTGTGCTGTACCGATCACCGCTTGTAGGGCTTGGGCTTTCCGCATCAGCATTTTTTGAAATAACCAAATTTTGCTATCTAGCACATCTTTAATGTCTTTTTCTTTTAACTCAGGGAATTCGGCTTTAATCAGCGCACGAACTTCGGTAGCAACATCTTGCAATTGACCGTAATTTTCTTCTGTCCATGCAGTGCCAAATTCAGTGCCTAATTGTGTATGAATGGTTTGCATCACGGCATTGAATGGTTTTGGTGCAAAGCGTAAAGACGCAATCGCATCGTCGGTCATTTGTGCCGACAAACGTAATGGACGTTCAATGGTCACACGACGATAGCCAAATTCATAACTGTTAAAAATTTTGCTGGAGAATGGTTTTTGCTGTTCACTTTCACCATCGCTGGCTAAAGTATCTACCGCAGCAAACGCACCGTAGTTTTGGGTAATGGTGGCAATTTCTGTTTCAGTTAAATAGTTGCGTTTTGAGCCGAGCGACTTACGCATTTTGGTACTGAGATTTGCCGCATTAATGAGCTGCACTTTGCCTTTACGCTCAGCGGCTTTTTTATTGCTAAGTACCCAAACATAGGTGGCAATGCCTGTGTTGTAGAACATATCGGTTGGCAAAGCGATAATCGCTTCAAGTAAGTCCGCTTCTAAAATATAGCGACGGATTTCACTTTCACCACTGCCTGCACTGCCCGTAAACAATGGCGAACCATTGAGGATGATACCAATACGGCTACCACTTTCCGTACTGTTGGTATCGCGCATTTTGCTGATTAGGTGCATTAAGAACAGTAGCGAACCATCCGACACCCGTGGCAAGCCTGCACCAAAACGACCATTAAAGCCCTTGTGCTCATGCTCATCTTTAATGTCTTGTTCGATCTTTTTCCAGTCCACACCAAAAGGTGGGTTAGAAAGCATATAGTCAAATTTATCCAATGCGAGTTGGTCATTCGACAAGGTATTGCCAAGTTTGATTCGGCTTACATCCTGACCTTTAATGAGCATGTCGGCTTTACAGATGGCGTAGGACTCAGGGTTCAGCTCTTGACCAAAAGCACGCATCACAGCATTTGGGTTTAATTCGTGTAGATATTCCATCCCTGATGATAAGAATCCGCCCGTACCGCAAGTTGGGTCATAAATGGTACGGATAATGCCATCTTTGGTCAGTACATCGTCATCTTCCATAAAGACCAATGCTGTAGTCAAACGCACGATGTCACGCGGGGTAAAGTGTTCACCTGCTGTTTCATTCGAGCCTTCGGCAAAACGACGGATCAGTTCTTCAAACACCAAACCCATGTCATGATTGGAAATGCTTTTAGGGCTAAGATCGGTTGTCGCAAATTTCTGTACCACTTTATACAGCAGGTTCGCATCATCCAATAAACCGACAAATTCGATAAAATTAAAGTATTCAAAAATCTCACGGGCATCTTTGGAAAAGCTTTGCACATAAGTACTCAGGTTCGCTTTAATATCGCTCTGCCCCATTTTACTTAAATCCATGGGTGAGCTATTAAAGAAAGCCAGACCTTGGGTGGCGCTCAACAAAAACTTTTCTTGTGCTTCTTCGGGTAGGTTCATCTTGGCGACTTCTTCATGTTTCGCCAACACTGCTGCTTTACTACTTTCTAGCACACACTCCAAACGACGCAATAGTGTAAATGGCAAAATGATGCGGCCATATTGCGACTGTTTGAAGTCACCACGCAACAAGTCGGCCACCGACCAAATGAAAGAAGCGATTTGTGAAAAGTTATTATTGGTCATGGTGCTGAAGCTATTCCTGATGTCTTAATTTTTTGCCTGCAACATAGTACATTTAAGTTAATGATGATGCTGGCAATGTTTTAACTATTGGAAAATATTACAGTAATTTAAATTATTTGGGGGAATTTTCAATAAACACAAATTTCGGCACGTCATATTGTGTCGTTAGTAAGTAGGATCATTCAATTTAAAAGTTTTAATGAGATAAAATCTTCAAAAACGACGCAAGCTGTCGCCTAAAAAATTACCGTTATAAAATACTGAAAGGCATTTTTACCCCCAGAATGTTAAATTTTACTAAAAGGCAAACTCAATGGTACAATCGAAAACCAGTTATTCTGCCGATAACCCTGTACCAAGAACACTCATCAAAGGAATGATTTCCTATCTTTTCACTCAATGTGAAATTTTTTATCTTATTGCACTAAACTACGAAAAAATACGGGGGAATTATGCCTTCCAAAAAAGCATCTTGGTTTGATAACGTCAATCCAAATGTATTTTTTAGCACCGTGATTATTATTTCTGTTTTTTTAGCATTAGTGATATTTACACCAGATGCTTTCAACTTGCTCACAAACCAGTTAAACCAATGGATCACAGCTTCTTTTAGCTGGTTTTATGTACTTGCTGTCGCCATTTTTCTGATCGCACTCACCTGTATCGCCTTGTCTAAAATGGGTCGTATTAAATTAGGTCCAGATCATAGCGAACCTGATTATAAAAATAGTTCTTGGTTTGCCATGTTATTTACCGCAGGAATGGGTATTGGCTTAATGTTCTTTGGTGTCGCCGAACCTGTTATGCACTATGTCAGCCCACCGACAGGAACACCTGAAACCATCCAATCTGCTCAGCAATCCATGCGTATTACTTTTTTCCACTGGGGATTGCATGCCTGGGCTATTTACGCTTTAGTGGGGTTAAGTCTTGCTTATTTTTCTTTCAGACATAACTTACCTTTAAAGGTGCGTTCAGGCTTATATCCAATTATTGGCAAGCGAATTTATGGCCCGATTGGCGATGGAATTGATACTTTTGCAACCATAGGCACAATCTTCGGTATCGCAACCACTTTAGGTTTTGGTGTAACTCAAATTAGCTCTGGGCTAAACTATTTATTTGATTTTGAAAATAGTATTCAAACCCAAGTTATCTTAATTATTTTAGTCAGTGCGCTCGCATCATTTTCAGTTTTTCTTGGTCTCGATAAAGGCATTAAACGACTTTCTGAACTAAATATCATTTTGGCCGTAATACTACTCGCATTTGTATTTTTCGCCAGTTCAAGTATTTATGTTTTACAAACCACCATTCAGAACATTGGTCAATACGTTTCCAATTTATTTGCAATGACCTTTAATCTGTATGCCTATCAGCCTACAGGCTGGATTGGTGGTTGGACCATCATGTATTGGGCTTGGTGGATTTCATGGTCGCCATTCGTTGGTATGTTTATCGCTCGTGTCTCCCGTGGACGTACCATCCGTGAATTTATTGTAGGAGTATTACTCATTCCCACAGGTTTCACTTTGGTATGGATGGGTTTTATGGGCAATGCCGCGCTATTTAGTATTCTTTTTGAAAATCAGACAAGTTTAGTTGCTGCTGTAGAAAAAGACTCTTCTGTTGCCTTATTTGAGTTTTTAAAGCACTTGCCATTTTCTGGTGCTTCTAGCTTACTTGCAACGGTTTTAGTGTTTCTATTTTTTGTGACTTCTGCAGATTCTGGGTCTTTAATCACCGATTATTTAACAGCAAAAACTGAACATTCTCCTGCGTGGCAACGACTGTTTTGGACAGCAACCATTGCTGTGCTCTCTATTATTTTATTGATTGCAGGTGGCTTAGAAGCTTTGCAGTCTGCAGTTATTATGAGTGCCCTACCGTTCACTTTTATTATGCTGCTACTGTGCATCGGACTCATTAAAGCCTTACGTTTAGATGTAACTAAGATGCAAGCTTTACAAAGTGCTCGAATCACACCACGTGCTATACATAATCCGAGAAGCTGGCAACAGCGTTTAAGTTTAATTATGCATTCGCCTCACAGCGAATCCGAAGTCAAAGCCTATATTGAACAGGATGTACGTCAAGCATTTGAGAATTTAAAGCGTGAATTTCAACGTCGCCAACAAGATGTATCAATTGTCGAAAGTGATCAAGGCTTACTATTCAAAGTCAATCATCATGATGAAATTAATTTTATTTACCAAGTAGCTGTAAGTAAAACTCTCGCTCCAAGTTTTATGCTTCAAGATCAAAATGAAGATACTCAGCAGTCTTATATTGCTGAAGTGTTTTTACGGGAAGGCGGTAAAAACTACAATGTGATGGAATGGACCCAAGAAGACTTACTTCAAGATATTTTGGAACAATATGAACGGCATTTATATTTCTTAAATGTGGTTCGCAACTAAGTATTAATTTTTTAAAATCCAAGACATAAGAAAGCCTGCAAGTTGCAGGCTTTCTTTGAATATATGCATATAGATGTTTATATTTCACGACACGCTACATGGATAAAATCCACCATTATTTGTGTGGGCGGTCGAGCTCCGCCTGGGCGAAAAAAGCGACTGCTTTACGTAGAATCTCATTGGCGCGTTGCAGTTCTTTATTTTCCCGTTCGAGTTGTTTGATACGTTCTTGGTCTGAAAACTGCTGTACTTTAACTGGATTTTGTTTATCTAAATATTTTTGATACCAAACACGTAGTGTTTCAGGAGTACAACCGATTTTAGGAGCAATAGCTGTGATCGCAGCCCAATTCGATGGATAATCTTTTTCAGATTCAATCAATAATTGAACCGCTCTATCTCTGATTTCAGGGGTGTATTTTACTTTTTTCATCGGGACACTACGCTTCGCTACGTCTTGCGAAGCAATGCTTCTCATCTCAAGAAAAGTGGTCTCCGACAAACCCGGTACGGTTCACTTAGCTATTAAATTACGATCTTCCATAGTTAATTTAAGTAACTTGGATTCATCTACATTTAATTTTAATACACGAGGTTTTCCTTCCCCTTTTTTACGGTTACTGTATTCCGTTGCAACACCTTCAGAATCGGTAAGGTAAACACCTGTACCTAACCACCCGTGATCTTTACTATTAGGATGGTTAAGATCAAATTCAGTAAAATCGTCTTTGGTTCCATGAAACCAAGTAATAGTTTTACCTTCTTTATCTATAGAGACACTCCCCTCATAAGGTACAGGAGTAATACTTTTTATATTTCTGGAGCTTGCTTGATTAGATCCATCACTTCCTCTAATGTTTTTGCTGTCTTTATCTTTTCTATTAGTTCTTTCTCCATCTCGCTTAGTGGAGTCGTTCTCTCCTTCCTTAGATTCAACTGACTGTCCACGAACTGAGTTAGTTGCTCTTGTGTTGGATGCTGCTTGTTTTGACTCATTAGGTATTTCCTGTGTTTTTGGTTCTAGTTGAGAACAAGGGAACTGTTGAGCTAGTACAAATTAAGAAAATCAACCAAAATAAACTTAGTTTATTAACTCCATTCTTTTCCGTACTCAACCAAACTTGGTTCTGCATTTGCAACGTATAAAATACTACCTTTTCCCGTTTTCAAGCGCGTGATTGCGGTATAAAACAAAGCATGATCTTTAGTTTGATGCACTTTATCCCAGACCACTAAAAGTGCCTTAGCTTCCCAACCTTTAAAACTATGTATAGTACATACTTTAATACGTAGATCACCCTTAAAGAAAAACATTTTCTTTTGCCGTGACTCAATTGGGTCTTTAGAAAAAATGTCTATATATTTCAATTTCAAATGATCTAAAGCCTGGCAAACTAACATACCGATTTCATGTGACTGGACGAGTATAGTAATGTCTGAATTACTCAGTGCTAAATGAACAACCTGACTTCTAAACTCTTTAAACTCAGCTAAAAAGGTCGCCTCATTAATTTCAGCGATATTTTTCCAAATCAGTTTAGCTTCTTCAATAATTCCAAAATCTAATGACCCTTGAGGCTCATTTTTAGATTCAGATTTAATAACTTTTTCTAGTGGTAAAAATAGTTCAGCATACTTATTTGCTAGTGGAATTAAATTATCAGGCAATCGATAGGTTTGTTTAAGCTCTGCCCAAGCACCTCGAAAACCGGCATTCTTCATGACATCATCAGTCCAAAGATCGGCTGATGCATAAATATCTTGTGTAGTATCAGCACAGAGTAACATTTCACCACCTTCAGCTAAGAGGCTTTTTAATATCTCCCACCATTCAGGATTAAAATCCTGGCCTTCATCGACTAAGATCGCATCGTATTTTTCAGGCTCACTGATTTTTATTGCGTCTCTTACAACATCACAAAGCTCAGCAGAATCAGGAAAATCCGAAACTTTTGCGTTGGGATCTTGCTTAAGTCTTTCTTGTGCCATTTGCTTAGCTTGTATATAAACATCAGCATATTCGCGATCTAACCCAGCTGCATAACATAAACGTCTACAAAGATAATGAAAATTAATCCACGTAGCATCTCTACGAATGTGAGGATACTCACGAACAGCTAAATCTTGTAAATAATTTAATAGCGTAATATTAAAAGTCACAATCAGGACAGATTTATTTTCGCTCAATAGAGTTGCTGCTCGCCCAGCGACAACAACTGATTTTCCGGATCCAGCTGGCCCTTTTAAGCGTCTAAAACCAGAGTCTGTTCTTTCTTTAATAAATTTAAGTTGTTGTGGATTGTAATTTAATAACTCACGCTGCTCTTTACTTGATTCTGGCTCTCGAAGCCATACTCTTAATTGTTCAGCAATGATATTATTCATGTATTTAGAAGTATAACGCGATATACCAGAAGGAAAATTTTCTACAATTCCCTTATTAAAATTATCTCTTCCAAAAATAACATAACTGTTATGTTTATCTTTTTCATTTAGTTTAAATGTTTTACGATTCCGACTCTCAAATATCGGTAGGAATAATTGTTTAATATCCTCTTCGGAAGCCGATGGTAAAACCAATCCGCAAGAAACGACTACACCATATCCTAAACGACTTAAAATAGGACAATAAAGATCTAAAATCTCTTTTCGATACAATAGTAATTGATCAACAGGATTTTTTTTCACATATGAGATTTTTTCTCCTAGTGAGTTTATCGCATATAGATGCTTCTTCCCATTATTAAATTCTTCCACTCCATATTCCATCTTTTTGAAGTCCCAGTTTTTTACTTCAAATAAACCAATACCAATTTTTGGATGCAAAATGACAATATCAGGACATAAGCCATTCAAATGAGGTTGAATGTATATCTCCCACCCGTGAGGAAGATGAGCATCTAAATATTCAATAAATTTTTTTTCACCAGCTTCTAAAGGCTGTCGTAATTTATTCCACGCTTCCTTTGCAGGGGAAATAAGTCGTTTATTCATAATCTAAAATATCTTTCTAAAGATTAATAAGCCACCTAAGTACAATAAATATAAAAGCTAAAGAAAACAATATCTTGAATCAACTATTTCAACACCTAAATGAGTTAAAATAACACAGAATCGGTATAATCTTGCTACTTCACTAAAAATTTTAAAACTTTGAATAGATGAAGTCTATCACTGCTTTTTTATCACGAATTGAAATATCAATATGCTTTTATCATCTGCAGAGAGTGGAATACGAATATCATTGATATTAGGGAGTGTCTAGCCACAGAGTTTTATTAGACTTTGCACAAAGCCTGTCATCATGCGCGAAGAGACCAGAAATAGCAATTTCATCATGAGGCAGCATTGAATTAATGTATCAGAGTTAGTTTGATTTCGAACTTGCGCCCTTGTGATGGGACATAAAATTAAGGATGAGAATCAATCAATGTCGAGAGATTCTCACGATTGATTAAGACTTAATTGCAGGAGAATAGTCGCTAAGGACAACGAGACTCAGTGCATCCTCATTAATTCTGTTTGCAAACCTTGCATAGACTATCGCTTCCACCACTGGCTTAACGTGAGTCTAGAAATGCCACATCTCCGACAAACCAGGCCAGCATCATTGGTCTCTTCAAATAATTTAACCCATACGAGTCTTTGTTGAATCTCTCTGTTCATAGACACCCATTATATTGAAATGATGTCTATGATTCGCACATTTAAAGATCTACAACCTGTCTTATTTAAAGTTTTAAACAATTAACTCATTTAACAACATAGTTTGGAAAGATGAATTAATTTCATCACATTTCAACAATGAGATAATTTAAAAAACTCGTAAATTTATCATTTCTCTTCATACTCAAATTAAAATCATAAAAAGAATGGGAAAATTTACGATGTACATGATACTCTTCACCTAGAATCTTTAAGTATTTATCAAAAATATAATCATGATTCTCAATTCCATTATTCTCCCTCCAATCTAAAAAAATTTGAAAAAACTTATCAGTTTTATCCTTAGGGATATCTAGAATAACTAAATATAAAACTGCTATATCGCGTTGATCTAAAAAATCCAACCCACGAAACCGCAATTGACATAAAACATCCATAAAACAAATAGTTTCTGGAGTGATATAAAGTTTACCATGTTCCTTCTTAATTTTATTAATTTGAGGACTTAAGAAATATTTTAACCGCATTACTCGCCAAAGTATCAACATTAGTTTGTAAACAGGATACCGCCCTCGAGTTTTAATAGTCATATATAGCATTAACAATATAATTAACACCCCAATAAAACCCAAAAAATAAATCATAAATACTATCCCTTAGAAATACTATTTCTTACATTTTAATTAAAAAATATGATATACCTAGCTAATCTGCATATGCTCATGGTGTGGTTGTTTTGAATGACATACATAGCACAGAGCTCTAAGATTAGCTAAGTTATTATCAGATTTAATTCCATTTATATGGTGTACATGCAGATAAGCTTTGTTTTTTTCAAAAGACTTTTTACATAGTTCGCAATGCCAATTTTTTGACTTTCGATAACGATAAGAAATATAACCCCAATCTTTTTGATAAATATTAACTGGACTCCTATCTTCCTCTTTATAAAGAATCCCCTTAAAGTCGGTATAAAATTGAGGTTCAAATGTTTGATAAAATTCCTTCAAATCGAAATTTTCCACTATAAATTGTTTCTCTTCATGAGACATTGTTTTTGTATATTGTTTCCATTGGATCTTTTCTAAACAGTATTTGCAGACATCAAGCTTACAATCAACTATCTTCAAACTATTCACATAACTTTCTGAAACAAATCTAATTTTCCTAAAAGAAGTAGTTTTACAAGAAGTGATATAACGCTTAAATCTACCTGCAGCTTTCATATTGTGTAAAGCTTTGCAAAAAGAAATATGTAATTTGGGTAAATTTTCCTCTCCTGTTGTTTGATTAACATCTTTAATATTTAAAGAAATTAAAACACCTTTATAATATAGAAGACCATTTTGTTTAACTTCAATTTCTTCAAAGTTGCTTTCTGGTTCATCAAAGATTTCAAATACATCAGCATAAGTTAAACCTGGTCTATAAGGTAATTCAGAAGCATCAATAAGAGGGGCTTTCATTTCTTCACGGATAGAATTTAAATTTTCATCTTGAAGGAAATCATATAACTGCATATCAATTACCGTATGCTACTGCTCTAATTTTATCCTCAGCATTTGTTACGACTCTAAACTCAACACGTTGAGATGTTCCAAAGTCTTCTGGATTATTTATAGAAGAAGGCTTGCCATTTTTCCCTAAAGTTAATGCAGATGAATAACCAATAGCCCTAAACTTTATTTTCAACCACTCTTTCTCATTTGTCGTAAGATTTGAACTTGTTAATAAGTAGATTAAAGTATTTTGTGCTCTTTGTTGTGACAGTTGCATATTGTTTATATACGCTATTTCACTGCTTGCGCCCTTTGCCCAGAAACTCGAAGTATGACCTTCTATCCTAATTTCTTTAATATTATCAATAAATTTATCTTGCATTAAGGATCTTAGATAAACAGGGAAATACTCATTTAAGGCTTGTTTGAATTCAGGTTGTAGCTCATCTGAACCCACTTTGAAAAGGATATCTTCATTACTAAATCTAACTGTCAAATCTGGGCTTAAAGTAGCTCCCCATTTAGTTAGTTTGGTGGTTAATTTATTTTGTAACTGAGAATACAATTGTTGCTCATCTGATTTAAAAATTCTTGGTATATCAACAGATTCTTTCACACGTATCATGTAAATAATACTAATTAATAAAAAAACCATCATCAAAGCAGTCATTATATCACTTAAACTAATCCAATGGTCAGCACTATTCGATTTCTGTCTGAAAAAAGGAAGCATTATTTTACCCCTTTATCAAATGTATCTAAAATATTTTTCAAGTTGACAGTAATTGGTTCATAATCACTCGCGAATTTAGATGATAAAGAACCTAACTGCTGACCTAAAGTCATTAATGATTGATTTAATGTACTCTGTAACTTACTTTCTATAGTACCCAAGCTTTCATTCAACAATTTTTGGGTCTGCTCAAAACTACTTTGCATTTGTTTAGTTAAATTTTGAATTTCTTTATCTGTTTGTCTTTGAAGTTCGAGACTATTTTTGTGACTATTCTCAATAAAATTATTGATATCTTTGAAAATGTTTTGAGAAGTTTGCTTTGTGAAATTCATTTGCTCTTCAACTTTACTAAAGCTAGCTTCTAAAATTTTTCTGGTATTTTCAATATCAACTACTTTTGAATCTAGCGCACCATAAAAACCTTCAATTCGAGTATTAAATTCCGAATTTCTATCATCAATTGATTGCAAGGTTATCTCAAGTTGGGTTAGTACTTTTGCAAATGTATCAGTGTGTTTAAGTAATTGAGAAAAATCAGTTTTTATTTTTTCAACTTGAAGCACCATTTCAGTATATTTATTAGTTTGATCCTCCACATGCTGAGAATAATTTTTTTGCCATTCCACCAAACGATTAACAGATTGGTTTAATTGTTTAAAATTCTCCCCTAGACTGTTTGCTAAATTCTCATTGAAACGATCTATTGCCTTCTCTAAAGCTTGAATAAATATTTCTGTATTTTGTTCAGCCTGCCTCTGTGCAAACTGGGAAAATTCAATTCTTAATTCAGAAATTTCACCTGCAATTAGACTTTGAGTACTTCTTTGAATTTGTTCTATTCCATTCAAACTATTTACGACCGTATTTAATATATCTTGACGACTACTTTTATTACTAGTATCTAAATTAACTCCGAACTCCTGAATTGCTGAAATTAATTTAGAGTTATTTTCATTAATGCTTGTATTAATAGATTCCAAATATCCTGAATTATCAACCAGTTCCTTATGTTCTTTATAAAAACTATCTATCTGATTTTCTATTTCTTTTTCACTCTCTTGCTCTTTTAAAGCAATTAATGAATGAAACTTCATTATTATTGATGCAAAAACTCCTGCTAAAGACCCCCAAAAGGCTGTCTTAATTCCATCAACTAATGTTGATAAGCTTGCTGTTGGATCATCTATATTAAATTTACGAAGCCCTAAAGCCACCCCTAAAAATGTGAAACCTATCCCTATTGTAATTAACAAACTTGGGAATTGGGGATTAGCTTTTTTAGATTTCCTATCTTGCAGTAAGAAATTAACCATTAAACAAGCAATGACAAAAATAGCAATATAATGCAAAAAATCTAACATATAAAAAATTCTTAATTAAACATAGATATTAAAATTCAATCTTTATTCTAACCCGAATCGCGGATAAGAAATAGACTTGAAAAATAATGAACCGTACCGGGTTTGTCGGAGACTTTTTTATTTAAGTTAGGCCACCTGACTTAATAGGTTAATCTTATCATAGTAGATTGCTTCAAACTCAAAAGGCGATACATAACCCAGTGCACTGTGTACACGCTTTTTATTGAACCAATCTACCCAGTTTAGTGTCGCAAGTTGTACATCTGCTAAACCTTGCCAATCTGCTTTTAAATATTCAATCACCTCTTTTTTGTATAAGTCATTCACTATTTCAGCCAAAGCATTATCGTATGAATCACCAGTCGTACCGACTGATGCTCGTAAATTTGCAGCTTCTAAACGATTGGTATAGCGAATAGAAAGATATTGAACACCTCTATCGGAATGATGAATCACATTCTTTGGCATGCCTCGATCGTGCAATGCTTGCTCTAATGCATCGAGCACCATATCTGTATTCATCCGTGTCGATACTTTCCATCCAACAATTACTCGTGAGAACACATCAATAATAAAGGCGGTATAGACCCAGCCTGAATGAGTTTGAATATACGTAAAGTCACTCACCTGAGCACTGCTTAGCAAGGGTCAGGATGATCAGCATTAAAATTACGTTTCACTAAATCATCTGCTCTTTTTTGATCATCTCGGCTACGGGTGGTTTGTTTATTCTTACCACGCCAAACACCTTGTATAGCTAGCTTCTGCATCAATCGAGCAACTGTACAACGTGCGATAACATAACCTTCACGTTTTAATTGTTGCCAGACCTTACGCACACCATATCGACCTGAACTTTCTTTCCAAATTCGTTTAATTTGTTCAGCATGATGCTCATCATGTAGATCTCGTTTCGCTCGATGTTCTGGATTGTCAGCGAGATCTAAAGTTCGGTAATAGGTTGAAGCTGCGATCGGTAAAATCCTACAAATCGCATCAACTCCATATAAGTCTTTATTGTTATGGATGAAATCCACCATTATTTGTGTGGGCGGTCGAGCTCCGCCTGGGCGAAAAAAGCGGCTGCTTTGCGTAGAATTTCATTGGCACGCTTTAATTCTTTAATTTCACGTTCCATTTGCTTCATTTTTTCTTGGTCAGATATCTGTTGTACTTTGGCAGGATTTAGTTGATCCATATGCTTTAAATACCAAACACGCAATGTTTCAGGAGTACAACCGATTTTAGGAGCAATAGCTGTGATTGCTGCCCAAGTAGAAGGATAATCTTTTTCAGATTCAATTAGTAATTGAACCGCTCTTTCTCTGATTTCGGGGGTATAGTTTGGTTTTTTCATCGGAATAGTCTCTCAGAATATTGACTCTCCGACAAACCCGGTACGGTTCAGATCCCCTAAATAACTTAACTCTATAAATCCGAAAACTATCGATCACTTAACATGTCAGAAAATCACCTAAACAAACGCACATAAATTCTCTTGGGATGGCTAAGATAGTCAACTCATTTGCTTATGTTGGACTGAATTGCTAAATATGGTACTTTAAGTTTAATCTATGATACTGATAATTTTCGAACTTTTGAAAAATATGGTTTAAATTTAAAAGATATTTTTAAATTTTCAATAAGCATAAAAGCTCAAAACGTCATAAAACGTCGCTCTATTAAATAATTTTTAACTAAATTTTTTGCTCTCTAGATATTTCAATCTCAACTTTCAACAAGTCGAAACGCCAACTTATACTCGGCTTTCCTACTTAAACTAGCCTTATTACACAAAGATTGAAAAAATTACAGTATTCAAAAGTGGCTTCAAATTTATGATCAACTTGCGCACCATGCATTCAAACACTGAACATCGTAAATTTGATTTTGAGGCTTAAAAATATTTAAGCCCCCTGCTACATATATCCATTTACTCTTTAAAAGTATCATTCAATGCCTGTTGAACAGCATCAATACGAGACTTGCAAGCTTTATAGGCACTCATTGATTCTTCAACAATTGCCATTAGATTATCAATATCTGGCTCTTCCTGTGATTCGAGTTTTTCTGCATTTTTTTTCAGAATCTCATAACCTTGCTTAAAACTTAATTCTTCATTATTCATGTGCTATTACCTCTGTCACGGTGGCATGAATGATGCCATCTTGTAGTTCAATCTGAAGTTGCGGGTCAATTATCTTTTGAATTGAACGGATCGCTTTCCCTCGGCTACGAATAATGGCATAGCCTTTAGCCATGACATTGCGTGGATTCTGTAGCAGGGTTTCTCGTATCAGTGATTCTGTACGCTGCGAAGCCTGTTTAATTTGCAGTTGTGCAAGATATTGGGTGTCACTTTTTAGGTGATCAACACTACGTTGAGCCTCATTGATTTGGTTTTGTGCCATGGTTTTGATGGTTTTAAGACACTGATCATTCTGACTCTGATAAGCGGTCAATTGATGCTGTGATAACAGTTTAATCGTTTGTAAAGCCGTACTAGCTTCATTGACTCGTTCCACAATCAGGTTGCGGATTCCTGCAATCACCTTACTTGGCGTATCAAAAGATCGGTGAGCGATTTCATCCAAAATGGTACGGTCTTTTTCATGACCAATACCCACCCAAATCGGCACAGTTCTTTTACATAGCAGTGCCGCTAGATCATAGTCATTCAGGTAGGCCAAATCATTCACTGCTCCCCCACCACGTATAATCGCAATCAAATCTGGAGCGATTGAATAGTCGGCAGCCCATTGTTTTAATGCAGTACTCAATGCTTGTATGATGCTAATCGGCGCCGTATTGCCCTGAAAAGTCGCTGTATGATAAACAAAATAACAGACACCAGCTTGTTCCAAGGCATCAGCATCTTTTCTAAAATCACCCAAACCTGCTGCGTTTTCTGGTGCGATGACCAAAACATTTTGAACATCAAAAGGTGTTGGCAGCTGTTTATTATTAGTGAGTAAACCTTCTTGAGTCAGTCGCTGAATGATTTGCTGATAGCGTTTGGCAATATCACCTAAAGTAAAACTGGAATCAATGTCTTCGACATTAACAGAAAAACCGTACTGAGGATCAAATCTCGCTTTAACCTTAATCAGAACATTTAGATCTTTAGCCAGCTCAATACCACTTTCTCGTTCGAACTTTAAAACAATTTTTTGTGCCGTGAATTTCCAAATGGTGCCTTTACAGCTAGCAATCACCTTATGGGTTTCTTCATCTTTCTCAGCCAATTCAAGATAGTAATGACCACCTTTAATACTTAAATTACGAATCTCAGCTTTAACCCACACTGCTTCACTGAAAGTGAGCTGAACGACTTCCTGTACACTGGCAAGGTATTCACTAAGGCTTAGTTGGGTCTCTGACATAAATGAATAAATAGAATGAGTTTAATCGATAGTACAAAACAACACTGTTTATCACAATACAAAAACTACTTGCTAGACTACCCACCCTATAAAATTTCTACCCCATCAATAATCTCTAAAATGTAGGCCGTATCTCTCGCACTTATTTTTCTAAATACTTATAATACGGCTTTCATTAAATAAAAAATGTATAGTTCGATGCATTTATTTTGGAGAGCTTCCATATAGATTTTCATTTTTTTGCCCTTCAGTGACAAACCAAATGAGTATTAAAATTGCACCAATAATAGGTACGAATACAATCGACAACCACCAACCAGAACGACCAACATCATGTAGACGACGCACAGTGACAGCAAGATCAGGTAAAAAGGTTGCTAACAAAAATAATCCTAAGAATATTCCATCTGTTCCAAGAGCACTTTCAACGAACACGATCGCTAAAGTTAATAAAAAGATGGTTAAGCGAAAAAACCAATATTCCTTTCGTCTTGCTCGACCACTAAAATTCACATAATTTTTTATGCATTTAATAAACCAATCCAAAAACTGATATTGGCTTTCCTCTGTATCTTCAACATTAAAACTCACTGGTACAGCTTGTTGAGCTAATGCTTTATATACTCCAATGGCTTGCCCAACTTGATTTAGATCAAAGTCCACGTACACTCCTCGCTGCGGAGGAGTATTTTCTTTCCATTCACTACCAAAAAATGTATAACGTTTTTCATCTTCACCCGCGATCAAACCACTATTGGTTTGAATGGAAAAGTCTAAAATTTTTCCCTTCAATTTTATAACCTCTATAAAGTATTTTTAGTTTGTAATGTCCAAAGCTATTATTTCGCTTAAGGTTGACAGCTGATGTCACAATTTTTCTATATTCAAAAAATATCATTTATAAATGCAAAATCTACACATTACTAGTCAACAAAATTTTTGAAGTTATATTAAAAAGATTAGTTATTTAAAAAATAATTCTATGCTCAAAAGTAAACCTAACATACGATAATTTCTCGACTCAGCTAAAATAATTATTCTACCTACACCTAAAACTCCTAATATATTTTATGCTGGTTTAACGTAAATTAATCTGATAAAAATTCATGGAAAACTCTATATTCTTAGTTTATTAAAAAATCTTACTCACGCACCACACAACCGAATCAGCCTGAGCCCAACCAATTTAAAGTATTGATTTAACCACGTCTTTCAGACCAGCAAAAACCAAATTACACACTGATTTAAGTAGAATAAATATTTATATTGGTAAGTTATTTTGGAAAGTAAGTTGTTCAGAATTGCTTTGTGCACCTAGTGTCATCAATTCAACAAAGCGACACATTTTGTCGCAAAGATCCTATTATGGCAGTTTTTTTGATATAATTATGTTAAAGTCAATTGTAAAACTTAGCTTGTCTTTGATCTGTTTAATTTTAATTCCCTATTAACAAGATGTTCAATTACGACCTGAGATCATAAAACTCTAGAACAGGCTAATTGCCATAAATAACCAAATTAGGTACTAACTCAAACGTGAGAAGTATAAAATGCTAATATTTAATGCATTTGCAGTTTCAAATAATAAATCTCAAATCAGACAATTTCATGTTGATAGTAATGATGATTATGAGGCTAAAATCAAAATTTTAGAGCCATCAGACACGGCATTGATAGCAGAATATCCTGCGGAAAATAATATAGTTCTAAATATTGCTGTAAAATATTGGTTAGGCTATGGCTTATATTATCCTGATATCAAAGAAATCGACTTAAGCCTGCTCAGCTCACGTATACCTAAAATAATTCTACTCACTTTAAACCATCCTGACACTGATGTTTTTTCCAAATTTGGTCAGGTTGTATATGATGAGACTGAATATCGAGAATGTGTTGCTCAGCTGGTTTATTCTCCTATTTTTTTTGAAAATGACTGAATAAATAAATTAAGGAATAAAATGTCGTATCAAATCTCTCAAACACTTTTTAATGCCAATTTAGATATTATTGGTGATATTCACGGAGAAATCAAAGCATTACGAAGTTTACTAACCAAGCTTGGTTATGATCAACAAGGTAACCATCCTGAACATCGTAAACTCATTTTTGTTGGTGATTTATGTGACCGTGGCCCACAAAGTGTTGCTGTCATTCAATTGGTTAAAACATTAATCGAACATGGCAATGCGCAATGTGTTTTGGGAAATCACGAGTTAAATTTATTAATCAATTCCAAACGTGAAGGCAATGGATGGTTTTTTGGATCGCCACACGAAGATGATGAGAAACCTTTTCAATCTCTGCCTGCATCTGATACAGATCGAGTATGGATTATCGAGTTTTTAAATAGCCTGCCTTTGGTACTGGAATCAGATCAATTAAGAATTGTACATGCTTGTTGGGATCAACAGTCTATCGACACACTCAAGCAATCCCAAATGCGCTCACTCAAAGAAATTTATGATTATTTTGTCCAGCAAACGGAAAGATATCTTCAAAATTCAGATGTTGCCCAACGGGCACAACATGAAAAACAGCAATATAGCTCTCAGCTAAAAAATCCATTAGCCACACTGCCTTTATTAAAAAACCTAGGACAGCAAGATTTACTTGAGCAAATGATGAATCCTTTTAAAGTCCTGACTTCTGGGGCTGAAGTTTTAGCAAAAGAACCTTTTTTTGCAGGTGGGAAATGGCGGATGGTCGATCGTTTAGCTTGGTGGGATCACTATCAGGATAATATTCCTGTCGTTATTGGGCATTATTGGCGCAACTTTAATTCTCCAGATCAAAAGCATGGGCTTTTTAAATATATAGAACCATTGGAATGGTTTGGTTTAAATCAAAATGTTTTTTGTGTGGACTACTCCGTTGGAAAACGATATTTAGATCGTCATAAGCAACGCGCCTTTTCAAACCAACTTTGTGCTTTACGTTTTCCCGAAAATACCTTGTTATTTGAAGATGGCTCTACAAAGCAAATTACGAATCAATGTACAGCTATCAGAAGTCGAATCTAAACTTAAGTTTTGATCTGCCTCTATAAGAGACCATGTACTAGTATTTAAACTGATAATTTTTAGCTTTCCAATATTAACCATCAGAAGCCGAAGTAGTTTCAAACTAGAACCTCCTAAAAACTTACTGTCTAGAAAAAGTATGCTATTTCAAATAACTACCCTATCTCTAATTGCAACTTTAAGTTAATTATAAAAATTCACTTATGAATATACCTCTTGCGTTAGTCAAAATTTAATCAGTGATAAACGTTGATTTTTAAATAAATATCAAAGTCAAAAATAATACTTTCGCAAGAGGTCTAATATCTAAGATATCAATAAATTAAGGCTTTAATAAATGAAAAATGCTTTCCTTCAAGACTTCCATCCAAATCAAACGGAATCACTCTCAATTTTGAATTACCGTGCTTGAACTTCATCACAGGCAAAGCTTGGTCAAACATACCTTTGCGTGCCGGATAAATCATAACGACTTCATGCTCTAGGCCTAAATAATAAGCGCTATAAGCAAACATCTGTTGCATATCACTATCCTTTATTCCAAATTTTGCTGTGCGATCTAACTGGTCGAGCAACTTCCATTTGGTATCTACAACCTTCAGACTCTGTCCGAATTTATGTTGCATGAAAATATCAGGTTTTAACTTAAACATAGACCGCCCATCTTGCTCACACATATAGCGATCTTGCTTTTGTAAAGAGACATTCCATTCAGGCAGTAATCTTTGCATTTTACGTCCGACATACACTTCAAAAAGTCTCTCCATTGGGAACAATAGACTCATTCCTTGTGCTACTCCTTGAGTAGAGACTGGCATATATTCACCGAGTATCAGCTCTGTCCATGGCTTGATCTGCTCATATAACGCCAACAATCGCCCTGACTGCCACTGTCTAAAATCATGTTGAATGTTTTTACTTTTGGGAATCTCACTCGTCATTAAGCGTAGCTCTTGAGCCAACTTCCAATTCGCTGCATCTTTGGTCTTTTTACAGACCACTTCTAAGGCTGTACGTATTAGTCGATTTTCGGGTCGATTGACTTCATAGACATCATGCTCAATTGGAAAGATATGACGTTGTGATGGAGGTTGTCGCATATAACGAGCATGTTGCAATTGTCCACGTAAGAACTTTTGGTCTTCTTGCACACTGTTATAGTCAAACCGTAAACCCCACTGGACTAGACTTTCAAAACATTTCAAAAATTGCCTGATAATCCACTCATGCAAAGGCTGAACAAACTTATTTAAAGATGCCTCACCCGCTTCTCGATAATTGAGATCCAATGCTGTACGGAGCATTGCCTGTAGAAGACGTCTTTCTTTTTGAACGACGTCTTCTACCTGTTGATCTTCATCCACTACTATATGCTTTGGCAAAATCTCAATGCGTGTACCACAAGGTGTTTCGATAACACCTACAAATTGATCAAGTTTGAGTTTTCTACGCCCAGCTAGTTCAAATACTTTAGCTCCATGTTTAGAAAAAGAGGCCGATAGCCCACATAAATATTCAAATGCTTTTTCAGGGATATAAGCATGCTCCAAACACGATTTAGGACAGCCTTCATAGACAATGCTGATATAAGCATATTCTCGAACGGTAAAATCAGGCATAACTTTTTAGCTTTTTGATCCTAAAATTTTAGTAAAAGCATCAATAGTTTTGAATGCCTCACTTTCTATTTTCCAAATTTTCTTTTGTTCAGAATAATGCATATCTTGTTCTATATTAGCGGGAAATAACCCTGAAATATTGATTTCTTTATCTTCCACAATCATTCCATTATTAAAGAATACTAAATTAATCTTTGCCCAATCATCAAAGAAATATTCTTGTAGCTGTGGGATGATTTTTTGTTTAAAAATACCAGCTAAATGCTCTAGCGTTGGATTTTCTTTTAAACTCATAAAATTGGCATGACCAATGCAATGATCACGATCTAATAGCACCTCAATACGCTGATTAATAACTTCTAGTAACTTACCAATATTCACTCCTTCTATAATTACATTCTTTAAAAGCTTAGGCTTCGGTGGCATTTCAATAAAGGTAAAACGTCGGCGCAAAGCAATATCTAGCCCTGTTAAAGATCTGTCAGAAGAGTTCATGGTACCGATGATATATAGATTTTTCGGCACACTAAATTCTTTTTTAGAATACGGCAATTTAACCGAAAGAGACTCTTCATTTCCTGCACGTTTTGAATCCTCAATCAGGGTAATAAGCTCGCCAAAGATACGAGAGATATTACCGCGGTTAATTTCATCAATAATCAGTACAAAAGGCTCAGGATTTTCATTATCTTGACTTAAGAGATATCCCTCCTGATTTAATGCTTGCAATAAATCATTCCATGTAAAACGCCACAAGCGATACATCGTTTTTAAAGTCAGCCCAACACCTCCATTCAATGCCCGAATATTGAATTCCAAATCTTTTAAAATCCAATTCACATTACGGCAGTGTAGATAATCTTCTCTCACCTCACTTGGAAGCTGTGTATCAAAAAAATAATCCCCTGTGACTACCCCAACAGCACAAATTTCACTGGTACTCTTTAAACAGACAACAACATCTCCAATCTCTACACCACTGATAAACTGTTCTAAGGTATGGTGATCTGTTGAACTAAACTGTGTGTATCCCTGACTATATTTGGTTTCTTTAAGAGATAAATCGCCTGTCTCTCCCCAACCGACTCGAATCTCATTATGAGCAAAACAATATTGACGGGTGGATAGATCCCCTATTGAAAGCTTCCATACATTCGCTTCAGATCGCACTCCTAAATCTTTCATGACCTTCTTATTTTCTCTTGCTCGGTCACAAATAATTTTAAATAGCCCCGGTTGGACGCTATAACTGATGCTGCCATTATCGGTTTCAGCTCGAATGCCTTCCACAAAATCTTCATAGCTGAAACTTTGATGGAAGGTCACAAATTCAATACGGCCATCAGCTCGAAATTTTTCAAAGTCCTTCTTGAGCTGCTGTCGTCCATCCGTTCTTTCTTTTTCTCTGATGGTCTCAATATCTGTACCTTGCAATATTGCTAAAGCATGGTTAACCGTGTTGTAAGTTTTGCCTGTACCCGCTGCACCAAAGAGAATACGATTTAACGCATGACTTATTTTGTTCATATCTTGCTGACCTTCATCTATATTATTTTTTTTTGCTATTTTCTTACCCATTTCATGCATTCTAGCTTCTAAAATTCTTTGGTTGAGTTGCTTTACATATTCAAAGTAGTCTTTTCCTTGTCTATCTACGTCCAACTGTTCATAAGCTGCCATATAGCTAAACGAAGATGAATTCACAATGCTCTTATAACCTAAACGTTTAAGGTCTTCTTTACTAAAGAATGGATACACCTTAGGTTTTGCAAAATCTTGATAGACAAATGCAATTTTCCACTTTAATGCGTCATTTAACTCGATTTTTTCAATCTCAATAAATTGACCATTTCTCACAAATTCTACTACGGCTTGTACACGTTGTTTAACCGTTTCAAAAGCCTCATCAAAGGTTTGACCAAATGATTTCTGCCATGCATATTTATTTTCATATTGATAAACAATATGCTCGCGATGTTCTTTTTTCTCATCTTGAGGTTGCCATACATGGAAGTTATTTCCATAGGTCGCCCCCATACTGATATCAAAGAGATCAATCCATCTTGCGAAACTGTCATATTGGTTTAACTGGTAATAATTTTTAAATTTTAATTTTGAAATGCTAGACACAGCCCATTGCGATAAGAATTGATCGACTCGTTCTTTTAAACCACCAGATTCAGGTCGCTCGTACCAGTCACACAAAAGCTTAAGCGTCTCTTCAGTTAAATTTTTCAACAGTACCGCTGAGTTTACAGTACCAAGATGTTCACTATACGTATCTAAATGTTGATTACGCTTATCCGAAATACCATACACCCGATCGATATTGGGGAAAAAATCGACTGTTGGCATTAATTCAATAAAAATTTTGACACTTTTTAGGCTAGGGTCTACAGCAATTTCACGGTTTAGTCTATTTTTAAAAACTTGAATATGCGTTGAGCCGATTGGTGCTCCATACCTTTTTTCCAAATATTGAATGGCTTGTGCCGCAGAATATTTTTTCCCATTTTGCAACCACGCCTCAAAGGAAATTTTAGCAAAAGGCTGTGTGTATGCTTGTCTAATCTGACTGAGACAGCGCTGATATTCTTGCCATGCAACACTGTAGCTATTCGCATTCTTAATTTTATAGGCTTGTGGAAAGTTAATATCGATTAAATAAGGTGTGGTCTGTCCATCAATAGGTAGATAAAGCTCTGGTGCATACCAAAATAAACCCTGTGTCAGCTTTGAAAAACCAACAGAGTGGATAGACAAAACCTCTTGGAACATTTGCGCTGTAATTTTGGATGGGTCATCCATACATTCAAACAAATCCCATAGTTTTTCTATGTCTCCATCTTTTCGATGGTATCTATAAGGGAAAAATAGCGCAGCTGTGCCCTGTGACGTCGGTACACCAGCAAAGTGCTCAAGCTCTGTATTAAGGATCTCTTTACCTAAAATTTTATTGACAAATTCTGACCGTCTATAAGCATTTGGATGTTTATTAATTAAAGATAAAAAAGAAAATGGATCCATGTGCTCCAATGGAACCTTATTTTTTTCTGGGTACTCATCAGATGGAACATCAATGCCAGCCGTTTCAAGAAGTTTAATGAGTCCTTTTTGGTTATTACGATAACCTTTTACTAACTCTTTAAGTTCTTTAAAAGCTTTTATCCAATCGTAATTTTCTTGCTGTGACACGCTGCCCCCTAAGTTAATCCAAATTATCTATCTTCTTTACAATCAAAGAGGAGTTGTTTTTTCTGCTACAAAGCAGCAACTAATCTTGATAAAAAAGATATTTATAATATTTAAATCAATAGATTTATTAGCCATTTTTACACATAAGTCTAGTAATAAGAAGCCACACCATATTTTCGCCCCAAACATAATAGCACTCACCTGTTACGACTTTTTTTTGGATTGTCTTGGTTAATTGGTGAATGCTGATCTTGACTTCTTAATCCATGGAATACAACGGATCACCGCGATTGGTATTGCAGTACCAGTAATAGTTAGTTGGATCTCTGACATAAATGAATCAACGGAATGAGTTTAATCGATAGTACAAAACAACCCTGTAGATCACAATACAAAAACCACCAACTGAACTACCACCTCTCTCCCTGAACAGCTGAGTGATCCCATCGCTGAATAAATTTAGAGAACGACTCATATTGTTTTTATATTTTGAGTTTTCTATAATCCTAATTATGTTACATAATCAAGATTGATAATAAAAATGACGCAAAATAAGCATGGTGGTACACGTAAAGGGTCAGGCCGCCCTTTTGCCTATAATGAACCGACCAAGGTCATTCGGGTGCCAGAGTCTCGTGTATTGGAAATCAAGCAATACCTGAAGAAAAATGACACTCCAAAGTTTAACGATATTTCTTCCATCACATTGCTAGAGGCAAAAACGAATTATGAAATTCCTGTTGCCTTGCAAAAAGTGGCTGCAGGCTTCCCTTCCCCTGCTCAGGACTATATCGATAAGACCCTTGATCTAAACGAGTTCCTTATTCAAAACCAACAGGCAACCTTTATCGTTGAAGTGGAATCCTTATCCATGCGTGATGCAGGGATTGATCTGAATGACAAGCTGATTGTTGACCGCAGTATTGAAGCCAAGCATGGGGATATTGTTCTGGCTTTGATTGACAATGATTTTACGATCAAACGCTTGATGATTGAGGGTGATCGATGTTGGTTGCAGGCAGCCAATCCTGATTTTGCTGATATCCATTTGAAAGATAATCAAACCATGCTGATTTGGGGTGTGGTCACCAGTGTGATCAAGAAGTTCAGATGAACAGCTACGAGCGGATTTATGCCCTGATTGATATTAACAACTGCTATGTCAGTTGTGAGCGGGTATTTAATCCCAGTCTAAACAATAAACCTGTGATTGTGCTCAGCAATAACGATGGCTGTGCTGTGGCAAGAAGTAATGAAGCCAAAGCGCTGGGCATCAAAATGGGCGTTCCTCTCTTTCAAATACAAGATATTGTTCAGCAACATCAGGTCGTGGTGTTATCCA
>NZ_VOXY01000010.1:0-87985 GCF_013420525.1 Acinetobacter sp. YH01003 | reverse complement strand
TGTCTTTGATACCAACGATTTCAACTTCTTCGCCTACTTTCACGATACCAGTTTCTACACGGCCAGTTACTACTGTACCACGACCAGAAATAGAGAATACGTCTTCGATTGGCATTAAGAATGCTTGATCGATTGCACGTACTGGCTCTGGGATGTAAGTATCAAGCGCTTCAACAAGAGCAACTACAGCATCTTCGCCATATTGACCTGATTCACCGTTAAGTGCAGCAAGTGCTGAACCACGGATTACTGGAGTGTCGTCGCCTGGGAAGTCGTAAGTAGAAAGAAGTTCACGAACTTCCATTTCAACTAATTCGATTAACTCTTCGTCGTCTACGATATCGCATTTGTTTAAGAATACGATGATGTAAGGTACACCTACCTGACGAGAAAGAAGGATGTGTTCACGAGTTTGTGGCATTGGACCATCAGTCGCTGAACAAACAAGGATCGCACCATCCATCTGAGCAGCACCAGTGATCATGTTTTTAACATAGTCGGCGTGACCTGGGCAGTCTACGTGCGCGTAGTGACGAGTTGGGGAGTCGTATTCTACGTGAGAAGTATTAATTGTAATACCACGTGCTTTTTCTTCTGGTGCAGAGTCGATAGCAGCGTAATCTTTCGCTTCACCACCAAACTTACGTGCACATACTGTAGCAATCGCAGCTGTTAAAGTTGTTTTACCATGGTCAACGTGACCGATTGTGCCCACGTTAACGTGTGGCTTATTACGTTCAAACTTAGCCTTAGCCATGTTCATCTTCCTCGTTTACGTCGAACACAATGCTGAGTAAAACTCTGCCCCGACATATCGCCTAAAAAACTAGACACCTAATACTTGAAAAGCAGACTAATAAGCCTGCTTTTTGAAAATCTTGTGCGAATAATCGCTAAACTGTATCTGGAGCTCTTATCGAGATTTGAACTCGAGACCTCTCCCTTACCAAGGGAGTGCTCTACCACTGAGCTATAAGAGCGACAAATCCTTCGATGGAGCGGGAGACGAGGATCGAACTCGCGACATGCAGCTTGGAAGGCTGCCGCTCTACCAACTGAGCTACTCCCGCATCTATGTTGGTAATTACCACTTCTATCGAAGTTAATGGTGGTGGGAGAAGGATTCGAACCTTCGAAGCTTACGCGGCAGAGTTACAGTCTGCTCCCTTTGACCGCTCGGGAATCCCACCATTTTCACACTTACTCAGTGTTCGTTCTTTACTTAACAACTCAAACTCCCTAAGATGGTGCCGGCACACGGATTCGAACTGTGGACCTACTGATTACAAGTCAGTTGCTCTACCAACTGAGCTATGCCGGCGTTTCTTAGTGTTTCGTACGTTTCGTATCGGAACGGTGTGCAGTTTAGCAAAACTTGAAATCCGTGCAAGTGTTTTTTTCAAAAAAAACGCTAAAAACTCATAAAATCAATCCATTTGATGATAATTCAACCGCTTTGATCACTGCGCGAGCTTTTATTTGGGTTTCATTCCATTCAGATTCAGGATTTGAGTCCGCAACTAGACCTGCGCCTGCCTGTACATAGACCTTATTTTGACGAATAACACAGGTACGAATCGCAATCGACATGTCCATTTCGCCATGCCAGCCTAAATAACCAACAGCACCACCAAAAACACCACGTTTTACAGGCTCAACTTCATCAATAATTTCCATGGCACGAATTTTTGGTGCACCCGAAAGTGTCCCTGCAGGGAAAGTTGCCTGAAAAACATCCAAAGCATCGACATCGTCACGCACTTCACCTTGCACATTGGACACAATATGCATGACATGCGAATAACGCTCGATCACCATTTGATCAGTCACTTGTACTTTACCAATTTTGGCGATACGCCCGACATCATTACGCCCCAAGTCAATCAGCATTAAGTGTTCGGCAATTTCTTTTTCATCCGACAACAAATCTTGCTCAAGTGCCAAATCTTCTTCTTTGGTTTTACCGCGCGGGCGTGTACCTGCTAAAGGACGCACAGTGGCAATACCATTTTCCAAACGCGATAAAATTTCAGGTGATGAGCCGACAATATGAAACGGCTGATCATCGCCCAAAGTTTTGCCTTGTACCAAGAATAAGTACGGCGATGGGTTGAGATGGCGCAAAGCACGATAAACCTGTAACGACTCACCATCAAAATCTGACACCATGCGATGTCCAGGCACCACTTGCATAACATCGCCTGCACGAATGTATTCTTTGACGGTATCAATGGTCGCCAAGAATTTCTCTTTGCCTGTAAGCGATTCAAAATGTGGTGGCGTATGTTTTTCTGCTTTTAGACTAATCGGGGTTGCTAAAATTTCTTCTAGTGCATCGAGTTGTTGTTGTGCCTTGTCATAAGCATCTGCCTGCGCTGCATCGGCATGCACAATTAAGAACAAGGTATCTTTTAAGTTATCAAACACGATGACTGTTTTAGACAACATCATCCAAATATCAGGCAAACCGACTGGATCTGCTGCAGGCACGTTTTTTAAACGCGGTTCGATATAACGCACTGCATCGTAACCAAAATAACCCACCAAACCACCTGTAAAGCTTGGCAATTCAGGCAAGTCAGCTTGCGTAGGCACTTTAAATTGCGCTTGAAAATCGCGGATATACTGAAACGGCTGTGCACAAGTTTGTTTTTCGATTGAACCGTCAGCATGTTGGATGGTGAGTTCACCCGCATTACAGGAGAAAACTGTAGATTCACCCAAACCAATAATTGAATAACGTGCCCAGTTTTCACCACCTTCTACAGACTCAAACAAATAAGCTTGTTGATGCTGCTTCAAACGTGCAAATACCGACAATGGAGTTTCGGTATCGGCCAAACGCTGGCGATATACAGGAATGAGGTTGTAGCCTGCTGCTTTAAGTTGTTCAAATTGAGTCAGAGTGGTCATGTGAAGCTCTCTATATTTCGATGTAGCAATGTTTTCGATAAGACGAAGTGAAGGACGGTTGTAGATTGACTAGCGTCGCCATCGAAATATGGGCATTACAGCCTGACTCATATTGATATCCTTTATAGCAATTAGCGTAAAATTATTTGATTTTTGAATCTTAAATATTTAACAATTCAGTTAAATTATCCACAATTTGTTGCGGCTGACAATTGGCAATCGGCTCACCATGATTATAACCGTAGCTGACCACAATACAATCAATCCCCGCTCGACGCGCGGCTTCAACATCATTAGAAGAATCACCAATCATCAAGACTTGAGACTTCTCCACTTGATAATGTTCAACACAATGCAGCAATTGACGCGGGTGTGGTTTACGCTCCTCAAAGCGATCTCCACCAATCACATCAGCAAAATAGTGTTGCATCTCTAATGCTTCAACAATGGCACGAGCAGGTAGTTCAGGTTTATTGGTCACACAAACTAAGGTTTTTTGTTGTGCTTTTGCCCAGTCCAAAAATTCAATAATGCCCGGGAATGGTTGTGTGTCGATACACGGATCGGCATTATAAATTTCTAAGAAGGTGTTCAGTAGCTGTTGTTGCTGTTCAGGATGAACTTCGCCCATTAAGTGCGATAAGACACTATTGCAAAATACCGCAGTTCCCTTCCCCACCCAAGTTCGCACTTGTTCCAGTGTTACCAAAGGCAGTTGCAGTGCATTTAAACTCATGTTCATGGCGCGGTATAAATCTGTCGCAGAATCGACCAAAGTGCCATCTAAATCAAATAAAATGACTTGACGTGTATCAAGCTGAGCAATAGACATTCTTCCCCCTAAATGAACAAAGGCATGCGATCGCATGCCTTGATTGTAAAGCAAAGGCTGCTTATTTAAACAATAGCCAAGCCAAAACTGCCAAAATCACCAAGACAATCAGTGAAATCAAGCCAACAGAAGCATTTTTTTGCTGTTCTTTCTCTTGTTCCACACGAGAAACAGGCTGCTCGACAGACACAGGTGTTGGCTCTGCTGGAACTGCATGAATATCCACGCCTTCTGGAATAGGTGCTGGTTTTGGTACTGCCACGCCTTGCGGCATACCATCACGGTTTAATTGCACAGAACTGTCACGTTGATTCAATTCAGGCATTCCCTGCTCGTTCATTTGCTGTGCAGGTGTTTTTTCTGTTTGTGCTGTGACTTTTTCAGCAGTTTCGGCGATATCTGCCGCATGTTCCAATTCAACCGCAGGCGCAAATACTGAAAACTTTAAGCTGGCAAATTGGACGATATCACCTTCTTTAAGTAAGGTTTCATCGGCAATGCGTAAATCATTTACAAAAGTGCCGTTGGAAGAATTTAAATCTTGCACATACAGCGCTTGTTCTTTAAGTAAAAAAGCCGCATGTTTACGTGAAATTTCTGCTGATTGCAGCACCAAATCTGCAGTTTGATGACGCCCCACCAACATATCACGGTCGATACTAATTTCTTGGCCAGTAAATTCACCGCTAATTGCTTGTATTTTCCAAGTCATAAATAACTTCTCTCGTGTGATTTGGCGACATCATAACATGCCCTCAACCACAATCTGCGCAGGATACGATTAAGGTGTAGCGCGAATTGTGGTCGTAGTGACTGTATTTTTAGTTTTGCTGACTTCCTGCTGCGGCAAAACTACGTTTTGGCGCTGTACCGCAGGCTCAATCGCAACAGGGGTGCTCACCACCGTTGCTGTGCGGTTTGCAGACACTGCTGATGGTAAGGTTTGATAAGTTCCTGTTTGCGGCGCAACTCGAGATACAGGCAAACGCTGCTGATAAACATCGCTAACATTCTCAGGCAGTTTAGCAAAGCTACCATCGGCATCCATTGCCAACTGAAGGCTATACAATTGGCTATAACGCTGCTGCGAAATACGGCGAATATCCTGACTATCTCCCACAATGGTTGGGTGAATAAAAATCAATAAATTACGTTTTTGATTAGATTGACCATCGGAACGGAATAAACGCCCCAACCCTGGAATAGCACCCAAACCTGGCACAGCCTGACGACTATAAACCGAGTTATCAGAAATTAAGCCACCTAAGACAATGGTTTGTCCGTGCTCGGCCAAAATAGAAGTTTTAATTGCGCGTTTGCTGGTGACTAAATCCTGCGCCTGACCTTTATTGGCTTTGACATCTGACACTTCTTGTTCAACTTCCAAGCGTAGTGTTCCGCCTTCACCAATATGTGGCACGACTTTTAAAGTAACCCCGACATCTTTACGTTCAATAGTGGTATACGGATTTGCCACACCACCATTGGTAGATAATGAACCTGTTACAAAAGGAACGTTTTCACCAACCACAATATAGGCTTCTTCATTGTCCATGGTCACAATAGATGGCGTAGACAATAAATTGGATTTGGTTTTTTCCTTCAAGGCCTGAATCATCGCACCATATAGCTTGCGTGAACCATCACGACCTTCACGATAATCACCCAACACCAATGACGTACCTGCACCAATCGCACTGCCTGCGCCTGCTGCACCACCAGTTAAATAGCCTGCAGCAACATTTTTTAAACTTGCACCAATATTGTCAAAATTAATTAGACCGATACCGCTGCTTAAATCGCCCAATGCCCACTGCACACCCAATTGGTCGGCATCGGTACCTTCCACTTCTATAATCGCAGCTTCAATCAACACTTGTTGACGACGGGTATCTAGTTGCTGAATGGCCGATTCAATTTCACGCATCAACTGCGGATCGGCTTTGACCACCAAAGCATTTTGCGAGCCATCGGCAATAATACTGACACCATTACCATTAAAACTGGTGATGTTGTTTTGATTGTTGCTATTCGAGCTGCCACCCAAATTAATACTTGGGGTGGAAATAGTCGATGAATTACCTGTGTTGTTATTGGTGCTGCTTAAATTACTAGCACTGTTGTTGTTACTGTTGCTATTTGCATTAGAGCTGCTGCTCACCGCCTGTCCTGAAACCAGACCTTGCAATATTTCTGCTAAATTCTGTGCACTGGCATATTTCAAGCGAAAAACCTTCAAACCACCCAAACGATCTGCCGCAGGCACATCCATCATTTCAATCATTTGACGAATGCGTTTACGTGTTGCGGTATCGCCTTTGATGATAATACGATTGGTACGGTTGTCCGCCACAATACGCACACGCGAACCTTTAACATCTTTCGCTGCCCCTGTCGAACTCATCGACTCAAGCAAGCCAATGACTTCTTCGGCTTGACTGGATTGCAGGCTAATCGCTTCAATGTCATTTTGCCCCGTACCATCTAGGTTACGAATAATGCTTTCTAACTGATAAATGTTACTGGCACGATCAGACACGATTAGAGCATTGGTGCCCCCGACCGCAGACAAATGCGCAAACTGCGGCATGAGCGGACGTAAAGCAGGAATCAGGTCATTGGCATTGGTATTTTCTAGCCAAATCACTCGCGTTACAATTTGGTCACCACGCGCATTTTGACGACCATCATAGGGAATGCCTGAGCTTTTTACATTGCTGTCAGGTACAAGGCGAATGGTATTGCCTGATGGTATTGCCACCACACCATTCACATTCAATACGCCTAAAAACAGGTCATAGACTTCATTTTTATTCAGGGCTTTGTTGGAAATCACCGTGACATTGCCACGCACACGCGGATCGACTGCAAAGTTCTTGCCCGTAATATCGGCCACTTCATTAATAAATGCAGTTAAGTCCGCATCACGTAAATTAATTTTCCAGGTTTGCGCATGACTTGCAGTACTCACCATTGCAACAAGCGGTGCAGCAGCCAGTAATGCCCAAAATGGACGCTCATAATTCAATAAAGCCATAATCTACTGTGTTTCCTAACCCTAAATATGTCTCTGCATGTAGTTACGATGCCGATCCATTTAAAAATTTTGTTGTATGGTCATCACTTGATCACCACGTTTTATTTCTAATTTCACTTGACCTTCACGACGTGCCTGTTCAAGCAATTGTGCATCGCTTTGTCCTTGCCCGACGTTTTGCCCATTTAAAGACAAAATACGGTCACCTGGCTGTAAACCCAGTTTATTTCTTAAAGCGGCTGGCGTACGTGTAGTCACTTCATAACCATTGCCCGTATTTGCTTCAACACCCATCTCTTTTAAGTATTGTTCGCGATCTTCCTGTATGCGCTGTACTGCCTGTCCAATGGCATTATTCGGTTGTGCGGACTGCGTAGGTGCAGTTACAGGAGCTTGATTACCACTTGGAATTAAAGGTGCGATAGGTTGATTTAAACCATTTTCAATACCTTTAAACAATACTTCACGCGTCGCGCCACTGCTATGACGTAAAATCACCCGATCCCAGTAGACTTCTGCCAATTGGTACTGACTCAAATCAATCACATCACCCACACGGTAACGCTCTGCCACCTCATTCACTTTAATGACCGCAGAAGAAAACTGACTCGGCTGCCCAACCACTACACCTTGCAAAGTCATATTTAATTGATCATCGGCAGTGTTGCTGCGCCCAAGTTCTTGAAACAATGCAAAGGAGGTAATATTCGGGATTTGTGGTTGCTGTGAACCCAACTCCACCCGATCAATTTGCATGACTTGGGGCGGCGCAACAACCCACCAAAATAAACTCGCCAGTTTCCAACACAGATACAAAATCAAAAAAGCTAAAAATACTGGCGCAGCACGATCAAACTGCTTCCAGTGCAAACTCCCTAATCGTTCAGAGAGTGTACGCATTAGAAACCTCCTTTTAATAGAGGTTGGCGAGTGCTGATCACATAGGTATCTAAGCCCGCTTTGCCTTCATAAGAGGCGATATTCATCAATAAGCGTTGCGTGAGTTGCACATCTAGCATCAAGCTTTGATCAAGCGCAATATTCAGCATTTTTTGTTCACGTTGATCGCGAATATCAAATAACAGTTTGCCATTTTCATCGGACAAACTGCCTTTTAACGCAGGGATATTCATACGGTCTTGGCGCTGAGCAAAACGATACAGCAATTCGCCACCCGCCCACTGCAGTTGTCCTTTGGCTTTGGTGAAGCCTTGCTGTTTTTTAAAATTCAAATGAATGTCTTTGAGTTGAATCGCATTACTTGGCCACTGCCAATCCACAATACTTTTTAAGGTTTCTGGCGCAACTTGCCCATCTAAAGATTGCACCAAGACGCTACCAAAACGATAGCCAACAATGCCTTCGAGTTTAGTATTGCCACTATGCACTTCAACATCGGCAGCGACACGCAATAAAACTAAATCTAAAGGACGTGTATTCCAACTTAAAGAACCACGTAACTGTCCCTTATGCCAATCGGCTTGCCCCTTCCAGATATTGCCACTCACATTATGTAAGGTCTGATTATTTTTATAAAATTTTGAAATTAACCACGCTGCTGGAATTTGTAATAACACAAAAAACAAAAATGCAATGAGGACGAAAATCCACCACGTGATGTATTTGGGTTTCTTTATCATGCCACCACGACCAACCTTACTAATTTTTCTATGAATGACTTTTTATAACACTCACACATTATGCACACTTTTTCGGCGTCGCCAATTGATACAGATAAAAAAACCAAGCCGTATTGCTTGGTTTTTGAACTCTAAGTCAAATCAATGACAAATTGATGAAGCTTAGATTAGAAAATCTTCAAGTTTTGCGCCTTTTTCTAATTCAGCGACTAACCAGCGTGGTTTTTTACCACGACCAGTCCAAGTATCTGTAGGATTTGTTTTGCTACGATAACGTGGCGCTACTGTTTTACGCGGGCTTTTCTTACGCTTGCTTTCGCCAACTTCCAAAATCTGCTCAATGCTTAAACCCAAATTGTCTGCAATCGCTAAAATTTGATTATAGGCATCTTCAATTGCTTGATCTTTTTTCGTGGCAATTAATGCTTCCGCTTCAGCTTGTAAACGCTTTAACTGTTCTACAGACAAATTGCTAATATCAGGCATCATACTTACTCCAAAAACTATGCTTTTTATATTCAGTTATTAAATTAAGCAGATTCATTCTATTTTTATCAAACCGAAGCGTCAATAAAAAATCTACTACTCTACATATAAATAACAGTCGGACATATTATGAACTGATTATTAAGATTTAATCAAGAATATGCTGTACGGTTTTTTCTATTTTATGAATACCCGCGCGTACATTTTCAGGGATTAAGGTTTTTTGCATATTGACGCGATCTACACATACAATCACCGCATCTGCCTCTGCCACCACCATTTGCTGTGCTTCACTGTAAATTAAATAATGCATACGCATGGCACTATTACGCAATTCTTCTACCCGAACACCAATTTTTAAAATATCAGGATAAACCACGGGGCGTATATATTTGCACTGATTTGAGGCAATCACCGTCAAAACATCTTGCTGTAAAATTTTTAAATGGTCTAAATAATATAAACGCGCACTTTCAATATAACGGTAATAGATCACATTATTGACATGCCCAAAAGCATCCATATCTCCCCATGCAACACGCTGCTCAAAAACAATTGGATAATCTGCTAGTGTTAACACAACTCACCCTTAAATTTTAATTTCGACAAAATTAGAATTATTTTCAAAGATTAAATTTAACTGTTTTAATAATTCAGGCTGATCTTTTAAATTAGATTTAACTCTTAAATAACTCATTAATACGTGTTCAGGATATAAATCCAGTAATTGCTCGGCTTCTGAATAACGCGCTGTTGCTGTAAAAATATGCCATTTGGCAAAACTAAATACAGGTAATGCAGGGTATTTCTGTTCCCACAGATTTATTTGCTTTTCAATTTTGGCATAATCAGGTTGTTGTTTTAACAACTGCTGTTGGAACCATAAATAAAACACTTCCTGATTAAACTGTTCACTCAACATCTGTACCGCAAGACGTTCATGTTGTGCGGCCAAATCAGGCAGACGCGACAATAACTTCAACCACAACACCTGAATGGCATAAGACTGACTGAAAATCTGCTCACTTAAATCACTATAACGCTGCTGCAAAGCCTGTAAATTTTCTGCACCAGCCTGCTCAAATTGGGTTAATAACTCAGTCAGCCACTTTTGCTTGGTGTCTGCATCTAAATGCCCGTATTTGGTCGAACGTAAATAATGCCAAGGATATTGCGTGGCAAATTCGCCCCACAAGGCAATTAAACGTTTTTGATAAGCCGTTTTGACTTTAAATAACCACGGCGATAATTCGTGCTGATTCAAAAACTCTAAATGCGTCAAAGCTTGTTCAGGTTGTTGCTGCGCTAAATAAATTTCAATACGCTGTATTTCTGCCAACTCAAACGCCATGGCACTGCTTTGATTTAAGGCAGCCAACGCTTGCGGATATTGCTGTTGGATGGAGTGCATACGTGCTTCCATCACTCCTTTGAGCAAACCTGACTGGGCAAACACCTGTCGAATAAACTGGTGTTGATCTTCTGCAGCATCCAACAACCAAATGACCGCCAATTGCTCATATGGATGCAGATTTTTAAAGTTAAATACTGTTTCAACCTTACGCTGTTCACGGCTAAAATAGCGCTTTAACAACAACCATAAAATTTGTAGCGAAACACTAATCGACAAGAAAAAGAACAACAACAACCAAATATTGGTTTGCAATTGCCATTCGCGCCAATACACATAAACATAGCCTGAACCATGCCCATAACTCAGTACGCTCAGCAAAGCGACCAGTACAATACTGACCACCACATAGGCGAGTAAAATCTGTTTCATTTATACCGCCCCCAATAAAGCACGTGTTTTTAAACTTGGCGTTGGAACGATATTTAAATTTTTAATTTTTTCTAATTGCTGAACCAATTGCTGTGCTTTCTGATCAGGCAATTGTTGTAATAACTGAATAATGTCATTCACTTCTTGTTGATATTGCACATATTGACCTTGTATAAAGATTTGTCGAGCCAGCAATAGACGCAATTGTGCTTCTTTTAAAATAATCTGGCGCTGCATCAACTGTGTCGCAGGTTGCTTGGCAGATTCAATACTCAGCCATTTTTGCCAAAAATAACGATCATCGACATCGGCAGGGTTCAGCTCAGGTTGTTGAGCTTGCTGTTTTAATTGTTGATCTAATTGCTGCAATAACTGACTTACTTGTTGATATTGCGCATCACGTGTTGTTATAAATTGTTGAATTTGTTTCTGATCTTGCTGAACAACTTGGTGCAAACTTTGTTTCAAAGCAGGAGCTAAAGCATATTCGTTTAACTCACGGTCTAAATGAGCTAGCTTTTCAGTCGCATAGTGAAACTGTTGTTGTTGTAAGGAAAATTCCACCAAGTCCAATTGCTGCGCCACCATATCTACTGGTTGAATCGCATCTTCTTGCTGCACAGCGCTGGATACTGCGGACTGTTCTGGCGCATCTTGGGTATAATTACGGCGCTGCAAAGCCACCAACTGATCATTTAAATTGGCATTGGTTTTTTCTGCAAGATGCAAACTTTGACTGAGTTGCTGTTGTTGCGCTGAAATTTGCATCACATCAAAACTTAATTTGACGATCCAGACCAAAGCGATCAACACCACTATCACAACCAGTTTTTTCATAGTTTTCCTTGCATGCGCATCATTTGCTGCAATATTAATTCTGTTTTTAAATGGGTCAACTTGAATACGTTATATTTTGTATGATGCTGCGTTTGATAATCGAGCAAAATTTTCTCTAAACGATCACCCAATACCCAATAATGACCTTTGTTCAGTAGATCGAAATCCCGCTGAATTAAGCTCAGCCAGTTTAACCAACTGGCTTCACTGCTGATCATCATGATAAATTCTGAAGATTGTATTAAACGTGCGCGTACTGCCTGCATTTTTTCAATAGAACTGGCAGGACACTCCCGCCGATACAATACAAAATTATGGATCTGCATCCCCTGATCAAGCAGTGTTTGCATCATAAATTGCCGTCCGCCCTCGCCACGCCAAAAGGCAATGTGTGTGCCGACTTTCAAATTTTGCAAACACGGCAAACTCAGCATCCCTTCGGAAGTTTCAACCTGCGGGACTTCGCTGTAAAGACCATATCCACGTAAAACTTCTGCTGTTTTCTCACCCACAGCCACCCAACGTATATGCTGCAAATCCTGCAATGATATTTGGCTTCGGGCTAAATATTGCATCCCAATATCGACAGCAGTCGGACTAACCACCACAATAATATGCGTGTGAGGCAACTGGGCATATAAATTAGCCAGTTGCTCCGACCACGGCTGTGCAGAAAGCTGCAACAAGGGCAAATCAATGACCTCAATATGCTGTTGTTGCAAAGCCTGAGTTAAGGCCTCTGCACGATCTTGAGGTCGGGTATTAATGAAGAGCATGGGCTTCTGGTGCAATATGAATTATTGATACAGGGCTTTGAGTAATTCGCCCGCACCCTGTGCCAATAAAGCTTTTGCCAATTCTTCACCTAGCATTTCAGCCTGTTCAGGTGCGCCAAATTGCACAGCTTTAAGAATGGTTTGCCCATCGACACTACCAACACGACCTTCAATCTGCAACTGACCATTCTGCAAAGTTGCGTAGCCTGCAATTGGCACCTGACAACCGCCTTCCAAGTAGGCATTAAAAGCACGTTCGGCACGTACACAGACATTGGTTTCGGCATGCATTAACGGCAAAATTAAATCCAACACCGCCTGATCTTGGCTACGACATTCCAGACCCAAAGCCCCTTGCCCAACGGCAGGTAAGCTCACATCAGGCTGAATGGTATGACGAATACGCTCTGCCAAGCCCAAACGCTTTAATCCTGCACTGGCTAAAATAATCGCGTCATACTGACCATCATCTAGCTTAGACAAGCGCGTACCCACATTGCCACGTAAATCAATAATCTCTAAATCTGGACGTGCTTTTAAAATTTGGCATTTACGGCGCAAGCTTGAGGTTCCAACTTTAGCGCCCTGTGGTAAATCTGCAAAACTGGCATAGTGATTCGACACAAAGGCATCGAGTGGGTCTTCACGCTCACAAATGACCGCCAAGCTCAAACCTTCAGGCAATGCCATGGGTACATCTTTCATAGAGTGTACGGCTAAATCGGCACGACCATCCATTAAGGCGGCTTCTAATTCTTTGACAAATAAGCCCTTCCCCCCAATTTTTGCCAATGGGGTATCTAAAATTTTATCGCCCTGCGTGACAAAGGTCACCAACTCAACAGTTAAATCGGCATGCATCGCCTCTAAGCGGGCACGAATGTGTTCAGCCTGCCATAACGCAAGCGGGCTTTGTCGAGTTGCAATTTTCAGGGTTTTCATCATAGTGGCTAAGCAAGATAAATAAGTTCATCTAAACTTAACCTGATCCCCTAAAAATGCAAGTCTATTTCTTTACCGATTTATCAATCTGTTGCGTATTCATCTGCGATGAGGCTGACAAATTAGAGTTTTTGGATGCGTTCTCGCAATAAAGGCAAATGTCGTCGGCTAACAGCCAAACGCTCATCTAGCTCACGGCAACGTACCTGATACTGTCCTGAATTGACCACTTCTAGCCCCTCCAAAAACTGAATCGAGACCAAGGCATTTCGGTGAATCCGAATAAACTGATCACCAAACTCGGTTTCTAAATCTTTCAGCGTTTCATCAATCAGGACACTGCCATTTTTATGACGCACAGTGACATATTTCTGATCAGCTAAAAAATAGTAGATATTTTCTATTGGCACCAATTCTACACCGCGATAGGTTTTCGCCGCGATTTGGTGACGTTTTATTTTTAATTCGTCCATATTTTCTTTTTGTTTTAAATGACTCATCTGCGCTTGCGTGAGTTTTGTTAAATGATCTAAAACCTGTTGCAATTCCTGTTGCATTATCGGTTTTAACAAATAGCCTTCCGCATTGGATTTAAACGCATCAAGTGCGTGTTCATCATAAGCGGTACAAAACACAATGGCTGGCATAGGATCAAGCTCACGCAAATGTTGAGCACAACTTAGACCATCCATTCCCGGCATTTGAATATCTAATAATATGACATCCGGCTGATGTTCATCCGCCAGTTCAATCGCCTGTTGCCCATGAGCTGCCGTTGCCACCACATGATGCCCCAGTTGAGTGACCAAACGTGATAATCGCTCTCTAGCTAGAGGCTCATCATCACAAATTAGGATGTCCATTTTTCCTCCTTTTTAAGTCAATAACTTTATTTTTATCAAGTCTAGAAAAATCAGAGCAATCACAGCTTATTTTATTTATAACGGTATTGCAGCACCGTGGTGTACATACCATTCCCCGCATAATTTTTGAAAGTAACACTGCGCCCATAATACGCTTTTAAGCGCTGTTCCACGTTTTGCAGTGCAATCCCATGTCCAGATCTTAAATTTATTTTATCGCTGACATACGGATTTGTAATGACAATATTGACTTGGTTTTGCAATATTTCGATCAATATACTTATCGTACTCTTTGCTAAAACTTTTTCAACTCCATGAAAAATACTATTTTCTAGCAAGGGTTGTAAAGTTAATAACGGAATTTGTACCTGACTGAGCAGTTGCGGTTGTTCAATTTTCCATTCTACCGCCAACCGATCACCCAAACGAATTTGTTCAATCTCTAAATATCGCTGGCAAAGTTCAATCTCATCTTTCAGGCTCACCAGTTTTAATTCCTGCAAACTGGCACGGAATAAACGTGATAAATTCAGCAGCATCTGCTCGGCTTTATCGGGATCAATTGCAATTAGACTGATCACATTATTTAAGCTGTTAAACAAAAAGTGTGGATGAATACGGGCCTGCATAGCATGCACCCGCGCTTGCAATTCGCTATGCCGCTGCTGAATAGCTTGTTCTCGGACATAGATATAACGAAAACAAAACGCACCCAAAATCACACCATAACTCAAATGCAGTCCAATCCCATGCATGAGTTCAGCCAGACTAAACTGCTGTAAATGAAAATTTTGCCCAAAATGCAATAAGGTATTTAAACTGAGTGTCGTGACCAATACGATGGTTTGCAGCAAGATAAAACTCACCATAAACGATAGCGCCAAGCCCATGCGTAAAAAACGTGCCTGAAAAAATTCAACCAAAGCCGCAAAACACAATACCACCCAGTTGATATACAAAATATATTGCAGCACCCGAGTAAAACTTAAACCTTGCCAGCCCTGTGCTTCAGCCAAAGCCAAGACCATTGCCAAAGCATTACTGCCAATAAATAGTTCAATTAGATATTGCCAACGCCCTATTTTCGTAAAAAAATACACATAATTTTGTTCTGCCTGCGTATCAGCATAAGTTTGATTGGCTTGTTCTTCGGCAAGTGAATCTGAATTTGTTATACTCTTGTCCAAATCACCGCTTTTTACTTTATTGAGCCGATATGACCACATCTTCTAATTCCTCAAATCCGTCACAAGCCCAAACTTCGGGTATGTGGGGCGGTCGTTTCTCTGAAGCGACTGATGCTTTTGTTGCTGAATTTACAGCATCTGTTCAATTTGACCAACGCTTTTATAAACAAGATATTGCTGGCTCAATTGCACATGCAACGATGCTTGCCAAAGTAGGCGTACTTACGACTGAAGAGCGTGACGATATTATTCAAGGTTTAAATACCATTCAGGCTGAAATTGAAGCAGGTCAATTTGAATGGCGTATTGACCTTGAAGATGTCCACATGAACATCGAATCGCGCCTTACTCAGCGTATTGGCATTACAGGTAAAAAATTACACACTGGTCGTAGCCGTAACGACCAAGTGGCAACCGATATTCGTTTGTATGTCCGTGACGAAATTGATGCCATTTTAGAATTATTAAAAAAATTACAACACGGCATTTTGAGCTTGGCAGCCAAAAACACGCATACCATTATGCCTGGTTTTACCCATTTGCAAACCGCACAGCCTGTGACTTTTGGTCATCACCTTATGGCATGGTTCGAAATGTTGGTACGTGACTCTGAGCGTTTAATTGACTGCCGCAAACGTGTTAATCGTATGCCTTTGGGTTCTGCTGCTTTGGCAGGTACCACTTACCCAATTGACCGTGCTTTTACCGCAGAATTGTTGGGCTTTGAAGCTGTATCTGAAAACTCGTTAGATGCTGTATCAGACCGTGATTTCGGGATTGAGTTTAACGCTGCTGCATCTTTAATTATGATGCACTTGTCGCGTATGTCTGAAGAACTGATTTTATGGACATCGGCACAGTTCAAATTTGTGAATATTCCAGACCGTTTCTGCACTGGCTCATCCATTATGCCGCAGAAGAAAAACCCAGACGTACCAGAATTGGTGCGCGGTAAAACAGGTCGTGTTTATGGCGATTTAATGAGTCTGTTGACCCTGATGAAAGGTCAACCGCTTGCCTACAACAAAGACAACCAAGAAGACAAAGAACCTTTGTTTGATGCCATTGATACCGTGCGCGGCTCGCTCATGGCATTTGCCGATATGATTCCTGCTTTAGTACCAAACATTGCAGAAATGCGTGAAGCTGCATTACGTGGTTTCTCTACGGCAACTGACCTTGCAGATTACTTAGTAAAAAATGGCGTGGCATTCCGCGATGCACATGAAATTGTAGGTAAAGCCGTAGCATTGGGCGTACAAGAAGGCAAAGACTTGTCTGAACTTAGCCTAGAACAATTACAGCAATTCTCAGATTTAATTCAAGCTGATGTATTTGAAAAAGCACTGACCCTTGAAGCCTCTGTAAATGCACGTGATCATATTGGCGGTACAGCGCCTGCACAAGTTGCAGCGGCAATTGAACGTGCTCAAACACGTCTTGCTCAACTTTATGCATAATCAGGAAGTGAGAGATGTCTAAACAAGTATTTTGTCGTAAATATCAAACCGACATGGAAGCGATGGATTTCGCTCCTTTTCCGGGTGCCAAAGGTCAAGAATTACTTGAAACGGTATCTAAACAGGCTTGGCAGGAATGGCTCAAACACCAAACTACGCTCATTAATGAAAAGCGTTTAAATGTGTTTGAACCTGAAGCGAAAAAGTTTTTGGAAGAACAACGTGAGAAGTTTCTCAACAATGATGCCAGTTTGGAAGTCGCAGAAGGCTTAAAACCTCAAAACTAATCCAAGTACTGTTTTTTCATTTTGGAAAATTCAAACCTTGTTTATTTTACAATTAAAAGAGTCTTTATGAAGGCTCTTTTTTTATGCCATTTGTGATTATGAGTTGCCGCAACAATGTTTTAAATAAATGAAAATAGATTCAAAAAATTAAGCTAATTTCCTATTTTTATTTCTCGATTGAAGCGTATATTTTATAGTCACAACAAAACACTTAACAATAGATTAATTATTGATTTCAAAAAGAATAGTTTTAAAAATAATCACACTAAAAATAATGTAATTTAAAAATACATTTGTATATAAAACGCTACATTCCACTACAATAAACCACATGATTCTTGAGTGTGATTTTCCTATACTTATTTTCAAGGAGATAAGCAATTATCTCTCACTATAATAAATATCCCCGATTTCAATCTCAGATTTCCCCCAAAGTCTGAGATTTTTTTTATCCAAAATTCAGGTTATTTCAAAATCTTAAAGATCAGCAAAAATCAAAAAGACTCATTCAAGCCATAAAAAAAAGCCCCATCATTAGATGAGGCTGAATATTCAAAAAAAAGCTGAACTTAGCGTTCCTGTACTTTTTCTTCAATTTCTTTGACGCTGGTATGACGTACGTCAAAACCTTTGACCATATAAATCACTTGTTCTGAAATATTTCGTGCGTGGTCACCAATACGCTCTAATGAACGTAACACCCACATTACATTAATCACACGTGAAATATGACGCGGATCTTCAATCATATACGTCATTAGAGTACGTGTTGCAGATTGATATTCACGGTCAATATCGGCATCGGCAAGTAAAACACGCAGTGCTTGATCGACATCTAAACGTGCAAAAGCATCCAGTGCATCGTGAATCATGACACGCACTTGGTTACCAATATGACGTGTTTCCATATAGCCGCGTGGCGAACCACCTTCTTCACATAAGTTTTGGGCAATACGGGCAATTTTTGCAGCTTCATCACCAATACGCTCTAAGTCAGTATTGGCTTTAGACATGGCAATCACCATACGCAAATCAATTGCGGCTGGATGACGACGCGCCAAAATCAACGTTAAGGCTTCATCAATTTCGGTTTCCATGCGATTGACAACATTGTCTTGGAACTGAACTTCTACCGCCAAGGCTGCATCGGTATCCAAGAGTGCGTGAATCGAGTTGGCAACCTGCTGCTCTACCAAACCACCCATGGCCATAAATTTGGTATTTACATCCTGCAAATCTTCATTGAACTGAGAAGAAATATGGTGACTTAACACAGGATTATTCGTACTCAAGGAATACACTCCACAACAAAAGGATAGACTGACGCAATGATTGAATATTAAAGCACAGCAATGATGACGTTTTTATGACATTTTCTCACCAAACTCTCAAGTCTGATCGTTTCTGTCTTTAAACAGCATAAGCCATTCAGATGACAAAATGACTTGGGTCTGTTGACATTTCGTCTATGTTTGCGGCAACGCATATTTTTTAGCTGATATAAGGCATGGGACAGGAAATTTAGTCATTCTAAATGACTGACTCATAAAGCAATAGTAGCAAAAATATGCTCGCCCCCTTGCGCAGCAAACAAAGCAACGCTTTGTTCTTGCTCATGTGGCTAAAACTTTCTCAGATTGCGTTATGAAACTTGGCAATAGTCTCGCTATTCCCTGCGTTTCATGCCTGATCTGCTCAGTTTTAGCCTACAGCGCAAGCCATTTATGAAATGTCAACAGACCCTATATGGCTTTCCGAATCAACCAAGCATTCATTTCCTGCACATCTTGTTCAGTCAATTGCCCAACGGCTGCTTTCAACTGTAACACATGCTTCAAATAGTCATACTGTGCATTGAGATAATCCTGCTTGGCAGAAAAGGCGTTACGCTGTGCCAACAGTACATCCACCATGGTTTTTAAACCTTCCTGATATTGCGCTTTGGATGCTCGTGCCACTAAATCTGCTGAATTCATTGCAGCCTGTCGCGCCTGCAATTTGGCTTGATCAGTTTCGACTTGTAAATATGCCTGTTTCACATCGGTATTGGCTTTACGGATTGCTGCATCTAGCTCGGCTTCAGATTTCTGTACCAAAACCACTGCTTTTTGCACATTTTTATTGACCCGCCCACCGCTAAACACATTCCAGTTCATTTCAATCCCGACCTGGTCGAACTGACCATCGGGCGACATGATACTTTCAGGGCTTTGTTTGGCATAACCATAACTGCCTACAGCTTCTACCTGCGGATAACGTGCTGCTTGTTCAACCCGACGTGCATCTTCGGCATATTGTCGCTGCAAACGTGCCTGTTGAATAGCCAAATTTTGAGTTTGTGCCAATTGCGACCATGCCTCTAAACTTTCAGGCACAGGTTTTTGAAATTGAAAGTCATCTCGCAAAACTGCCAAACTTTCTTGATATGGCCCAATCAATTGTGCCAACTGCTCTTGTGCCAAAACCAACTGCACATGTGTTCCAATCCTGTTCGCTCGTGCATTTTGATATTGCGCATTGGCTTCACTGACTTCACTTTTAGCCACCAAACCTTCACGCAGTTTGGCATTCATCATATTGAGCTGTTCCAACAAAGCTTTTTCTTCTTGTAAATATGCTGTTGTTAAAGACTGCTGTCTCAGCACATTAAAATACGCTTCTGATACATTCAAAATATGTTGCTGTTGTTGTAAACGTAAGGTGACTTCACTCAGGCTTAACGAGGTTTTGACTTGTTTCAGGGCTTGCCAAGCATCCCAACGAAATAAAGGCTGACGTGCTGTTAACGCGACTTGACGTGAAGTTGAAGATGAACTGCTTAAAAGCTCTGGCGAGGAACTGGCAATATTGACTCGACTCATTTCCTGACTTTTACGGGTGATATTGCCCGACAGAGTCACAGTTGGCAGTAAATTGCCTTGCGCAAGCCCTAAATTTAATTGATCGGCCTGATATTGTAATTGCTGTGCGCGCCAAGTCGGATCGCTATTTTGAGCACGCTGATAGGCTTGCATTAAATCCAAAGCAAAAGCACTTGAACTCATCCAACATAAGCATGTCACTAACATCATTTTTTTCATTATTTTTCGATCAACCCACTCTGTAATTTCGCCAATCCTACTGCAATGTATTTTACACTGCCCATACTAAAGCGAATTTGCATTTTTTTCGTATGACTTTCATTAATTTTGATAATTTTTCATATTATTTCAATTCATTGCAATACTTAAGCAAAGCCATACACGTGCTAACAATCACTGCATAAAGTGGCACTTACTCACAGGCATGTAACCAAACTCTAGCAGAATACTACAATTTACTCCGCGGCTTTGACTTTACAATGCAAGCTCTCCCTTTGTCCTTCGACCCAAGCTTCTAAAACCGTGTGTCTCACAGCGGATATTTTAAATTTAGAATTTTGGTATGAATGACTCATTTTGAATTTTTGGAATCCATAGTGCCTAAATGAAGGCACTAGATGATGAATGAATACTCATGTTGAATTGCTGTAATGGTTAAATTTCTTCGCACCAGTAAACTTGCCCTACTGCTTGGCAGTTGTCTGTGTTTGCTCGCCTGCCAAAATTCAGATACGCCTCCCGTAGCTGAACCACCAAAGGTACAGGCCAGTGCCAGCGAACCTGTAGATTTGACCCAAATGTGTGAAAACATTCAGCACAATATGCAGCAAATTGACAATACCCGCACCACGTTTGCGCTAGAACAAATTAATCAGGATTTAAAAGTTTGCCTACCGTTGCTACCTTTAAATGAGCAATTAAATTTACTCAATCTTTCGACCCAAATGTATCAACGCTTTTTGCATGTAGAACGCAGCGCTGCAGAACAAGCCGCTTTTGATCAACATGCTTTTGATATGGCGCAGCATCCGACCATTCAGCAAAGTCATTTTGAAAACTTTGCCTTGCGTGATCAATATTTATTGAAACATAAGGGACAAGCCTATTTAGAGCTATACGATGCAGGTGAAGCACAGTTGGTTTATCGTCGTAGCCCACAATACTTAGCCATTATTTTTGCGCCTTACATGCCCGATGCCGAGCAGATTTTTATTGAAAGAATGGCCAATGACAATATGCAGCACAGCTTGCGTGATGGTGGACTCACCCTTGATGCTGCCGATTTGGCAGAACGCGCCTTATTTTGGGAAGATTACGTGCAGCGTTATCCTAAAAGTCACTTTATACGGGATGCACGTTATCTAGCCGAAGTGTATGCCTTGCTGCTGTTTAAAGGCACAGTCAACAGTCCTGTTTCTCAGGATTATGTCGATGAATACAGTATCCAACCTGCCGTATTATTTGAAATTAAAAAACTGGCAAAGTTGCAAAAATCTCCCTTAGCACAGCAAGCGCGTAAATTCCTTGCCTTTTTACACATGAGCAGTGAACAACGACTCACTGAAATTGCAGCACAGCCCACTGCACGTGAACAGCGTGAATATGGCGATGATGCTTTAGTACATGCACAGTTGCATCAATATTTAAATTTAAAGAACATCTCCATCCATGCAAAACGCGATTGTTTTAGTGATGCCGTTTGTATTACTCGCTAATTATCCAAAGTCGCTTAAAGCTCAAATACTTGTCATTAGGCATCAAAGAATAAAAGCCGCGCGAAGCCTGCTTTTATACCAACAACGTGCTACTATTTATACAGCTTGACGGAGCGCGAGTAATTCCTCGCTGAGATTGTGTCCATGCTGAGTTTGTAGCCTAAAATCTGCAAACCAAGCTGTAAACCCAAGTACCGTTGAACCTGATCAGGTTAAAACCTGCGTAGGAATCAAGCCACCTAAAAACCCAGCCACACGGTTAATGTTGAACTATTAAAGTCTCAACAACTCAATTGCAATGTTTTTGGTCGTGCTTGATTCGTTGATTTCATTCTTCAGGATCATTGCAATGAACCAATTAACGAATCTATCCCCTGCTGACATTTCTGCTCAACACGAGCAAGATGCCAAAGATTTAACCCGCATTTTGCCAGCATCGAAAAAAGTCTATATTCAAGGCTCACGCCCAGACATTCAGGTGCCAATGCGTGAAATCGAACTGACCGACACCCCAACAGGCTTAGGCGGTGAGCACAATCCGCCGCTCATGGTGTATGACACTTCTGGTGTGTATACCGATCCAAATGTAGAAATTGATCTGAATAAAGGCTTGCCGAACATCCGCGACAGTTGGATTGAAGAGCGCCAAGACACCGAAAAACTAGAAACCCTCAGCTCGGCATTTGGTCAAGAGCGTTTACGCGATATTCGCACTGCAGAGATTCGTTTTGCCCATATTCAAAAGCCACGTCGTGCCAAAGTTGGTAAAAACGTCACCCAAATGCACTATGCCAAACAAGGCATCATCACCCCTGAAATGGAATATATCGCCATTCGTGAAAACCAACGCCAACGCGAAGGTGTCGATATGCGTCAGCATTCGGGGCAAAACTTTGGAGCTAAAAATCTAACTGAAATCACGCCTGAATTTGTACGTCAGGAAGTGGCTGAAGGTCGTGCAATTATTCCTGCCAACATTAACCACCCAGAATGTGAGCCAATGATTATTGGTCGCAACTTCTTGGTCAAAATCAATGCCAATATTGGTAACTCGGCACTAGGTTCAAGTATTGATGAAGAAGTCGCGAAAATGACTTGGGCGACCCGTTGGGGCGCAGATACCATCATGGATTTATCGACAGGTAAAAACATCCATGAAACCCGTGAATGGATTATCCGCAACTCGCCTGTGCCAATTGGTACTGTACCTATTTATCAGGCACTAGAAAAAGTAAACGGCATTGCCGAAGACCTCACTTGGGAAATCTTTAAAGACACGCTGATTGAACAGGCTGAACAAGGTGTGGATTACTTCACCATTCACGCAGGCGTGTTATTGCGTTATGTACCACTCACGGCCAATCGCTTAACAGGTATTGTATCGCGTGGCGGTTCAATCATGGCGCAATGGTGTTTGGCGCATCATGAAGAAAACTTCCTTTACACACACTTTGATGAAATCTGCGAAATCATGAAAGCTTACGATGTATCGTTCAGCTTAGGTGATGGTTTACGTCCGGGTTGTATTCAAGATGCCAACGATGAAGCACAATTCAGCGAACTGCGAACTTTGGGTGAATTGACTCACCGCGCTTGGGAACATGATGTGCAAGTGATGATTGAAGGCCCGGGGCACGTACCAATGCACATGGTCAAAGAAAATATGGACTTGCAACTTGAAGTCTGTAAAGAAGCACCATTCTATACACTCGGCCCATTAACCACGGATATTGCACCAGGTTATGACCATATTACTTCTGCAATTGGTGCAGCGATGATTGGTTGGTACGGTACTGCAATGTTGTGCTATGTGACACCTAAAGAGCACTTAGGCTTACCGAACAAAAAAGACGTCAAAGACGGCATCATCACCTATAAAATTGCAGCACATGCGGCTGACCTTGCCAAAGGACATCCGGGCGCGCAAGCACGTGACAATGCCTTATCTAAAGCACGTTTTGAATTCCGCTGGGAAGATCAGTTTAACCTGAGCCTTGACCCAGATACCGCACGCAGCATGCATGATGAAACCATGCCAAAAGAAGCGCATAAATCTGCACACTTCTGTTCAATGTGCGGACCAAAGTTCTGTTCGATGAAAATCACGCAAAACGTGAGAGATTATGCACAAAATCAAAATGCTGCGAACAAAACGGAGCAAGTAGATGCAGAGGTCGAATCAGGTCTCAAAGCCATGAAAACCGCTTATCAGGAACATGGTCAAAAATTATACCATAAGCTCTAATTTGTTTAAAAAGCGTTTGTATTCAATAAAATCTCAGTTAGGATGAAATTATGCTTTGCTCATCCTGATGAGAATTTATGAAGATTATTCAACAAGCAACTTATGGACAACACGATGCACAGATTCACCAACGTGAATACCTGTATCGTGGTTTTATTCAGGTTGAAAAAGTCAGCCTGAGCCATCGCTTGTTTAATCAAACTACATATACCCCAGTCCTTCAGCGTGAACTCATTCAACGCCCTGAAGCGGCTGGGGTACTCATTTATGATGCACCACAACAAAAATTTGCCCTGATTGAACAATTCCGTATTGGTGCAATTGATGATTGCGACTCGCCTTGGCAACTCGAAGTGATTGCAGGCGTGCTAGATGGCAATGAATCACCTGAAAGTTGCATTCGTCGTGAAGCTTTGGAAGAATCGGGCTGTGAATTAAAAGAATTACAACATTTATTCAGTTTTTATCCATCTGCGGGTGCATGCGCAGAATTGTTCCACTTATATAGTGCGAGCACCACGTTACCACAGGAAGGTGGCGTGTTTGGTATGCCAGATGAAGGAGAGAATATTCAATTACACATTCTTGATTATCAGGAAATTCCAAACTTGCTGACCAATGGTCGGCTAAAAAACGCACCTGTCATCATGGCATTGCAATGGTTACAACAACAAATTAAAACCGTGAAGGATGTCTAAGGGGTCAGGCATGACTTTATTCTCAAACAATCACCAGCAACGCTGGACAATTGTACAAATTTCAGATACGCACCTCATGAATCAGGAAGATTTAGAGTTTGTGCACATGAATCCTGAACGCAGCTTTCACGCGGTAATGCACGATATTCAACAGCAATATCCGCAGCTCGATGCTATTTTCCATACAGGCGATTTAGCACAAATCCCTGTTGCTGAAACCTATCAGCGTTATTTGCAGTTTATGCAGACTTTGAATACGCCGCATTTCCAGATTCCGGGCAATCATGATGATGCCGCGGTTTTTCCATTCCATTTACAGTCCAATCAAGTTCATGCAATTGAGTTGGGCAATTGGAGTGTCATTTTACTGAATACTGCGGTTAAAGGTCGGATTGATGGCTGGATGGACGCAGCACAATTACAGCAGTTAGATCAGCTTTTACAGCAACATGCGCAGCAGCAGGTGATTATTGCCTGTCATCACCATCCTTTTGATATGCAATCGCACTGGATAGATCAGCACAAACTTAAAAATACCGAAGCCTTAATTGATGTATTGGCACGCCACAACAATGTCAAATTGGTGCTGTGTGGGCATGTGCATCAAGACTCATTAAATGAATGGCAAGGGATTCAATTTTACTCGACCCCATCGACCTGCGTGCAATTTAAACCACATAGCCAGCACTTTGCGCTTGGGCCTGAGGCACCGGGTTACCGTGTGTTACATTTGAATGCAGATGGCAGTTTTAGCACCCAAGTGCATCGGGTTGAGCATGTCACACAACAAATAAATTTTGAAATTTCAGGTTATTAACTTTCCATTTTATTTTTTTTGCTTTACTTTATGCCTTCAACGAAAAAATGCGATAACACATCCAAACATCAAAGACTATCCATAATCAAAAAAAGTCTATATGATGACGTCCCCCGAAGAGAGAATTCTTTCTGAGGGAGTGGATAAAAACACTTGCATATCACCATATTTTTCGCGTATGAATCTTACGCATATGATGAGGAATGCCCTACATGGCGAATGACAACCAAAATCAAGTCTTGGACGAACAAACAGATCTTGTAGAAGAAAAAGCTACAAAACGCGTGCGTAAGGCAAAGCCAAAGGCTTTAGAGGGTGGTTCTACAGCTAGCTTATTTGGTATTGCACCTTATCAGCCGAAAAAGAATGAAGAATACATGTCTGAAGGACAACTCGAACATTTCCGTCAAATTTTAATGGCGTGGAAAGAAGAGTTAATGTCAGAAGTAGATCGTACACTCAACACCATGCAAGACGAAAATACCGCTTTGCCTGATGTGAATGACCGCGCGACACAAGAAGAAGAATTTGCGATTGAATTACGTACCCGTGACCGTGAACGTAAATTGATTCGTAAAATTGAACAATCCATTGAAGCGATTAAAAACGATGACTATGGTTTCTGTGAAACTTGTGGTATCGAAATTGGTCTGCGTCGTTTAGAAGCACGCCCAACGGCAACGTTATGTATTGACTGCAAAACTTTGGCAGAGATCAAAGAGAAGCAAAATAACGGTTAATTGTGACTGTTGAAAATTCTTTAGCGGAGCATGCTCCCCATGCGCAGCAGCGAGATCATATTTCGCTGACGCGCTACTCAGGTCGGTTTGCGCCATCGCCAACCGGCCCTTTGCATTTTGGCTCTCTCATTACTGCCGTTGCCAGTTATTGCGATGCCAAAGCCCAGCACGGCACTTGGCTGGTACGTATTGAAGATACTGACATCCCACGCATTTACCCTGGCAGTGAAAATCATATCTTGCGTTGTATTGATGCCTTTCAATTTGAGCCGGATGCCGAAATTATTTTCCAGAAAGATCGCCTCGATCTCTATGCAGCCGTGTTGCAACAATTGCAGCAACGCGACTTGGTCTATGCCTGTCAATGCACCCGCAAAATGCTTGGCTCCAATCATATTTATGCAGGGACTTGCCGCAATTTAGGTTTAAATTTTGCCAATCAAGCGATTCGAGTCAAAGTCACAGACCAAGAGATTTGCTTTCAAGACCGCCTGCAAGACAAACAATGTTCCAACCTTGCGCAGGACTTGGGCGATTTTGTCCTAAAACGGCGTGATGGCATTATCAATTATCAACTGGCAGTGGTGGTGGATGATTATTTGCAAGGCATTACCCATGTGGTTCGCGGCGCAGATTTACTCGACAACACCGCACGGCAAATCTATTTGGGGCAACTGTTAGGCTACCCTAAACTCAGCTACACGCACCTGCCTTTAGCCATGAATGCACAAGGGCAAAAACTGTCTAAACAGAACTTGGCACAAGCTTTAGATTTAGCCCAAGCACCGAAGCTGCTACAAGCCGCTTTAACTGCCTTAAATCAAGCCACTGTCGAATTAGACACCCCTGCACGCATGCTTACTCAAGCCATTCAGCAATGGGATCTTTCACGTATTCCTGCAGGCACAGCTTTACACGGCTATTATTTATAAAATTTAAAATTCAGTTATGCTCAAATTGAAATGGATCATTTGAGGTTGTGTCATGTTTTTTATTTTTGGTGTTGGACCGAAAACCAAAGTGGTCGAGAAAAGTCAATTTAGCTGCCCCGTTTGCCGCACTCGCAGTAGCTATGAACTCAGACAGCAACGACAATATTTTTCCTTATTTTTTATTCCCTTGTTTCCTATGTCTAAACAAAAAAATACTACAGTCAAGTGTTTACATTGTGGAACTGAAATGCCAAGCATGGTGCTAAACCATGCTCAGCCGAATTCTGCTAAAGAGATGAATCTAGAAGCTTAAGACTAGAAACTAGATTCTTCACGGCTTGGATTGGTTTCATGGGTCGAGGCTTCAATTTTCAGAATTAGACTCACCATGACTGCGCACATAATCAAAGATGAACCACCATAACTAATGAATGGTAGCGTCAGACCTTTGGTTGGCAACATGCCCATATTCATGCCCGCATTCACCATAATCTGCAACAAGAAGATGATGCTGATTCCATACGCCAAATAGCCTGCACGTAAATATTGGTTTTTTAGGGCACGATGACCAATTTTAATACAAGAAACCAGCATCGCAAAAGACAGGCTGATTACCACAAAAATACCCAAAAAGCCGAACTCTTCACCCAACACAGCCAACATAAAGTCTGTGTGCGCTTCTGGTAAATAGGACATTTTCTGAATACTGTGCCCTAAACCTACACCAACCCACTCACCACGACCAAATGCCATTAAAGCGTTAGATAACTGATAGCCAACACCCAAAGGGTCATTCCACGGGTTTGAGAACGACATTAAGCGTTCAAAGCGATACGGCTCGAACACCACTAAAAACACAAAGGCGGCAATAATTGCCCCGAAGGCAATCCCGAACTGAATTAACGGTGCACCTGCCAAAAAGAAGACGCCCAGCATGGTCAAGGCAATCACCACAGTAGCCCCTAAATCTGGCTCTGCAATCACCAAACCAACGGTCACGGCCATAATCACCGCAAGACGTACCAAGCCTTTAATATTGTTACGCACTTCTTCAGCACGTCGCACCACATAATCTGCAGTAAATATGGCCATCATGACTTTGGCGACTTCAGAGGCTTGTAAGGTAAATCCTGCAACCCGAATCCAGCGTTTAGAGCCATTAACCTCAGTACCAACAACCAAAACTGCAATCAATAAGGCAATGGTGACAATCCACAGAAAAAAGGTATTGTTAAACCATGTATTCAGCGGCACTTTATACACAACAAAAGCAGCAACCAAGGCCACCACAATCGAAATACCATGGCGGAAAACATAGTGAAAAGCATTTTCATGCATACGCTCTGCATAGGGCATCGACGCCGATGCCACCATAATCGAGCCAATACATAACAATGCCAATACACTAAAAATCAGCACATTACGTACATTTATTTCCGCAGGCAGTTTTGGCAGCCAACGGTCATAGACCTGATTGAGTTTATTGATTGTTGTCTGAGCCAAGCCAGCCATATCTCATCCCTTATTGTTGTTATACCAGCGCGTTAACATAAGCAACGAACTTGTGACCACGTTCTGGATAGCCCGAGAACATATCAAAACTTGCACATGCAGGTGACAATAGCACCACATCATGCGCTTGTGTATGTTGTTGGCAAATTTCGACTGCCTGTTGTAAGGTCTCTGCACGCAAAAGTGTGGTCGTACCCGCAATTGCAGCTTCAATTTGCGGTGCATCCTCACCAATCAACACCGCGAGTTTGGCATATTGCTGCAAGGAAGCACGCAGCGCAGTAAAGTCCTGCCCTTTGCCTTGCCCACCTAAAATAATGGCGACTTGCCCACCTTGAGCCTGAATTGCAGCACCCAAGCCATCCAAAGCCGCCAAAGTCGCACCAATATTGGTGCCTTTAGAATCATTATAATAACGCACCTCATGCAAGGTTTTGACAAATTCACAGCGGTGTTCCAAACCTTTAAAAGTTTTCAGCGTTTCCAACATGCTTGCCATAGGTAAACCAATCGCTTCACCCAAAGCCAAACAAGCCAAGGCATTGGCAATGTTATGCGTACCTTGAATATACATTTCGGTACTTTTCAATAAACGCTCACGCCCACGTGCCAGCCACATGCTGCCATCATCATCTTTTAATAAACCGAATTGGTTTAGGTCAGGCGCATTTAAGCCAAAACTTTGCATTGGGGTTTGATCGGGTACTAACGGACGGCTCAAGGCATCATCACGGTTAAACACCACTTTTTTGACACCTTGGAAAATACGATGTTTGGCAGTGTGATAACCCAGCATATCGCCATGGCGGTCTAAGTGATCTTCACTCATATTCAGCACCACCGCCACTTCTGCATTTAAATTCGATGTGGTTTCTAGCTGAAAACTGGAGAGTTCCAATATATACAGCTCAGGATCATCTTTAATCAAATCCAACGCAGGACGGCCTAAATTACCACCCACAGCCACCTTTTTACCCGCCTGCTCTGCCATTAAACCAATTAACGTGGTCACGGTACTTTTCGCATTTGAACCAGTAATAGCCACAATAGGTTTGTCGGTTGCACGACGTAATATTTGAATTTCACTCACCACAGGAATACCCTGCGCCATGGCAGCCTGAATTTCAGGTAATTTTGGGTCTAATCCAGGGCTAATCACAATTTCTTCTGCAGACAGCAATAAATCCTGATCAAACTCCCCAAAACGAGTTTCAACCTCGGCTGGAATTTGATCATGTCCTGGAGGTGTGGGGCGAGAGTCTGTCACAGCAACGCGGTAACCCTGATGATGTAAGAAATTAACGGCTGCAACACCCGAAATACCAAGCCCTGCAACGACTTTTAATCCACCACGTTGTATTAACATTTTTGCCCCATTTTGTGCGGTAATTTTGAAACTGACAAAATGGTAGCACTTTGCTGTTTTGAATGCTTTTTCTGTTTGCAGTTTCTGCAAATTTTTTGTGTCAGTGCGTAAAAAAACCGTCAGATCGCTGACGGTTTTTTAAAACATCTCAGTAAAGTTGGACAGATGTGGCTATTTCCATTTCACTGCTTGGACTTCAACTTTCTTTTCGGTGGGTTGATCTTGAGAATCACAACCACAACTGCCACCACAGCCTGCCGCGGCTGCAGGTTTTAGCCATTTGGCCAAGCCATGCCAGCCTTTTTCAGTACAGAAATTGGAGAGTTTTAGAAAAACTGCGCCAGAAGTCTTGGGAAAGACTTTTTTAAAGACTACTACAGCACTCCACAGTACCAATGCAGCAACAATTAAAATTTCAACCATGTTCATCTACTCCTGTAGGTCAGGCATGTGCCTTAACCCAACAAATACGATGCCGTTTGATAAGTCAGGAATGACATGAAATAAGCCAAACCAAATAGATAGCAGGTCATAATACTGACCGTACGCCATGATCCTGTTTCGCGTTTTACTGTTGCTAAAGTTGCCAAACAATGCGGTGCATAAATAAACCACACCAATAACGATAAACCCGTTGCCAATGACCAGCCCAGTTCACCACCACCACTAATTAAAGCAGCCAAACCTTGGGACATGGCATCTTCATCCACTGCAGATAAGGCATAGACTGTGCCTAATGCAGCCACCACCACTTCACGCGCTGCCATCGCAGGAATCAAGGCAATCACGATCTGCCAGTTAAAGCCCACAGGAGCAAAAATTGGCTGTAATACATGCCCCAGCATCCCTGCAAAACTATAGTCAATTGCAGGCATGGTCGCGCCTTCAGGCGGCTGCGGGAACGTACACAAGAACCACAATAAAATCGACAGTGCAAAAATAATGCCACCGACACGCTTTAAGAAAATTTTGGCGCGATCTAGCAAACCAATCCAAACACTTTTTAGGTCTGGAAAACGGTAACTTGGTAGCTCCATCAACAAGACATGCTCAGATTTATCTTTTTGCAAAAATTTAAGCACAAAAGATACGCCCAAGGCACTCACAATGCCTGCCATATACAGACCGAACAAGACCAGACCTTGTAAATTAAACATGCCCCATACGGTTTGATTGGGAATGAATGCTGCGATGAGTAAGGCATATACAGGCAAGCGCGCAGAACAAGTCATTAACGGCGCAACCATAATCGTGGTTAAACGATCACGTGGGTCAGCAATACTACGTGTTGCCATAATGCCCGGCACTGCACAGGCAAAACTAGACAGCAATGGAATAAAGGCACGACCACTCAAACCTGCGCTAAACATCAGCTTATCGAGCAAGAATGCGGCACGTGGCAAATAACCCGATTCCTCTAAAATTAAAATAAACAGGAACAGAATTAAAATTTGCGGCAAGAACACCACCACACCGCCTGCGCCCGCAATAATGCCATCCACAATCAAGCTGTTCAGCAAGGGATGGCTAATGTTTTCGCCAATCACTTCACCTAGCCAGCCAAATAAACTTTCGATGCCATCCATAAACGGTGCAGCCCAAGCAAATACCGCTTGGAAGACAACAAACATCATCACCGCAAGGCTGACTAAACCGAATACAGGATGTAAAAAAATTTTATCGAGGAAGTCGGAGCGTTTGTCTTCTTGATCTACAAAGTGCACCACATCATGCAAAATGGTTTGAATCCGTTGATGCTGACTGCCTGTTAAGCCTGTCAATTCTGTCTGCGGAACAGCAAATTTGCCCTGATCTAAGGCATGCATTAAGTTTTGAATACCTGAATCACGCACTGCCACGGTTTCCACCACAGGTACACCCAAACGCTCAGACAATTTTTGCGTGTTGATTTGCATGCCACGACGACGCGCCTCATCCATCATGTTGAGTACCAACAAAATCGGACGACCCAGTGCAATCATTTCCAAAACCAAGCCCAAATGCAATTTCAGGTTGGTGGCATCCACGACACAAAGAAAGGCATCTTGCTGACCTTCTTCGGCTATTTTGCCTTGTACCACATCTCGAGTAATGGCTTCGTCGGGACTGGTGGCTTCTAAACTATAAGTTCCGGGCAAATCCAACACCCGCACCGCCTGTCCCGAAGGCAAGGTGAATTGCCCGACTTTACGCTCTACGGTCACGCCTGCGTAGTTGCCAACTTTTTGACGTGTCCCTGTCAAATGGTTAAATAAAGATGTTTTACCGCAGTTTGGATTCCCTACAAGTGCGATACGTAAGGCATCGCTCATGCGGACACCCCTTGTTCAATTTCAATGCGTTCAGCTTCTACTTTGCGCAAAGCAAAACGGGTAAATCCCACTTGAATCAAGATTGGATCACCACCAAAAATACCTTTGGTAATCACCTGCACCTGCGTACCCGGCACAAAACCCAGTGTTTCTAAGCGGTTTGCCACTAAGTCACTAAGGGATGTTCCACCATCGGCAGTACGTAATACCTGACGGATGATGGCTGTTTGTTTTGCTTTAAGTTCTGACAAACGCACCGTGAAATTCCTATACCATTTTGCATATTATAACATGCAAATGAGAACAATTAACAAATAAGGTCGACTTACATTTAAATGCTTTATATCACATCGACAGCCTTGCTGAATTGGATTAGAGTAGAAAATAACGCTGCTTATTATCGAATTTCTCAATTAATTTTGTGATTTCGTCTGTGATTCCTATGCTGAACAAAAAACCTCGTATTCCTGCTGCAATACAAATTCCAGAAGCTTTGAGCTTTTTGGAAGGCTATCGCAACGATTTAATCGCGCAAAGTGTCAGCCCGCATACCCGCAATGCCTATCTGTCCGATTTAATTCAATGCAGTGACTATGTCAGCAAACCCATGCCTGAATGGAATCATGACGATATTTCAGATGTACTCATCGAACTCACCAAACAACAAAAAAGCCCCCGCTCTATTGCACGCTGCCTGTCTGCACTACGTTCTTTTTATAAATTTTTAAGAGAGCACAAACTGCGCTCTGACAACCCTGTTGCTGCGCATAAAACCCCAAAATTAGGTCGTGCCTTACCCAAAGATTTATCTGAAGCCGATGTTGAAGCCTTAATTCACGCTCCTGACATCAACACTGCACTCGGATTACGAGATCGTGCCATGCTTGAAGTCTTATATGCTTGCGGTTTACGAGTGACGGAATTGCTGAATTTACGTTTAGAATTAATCAACCTAAAACAAGGCTATTTACGAATTGTAGGTAAAGGCAATAAAGAGCGTTTGGTGCCTATGGGACAAGTCGCTTGTGAATGGATAGAAAAATATTTAACCGAGTCGCGTCCGCAACTGTATAAAAGTGCCACCGATTATCTATTTTTAACGGTGCATGGCGGCATTATGAGCCGACAAAATTTTTGGTATGCCATTAAACGCTATGCCCTGCAAGCAGGCATTCAAGCCGAGTTATCGCCACACACGTTAAGACATGCCTTTGCCACACACTTACTCAATCATGGGGCAGATTTACGTGTGGTACAAATGCTGCTCGGGCACAGCGATTTATCCACTACACAAATTTATACCCACGTTGCACAAATCCGTATGCAGCAATTGCATGCCCAACATCATCCACGGGCTTAAAAAAACAAAAACGACGTAGAAGCATAGGGTCTGTTGACACTTCATCTATGAACTTAAGCCATTTATGAAATGGCAACAGACCCTAACGATCACGAATATTTTTTGTTATGCTAACGCTCTATTTTTTATGCCAACAAGAAAGGGTTGTTTATGACATTTACCCGCTCGACACTTTTGATTGCCTGTTCACTGGCAAGTGCTTTTGCAATCACCGCATGTTCAAATGCAAACAATGAAGATAAAAAGCAAACCACACTCACCGCCAGTGCGCCTGCAACGGGTGAAGCATCAACCCTAATTGAACGCAATGCACAACAGCGTTTAAGTACAACCTTGCAGCAACATTTTAAAACTGCAGGTATCAACGCCAAAATTACCGACATTAAAGCCACTGAAGTTCCAAATTTATTTTGGGTGAGTCTTGAAGGCATGTCATCGGTCTATGCCACCAGTGATGGCAAATACATTATTCAGGGCGATGTGATCCGTTTAGGTGACAAAGAACTACATAACGTCAGTGAAAACCTGCAAGCAGGCGTGAACAAGAAAATTTTTGCTGAATTAAAACAGGAAGATTTATTGGCATTCCCTGCCAAAGGCAAAACCAAACACGTCATTTATGTATTTACCGATGTCAGCTGTCCATATTGCCATCGTCTACATGAACAAATGGATGAAATGAATGGTAAAGGCATTGAAGTCCGTTACATTGCTTGGCCGCGTGGTGAACAGCACATGCCTGCTATGGAAGCAATTTGGTGTAGCGAAGATCGTCACGCTGCCTTTAATCAGGTCATGAATGGCGCACAAATTGCACCTGCCAACTGTAAAAACCCTGTTCGTGCTCAGTATCAATTGGGCTTAAATATGGGCGTCAATGGCACACCTGCAATTTATAATGCCGAAGGCGTATATTTAGGCGGCTATCTGTCTACCGCTGAATTGATCAAGCGTTTAGACAAATAAAAATAGAGGTTTTGTAGATGCTGAATCATCCCAATATACCAAGACGTAGCATCTATGAAGCCAATATAAATAACGATTTTTTATGCGTTATTTTACTTTTTTTTATACTGTGAAGATAAGTGAGATCTGCCCTAGAGTCAGCGCGTTTTTTTAGCTATGATCTAGGCTTGCTTAAAGTTATTAAAATATGGAGTGTGACGTGAAACCAGTTCGTCTGGCAATCCTCGGTCTTGGTACTGTGGGTGGTGGTGCCCTTAAACTATTAAAAGAAAATGCTGCTGAGATTAGACGTCGCACCGGTCGTGAAATTGAAATCACTTATGTGGGAACACGTCGTCCGCGTCCTGACCTAAACTTGCCTGAATCGGTCAAGCAAAGCTCCGACTTGATGGACATTGTCCGTCAACCCGATGTAGACGTGGTGGTTGAAGTGATGGGCGGTATTCACCCTGCTTATGACGTGATCATGGAAGCCATGAAGCACGGCAAACAAGTAGTGACAGCCAACAAAGCCCTACTTGCAGAACACGGCAATGAGCTATTTAAAGCAGCTGAAGACAATGCCGTACAAATTGCCTATGAAGCTGCGGTTGCAGGTGGTATTCCAATTATTAAAGTCATCCGTGAAGGTTTGGCTGCCAACAAAATTGAATGGTTGGCAGGCATCATCAACGGTACAGGCAACTTCATTTTAAGTGAAATGCGTGAAAAAGGTCGTGCATTTGAAGACGTACTGAAAGAAGCACAAGAATTAGGCTATGCCGAAGCCGATCCGACTTTTGACGTCGAAGGTATTGATGCTGCTCACAAACTGACTATTTTGGCTTCATGTGCATTTGGTATTCCGCTACAGTTTGACAAAGTCTTTACCGAAGGTATTGGCAAAGTGACCGCGCAAGATGTGAAATATGCCGAAGAACTCGGTTTCCGCATCAAACACTTGGGTATTGCCCGTCGTACCGACAAAGGCATTGAACTGCGTGTTCACCCAACTTTAATTCCTGAAGAAGAATTGATTGCCAATGTTAATGGCGTGAAAAACGCGGTCTTGGTACAAGCCAATGCGGTTGGTCCAACGCTCTATTATGGCGCAGGTGCAGGTGCAGGCCCAACAGCCTCTGCGGTAGTTGCCGATGTCGTTGATATTGTCCGTGACATTTCTTATACCGAAGATGGCGCAGGTACAATTCCACAATTGGCATTTGAAGCCTTAACCGACTTGCCAATTTTAAGCCGTGAAGAAATGACCACGGGTTACTACATTCGCATTAATGCCGAAGACCAAACTGGCGTACTTGCTGATGTAACCACTATTTTAAGCCGTGCGGGAATCAGTATTGATGCCATCATGCAGCAATCACGCTTAAAAGACCTTATTCCTATCGTGATTCTGACTGACCCAGTCCTAGAATCGAAAATGGATGAAGCGTTACAACAAATTCAAGCATTGCCAACCATTCATGGCGAAATTGTACGAATTCGTTTAGAATCGCTTGATAATTAATCGGGTGAAGGGGAGTATTTCCCCTTGCCAAGCTCTACACACAATTGGAACATCATCATGTCGAATGCCAATCGTTATACTGGTTTAGTTGACCGTTATCGTGACCGTTTACCAGTGTCTGCAACCACACGTGCAATCTCTCTAGGCGAAGGAAACACGCCACTGATTAAGCTTGAGAATATTCCACGCATTATTGGTAAAGATGTTGAAATTTATGTGAAGTATGAAGGCTTAAACCCGACAGGTTCATTTAAAGACCGTGGTATGACCATGGCAGTTACTAAAGCAGTTGAAGAAGGTTCAAAAGCCATTATCTGTGCATCTACAGGTAATACTTCTGCTGCTGCTGCTGCCTATGCTGCACGTGCAGGCATCAAAGCATTCGTTTTAATTCCTGAAGGCAAAATTGCCATGGGTAAAATGGCACAAGCGATGATGTACGGTGCCATCACCATGCAAATCCGCGGTAACTTTGACGATGGTATGCGTCTAGTTAAAGAAGTTGCTGACCAAGCACCTGTGACCATTGTGAACTCAATCAACCCTTACCGCCTACAAGGTCAAAAGACCATTGCTTATGAAATTGTAGATGAGTTAGGTCGTGCTCCAGATTACCACTGCTTACCAGTAGGTAACGCAGGTAACATCACTGCACACTGGATGGGTTATACCGAAGCAGTTGCCAACCAACCTGCAGATCAATTCGAGCAGGTGGTGTATGACGCAGCTACTGACAAATTTACAGGTCCAAACCCTGAAGGCCGTCCAATCATGATCGGTTATCAAGCGTCTGGTGCTGCGCCATTCTTACGTGGTGCGCCTGTTGAAAACCCAGAAACTGTTGCAACTGCAATCCGTATTGGTAACCCACAAAGCTGGAACCATGCTAAAGCAGTAGTACGTGATTCAGAAGGCTGGTTTGATGAATTGACCGATGCCGAAATTTTAGAAGCACAACGTATGCTGTCTATGTATGAAGGCGTATTTGTTGAGCCTGCATCTGCTGCGTCTATTGGTGGTGCAATGCGCGACATCAAAGCGGGTAAAATCAAAGAAGGTTCTGTGATCGTATGTACCGTAACAGGTAACGGTCTAAAAGACCCTGACACAGCCATGAAACAATGTGCAGATGCTGTTATGTTGTCAATTGATGCCACCATGCAACAAGTAAAAGACTCGATTCTTTCAAATATGTAAAATTTGAAGTGTCATAAAAAACCCTGCTTTGGCAGGGTTTTTTCTTGTTTATATTTCTGTTCAGATTTTTCAGCCTTAATCGTGAGAATCACACCATTAAAGCTGAATATTCGCTTAAATGCGTTTTGGCAACTGACTTGCCCAGCTCATTAAACGGGTTGCATCATTGGTGCGTGCTTGTGAAGTATTTGCACCCAAAAGCACCACCACTGCAGGACGGTTATTTAAAGTGGTGTGCATCACCACACAACGCCCTGCCTCATTGATATATCCTGTTTTAGACAGATTGATATTCCAGCCACCATTACGCACTAACGCATTGGTATTATTAGATTTCAAGACTCGATAACCTAAGTTAAAGTCATACGTTGGCGTCGTTGAGAATTGACGAATCAAACCATATTGCGAGGCAGTACTTACCAAAATACCCAAATCACGTGCAGAAGAAACGTTACGCGGGTCTAGACCTGTAGCTTCGGTAAAGCGGGTAGCATTCATGCCCAATTCACGTGCTTTTGCATTCATGGCTGCAACAAAGGCACTTTTGCCCCCTGGGTAGGTACGCGCTAAGGCTGCTGCTGCTGGATTTTCCGATTTCATTAAAGCAAATAATAATGCTTCGGCACGGTTGAGCTTGTCACCCACACGTAAAGTCGAACTTGAGTTTTTGCCTGCAGCACCTGCAAAGTCTATTGATTGTAAGGTAATTTGTTCAGACATATTCAAACGTGCATCAGAAGTCACCACGGCAGTCATCACCTTGGTCACAGATGCAATAGGTAATGCCACATTGGTATTTTTGCTATACAGCACTTCACCTGTTTGCGCATCCATCACCAAAGCCGCACGTGCATTAACTGATGGTTGGTTGCTATAAGTAGAGGTATCTAAAATACGGACTGTTTTAGGCGCAGTGGAAGCAGGTGCAACACCATTGCTACTACGCACTGTAGTGGTAATTTTCGTTGAACCTGGCGGAGTAGGTTCAGCAACATAGCTCTCTGGCGCAGCCTGAGCGCTCGCACTGGTACTTTCCAGATCACCATTTAAGAATTGATCGGCTTGCTCCGAAGACCAACTTAAGGTCGCCTGACCGTCGCTCCCAGAGGAAGGATTGATGACAAGTTCAGCAAAACTGACAGAACTTAGGCTGAACATCATAGATGCGACCAGCACATGCATGAACGACTTCTTAGAATTTTTCACGACTGCTTACTCAACTCAGGGAGGTAAGATACATTTGCGTATTACCTCAAATATGCCTTACATTTAAAAATACAACAATGAATCGTTTTTGACACCATATTGTGCAGAACTTTTCATTCTAGATTAAGAGTAGCATTGCTAATTTTGTCGTTTCATTGCAAGCTAATTTTGCTTTATGTAACAAAAAAGATGATTTTTTCAAAGGGAGAGTGTAGGTGATCACAGTTTTAGTAGTCGACGATCATGAATTGGTACGTACTGGGATTTGCCGTATGCTCGAAGACCATGCCGATGTGCAGGTGATTGGACAAGCTGAATCGGGTGAAGAAGCGATTACCTTAGTGCGTCAGCATCATCCCAATGTGGTGTTGTTAGATGTGAACATGCCTGGGATTGGAGGCGTAGAAACCACACGTCGTCTATTGCAAACTGCACCAGACACTAAGGTCTTGGCGGTGAGTGGTTTGGCAGAAGAACCCTACCCTTCTTTATTGCTGAAAGCAGGTGCAAAAGGCTATATCACCAAAGGCGCACCTGTCAGTGAAATGGTACGTGCCATTAAAAAAGTCATGCAGGGCGGTAAATACTTCAGTGCCGACATTGCCGAACAACTGGCAAGTTCATACTTATCTGACACACAACAATCGCCTTTTGATAGTCTTTCAGAACGTGAAATGCAAGTGGCGATGATGGTGGTGAATTGTATTAGCGCACAGGAAATTGCCGATAAGTTGTTTGTCAGTGTAAAAACCGTAAATACCTATCGTTACCGTATTTTTGAAAAATTAAATATTGATAGTGATGTCAAACTGACTCACCTTGCCATTCGTTATGGACTGATTAAACCCTAAATTTTCAACGCTGTTGATGCACAAATAAGACCTTTACGATATGCCAGATTTAAAACAACATTCTGAGTTAAATCAGTATCATCTTGGCATGTGGTATGGTACTTACCGACTGCTGATTGCCTTTTGTTTGCTGCTGATTACCCTACTCACCTTTCAGCAGCTTGGCACACAATATCAGCACCCGGGTTTATATCTATACACCTTGGTCTGCTATTTTATTTTTAGCTGCCTGCAACTGATCAGCTATAAATATATTCCTTTTAAAAGCACGCAACAACTGACCCTGTTTTTTGCAGTCGATATTATCGCGCTCAGTAGCCTGACTTTTGCCAGCGATGGCCCTAATTTATATTTAAGTCTGCTGTTTGCGATCACGATTTTTGCAGCATCACTCTTGCTGCAAAAGCGTAAAGCCTTAGCCATTACCCTCATCGCGATGATTATGGTGATTTACCAACACTTTGTTGGGAGTTTGCTGGACTTTTCATCGCTAAATAATATTGGTCAAAGTGCGCTATTGGCATTTTTATTTTGGGTGGTTTATGGCAGTGGACGTATTGCAGTACGGCGTTTCCAAATTTTAGAAAATCTAAATTTTTCGCAATCTTTGGAATTAAACCGCCTACAAAATATCAACCGTTATATTTTAGAACAAACCGAAATGGGCTATTTGGTTTTAGATGAAAATTGCTATGTCGTCCTCAGCAACCCTGCAGCCTGTCATCTGTTGGGGATTCATCCTAAATATGCGCACGCGACCTATCCATTGTATAAAATTCAGCCCGATTTATTTGATCTGTTCAAATTTGATCAATTGCAAGATGGAGAAAAATTTCAATTCGAGTCGCAACTAAGTCATTTTCATGTGCATATTCAGGTACAAAAACTCAAAGTGCCACATCAAACGCTGACTTTATTGGCGCTGCAGGATGGACGTAAAATCAATCAGCAAGTCCAGCAACTCAAATTAGCCGCCTTAGGACAACTCTCTGCCAGTATTGCGCACGAAATTCGCAACCCGTTGGCAGCCATTGTACAAGCCAACAATTTATTTACAGGCAGTGATGCTGCACAGCAACAATTGCTGTCGGACATGATCAGCAAACAAGCGACACGGATTGATAAGATTATTCACGACACGCTGAGTATGGTCAAAAATAAACAAACCACGCCTGTCGCGATTCAGCTCAATCAATTTTTGCCACAATTCATTCAGGAAGATTTACCTGATGCAGCGAGTCAAATTCAGCTTACACTGACCGAACCACTGAGCATCCAGTTTGATGAATCACAGTTTCGCCAAGTGCTGATTAACCTGATTCGTAACGCCATTCGACACAATGCTGCACAGCAGCCCATTGAGATTACGGTCTACCCGCAAACAACTTATATTTATATTGATGTGCGGGATTTTGGTGCAGGTGTCGCCAGTCAAGATCTCCTCTATCTGTTCCAGCCATTTTTCAGTACCGAAATCAATGGAACTGGTTTAGGATTGTATCTATCGCATAGTTTTTGCGAGGCGAATCAAGCCAAGCTGAGCTATGTAGAACAAGAACAAGGCGCATGTTTCAGGATGAAATGTCTACGTGCCATTGAATAAACGCGATTGATATTGGATCAATCTTGTTGCTGTGGTTTTGATTTAATTTTGTGTGGTTTTGGGGAAAATATGCACGCTGTTCAACCTTTGGTTTTATTGGTCGATGACGAAGAAGACCTTTGTACCCTCATGCAGATGACTTTGGCACGTATGGGGATTCAAACCCATGTCGCGTATCGTTTAGTGCAAGCCAAGCAGTTATTGGCAGAACATCAGTACGATGCTTGCTTAACCGACTTAAACCTGCCCGATGGCAATGGCTTGCAACTGGTTGAATGGATTTCCGAACAATATCCGAATGTGCCTGTTGCCGTATTGACCGCTTACGGCAATATGGATATTGCGATTGCTGCTTTAAAAGCAGGTGCATTTGACTTTGTCAGCAAGCCTGTCAATCAAATACATTTACAGCAGCTCCTTGAAAAAGCACTGAATAAACCTTTCGACACCACCGATCATCACAGCCAAGATCAGCTTGAATATAAAATGTTGATTGGGCAATCTTTGCCTATTCAGCAATTGCGCAGCACCATCAAAAAAATTGCGCGCTCGCAAGCCCCTGTATTTATTACAGGCGAATCAGGTACGGGGAAAGAAGTTGTCGCCAATTTGGTTCACCGTTTAAGTAACCGCAACGAAGGACCATTTATTGCAATTAACTGTGGTGCAATCCCCACCGAACTCATGGAAAGCGAGCTATTTGGACACAAAAAAGGTAGCTTTACAGGAGCGACTCAAGACAAACAAGGTCTGATTCAATCTGCACATGGTGGCAGCTTATTTTTAGATGAAATTGCCGAACTGCCACTGAGCATGCAAGTCAAACTGCTGCGTGCCGTTCAGGAAAAGCGCATCCGTCCTGTGGGTTCAGATAGTGAAATTGATGTCGATTTTCGAGTGATCAGCGCCAGTCATCAGGACTTAGAAAGTTTGGTTCAGCAAGGACGTTTCCGTCAGGATTTATTCTTCCGTATTCACGTGATGGATTTGGTCTTGCCTGCCTTGCGTGAACGTGGACAAGATATTCTGTTATTGGCAGACCACTTCATTCAAAAAGTTGCACAAGAATGGGACATTCCTGCCAAACAACTGACACCTCGTGCCCAGCAATTTTTATTAGAACAGTACTATCCAGGTAATGTGCGTGAGTTACGCAATATTATTGAACGTGCCATTACCCTGAGTGATGATGATGTTATTGATCTCAAACACTTACAAACCGCACCCTTGCGCCAATTCAGTATGAGCAATACAGCAACCACTGAACCACAACCTACAGCAGAAACACCACAGCAGATCGTGACAGATGTATTGCTGACAGGACGCAAACTGCCTGAAGAAGGTTTAGAAGCCTACTTGGAAAAAGTAGAAAAAGACATTTTACTGAATGCGCTGCACCTGACCCACTGGAACCGTACGTTGGCAGCAAAAAAATTGGGCATGTCTTTCCGTTCTTTGCGCTATCGTCTGAAAAAGTTTGGATTAGATACTGAAGATGAGTAAACGCTAAACAATGAAGACTGTCTAAAAATACGTGTTACTCAGATGAGACTTAACGGCGGCTCAGCAGTAAATCTGCCACATGCTCAAGATAAGCCTCTTCTTTCATTTCAGGACTTTGAATATATTGCTGATTCGGCTGAATCCCAACCCCTTCAATCATTTGCTCGCGTGGGGTGTAATAATGCGAAACCGTCATTTGTAAGGCAGCACCATCGCTAAGTGGGAACAGCTTTTGCACCACCCCCTTGCCATAACTTTTTTCGCCCATCACCCAAGCGCGTGAATGGTCTTTTAAAGCACCAGTAAAGACTTCTGCCGCAGATGCAGAGCGATGATTAATCAGTACTCCGACTTTTAAATTTTGAAATTCAAAGCTAGGTAACGCCTGAAATTGTTGATCGCCTTCAGAACGACTTTTGGTCGATACAATCACACCCTGATTTAAAAATAAATCGGCAGATTCCACCGCAGCAGACAGTAAGCCTCCTGGGTTATTACGCAGATCAATCAATACGGCTTTTAAGCGTGGCGTGCTATGTTCTTCAATTAAGCGTTTAATTTCATTGGCGGTGTCTTGCTGAAACACACGTACTTTTAACAACAAGACCTGATTAGAAAGCATCTGCGCCTGAATATCGGTTTCTACTTTTTTGTTGCGTACCAACATAATTTCAGGCTGATTGGCTGCACGTTGTACGCTTACAGTCGATCCCACTGAGCCTGTGAGCAGGTTATTGACCTGATCTGCACTCAGCTTTTTCAGTTCTTGGTTATCAATTTTAAATAGGCTGTCGCCATTCTTCAGCCCTTGTTTAGCCGAGTCGGCATTGGCACTTAAATTTTGAATGACCCAATGTTGCTGGGCAGCGTCATAGCGCAAAGTAAAATCAACCGAGGCCAAGTCGCCTTCGGTATATTGTAAAAGTTGTTTATATTCTTCAGCAGTTAAATAGCGTGAATAACGGTCTAAACCGCTCACCAAGCCACGAATGGCTTGCTGAAACAAGGCATCATCACTTTTTTCAGTCACATAGTTGTCTTTGACAATGCCATAGATTTGTACAAATTCCTGTATCGACTCTACAGGCACATCGACATAGTCCTGTTGTAGTGTAGGGCCATCTAACTCCCAATCTGGCGCAGCCCAAACACTCGAATGACTGGCACACAACACGCTTGCCAACACAACCGCATAAATTTTGTGAGCCGTCATTCCATCATCTACCTGTATCGAGGGTTATGCCTGTAAGCGAATTAAGTTGCGACCTTGCATATCTGCTGGCACTGGCAATTGCATCAAATTCAATAAAGTTGGTGCAACATCTGCCAACACACCACCTTCCAAAATGGTGGCCTGAGTTGGGCCTACATAAATGAATGGCACCAATTCAGTGGTGTGCTGAGTATGTACCTGACCACTGTCATAGTCTTGCATTTGCTCGACGTTACCATGATCAGCTGTAATAATCATGTGACCTTGTTTCGCCATCACCGCTTCATAGACACGACCCAAACAGGTATCTACTGCTTCCACTGCTTTGACAGCTGCATCAAACACACCAGTATGACCGACCATATCGCCATTGGCATAGTTCACCACCAACAAATCATATTCACCTGAATTAATGGCTGCAACCAGTTCATCAGTCACTTCATAAGCGCTCATTTCAGGTTTTAAGTCGTAGGTTGCTACGTTTGGCGATGGAATCAGGATACGTTTTTCACCCGGATATTCATCTTCACGACCACCACTAAAGAAGAACGTCACGTGTGCGTATTTTTCAGTTTCAGCAATACGCAATTGTGTTTTGCCCAAGTCTGATAAATATTCACCAATCGAGTTTTTCAAATCTTCTGGCATGTACGCCACTGGCGCAGCAATGCTGGCTTGATAACGGGTCAGCATCACAAATTTAGACAATTGCGGCACAACTTTACGTTCAAAACCAGCAAAATCCTGTTCCACAAAGGCTTTGGTCAATTCACGTGCACGGTCAGCACGGAAGTTCATAAACACCACGCTGTCGCCATCTTGAATTTTGGCAATTTCACCAATACGGGTGGCTTTAACAAACTCGTCGCTTTCATCTGCCGCATAAGCCGCTGCCAAGCCTTCAACCGCAGTTGCCGCAGTGCGTACTGCCTCACCTTCGGTAAGTAGACGATAGGCTTGTTCTACACGATCCCAACGGTTGTCACGATCCATCGCATAGTAGCGACCAATCAGGCTGGCAATACGACCTTGATTTGGATATTGTGCAAATAATGCGTCCAGTTTTTCCAAAGAAGGCTGCGCGCTTTTTGGTGGCGTATCACGGCCATCTAAAAAGGCATGTAGATAAACTTTTGCACCACGTTTTAATGCCAATTCTGCCATCGCCACGATATGATCTTCATGCGAATGCACACCGCCTTCAGACAATAAACCAAGCAGATGCACTGCACCGTTGGCTGCTTTGGCTTTTTCTACCGCATCGACCAACACTTCATGTTCAAAGAAAGCGCCTGTACGAATGTCTTTGGTAATACGGGTAAAGTCTTGGTACAACACACGTCCTGCACCCAAGTTCATGTGACCAACTTCAGAGTTACCCATTTGACCATCTGGCAAGCCCACATCTTCACCTGAACCAGAGATCAAACCATGCGGATGCTTTTCCTGCATAGCAGTCAAATTTGGTCGTTTCGCTGCTAAAAACGCGTTGTCTTCGACCGCTTCGCGATGACCCACACCATCCATAATCACCAATACGTGAGGGATTTTGCCAGCAGTTGCATCCGCCATAATCAATACTCTTTTTCGTCTACAAATTAATCATGCTATCTTAACGAATTTTGCGTCAAGACTCTATGTTCAGAAGATGGTTTCCGCCACTGATTCAGATAGGTTTACCCAATCATACGGAAAAAGCAGCAGCATCGGCCCGCACTTAACGCGCACGATGCAGTAAGTAACCGCCGATGACAAACATCAGAATAATAGGAATAAATACGAACCACGCAGGCGATGGTGCATAGACCAAGCTGGCATAGCCCAAGAAATCCTGTAAATAAAAGAAGGTTAAGCCGACAAATAAAGCAATCACCAAACGGAAACCCATAGATTGCTGACGTAACGGCCCAAAAATAAAGGAGCAAGCAATCACCACCAAAGCAATCAGCGCAAAGGGTGCACCAAGTTTTTGCCAGAACGCCAGTTGGTAGGTTTTGGGTACTTGGCTGTATTCATGCATATAACTCATGAAACTGACCAATTGACTTGGGGATAAATCTTCAGGGTCGATGGTGACCATGTGCACATATTTCGGTTGCAATGCTAAAGCCAAAGCCTGTTCGCTGTTTTTAGCTAAAGTCGCGTTGCCCGCCTGCAAAATATCCATCTGTTCAGTTTGATTGAGCAACCAACTACCGTCTTTAACAAACTGTCCCTGATCTGCAGACAATGTACCACGCAAGCGATAATTATCATCAAAATCGACCACTTGTACATTTTTGAGCTGCCCTTGGGCATTGGCGTAGTCAATATAAATAAAACGATTGCCTTCGCGCGACCAATAGCCACGAACTTCACCCAGCTCAGCGACGCTACGGTGACTTTTAACACTTTTGGCTTGTTCATTGGTGTATGGAATCACCCATTCACTGAGCACAAAAGACAGCAGTACCAATACCATGGCGGAACGAATCACCCATCCCACAATACGCCACAGGCTAATCCCTGCAGAACGCATCACAATCAATTCGCTGTTGGATGCCAACGTACCCAAGCCTAACACTGCGCCAATCAAGGCAGAAATCGGCAAAATTTCATAGAGATAATTTGGCGCACCCCACAATACATACAGCAATGCCTGCCATGCACTATAGTTTTCATTGAGTGAACCCAATTCGCCTAAATAGGTAAACAACACCTGCAAACCAGACAAAATTGCCGTTGCACCAAACATAGCCAGTGCAGTGGTCTTGGTGACGTGTTTTGCAACTATACGACGTGCCAACATCTTAAGACCTCACTCGCTGAATTTGCTGCTTAATTTTAGGTGCTAGTTTTTGTTTACGTGAGAACAAGGCTGCCGCAATCGCATAAGCCAACAACACCAACGGATAAGCAATCATGCCCATTTCTTGTTTGCTGATACGGGTTTTAACCGCCATGAGCGCCACAATCAAACTGGCGAAAATTAACAAGGCAGGAAACAGTTTTAAATAACGCCCCTGACGCGGACTAACTTCTGACAATGCCACGGCTAAAAACAACGCCACCACAATCGCAAAAGGCACAAAAATACGCCATCCCAGTTCACTTGCGACCACAGGGTCTGCACGGTTTTTCCAAAGTTGCGAGGTGGTTAAGGCTTCTACTTCGGCACTTTCAAATTTGGCTTCTTTATCATTTTCTAAACGTAAACGATAACTTTGGAATTCTGCCTGTGAATATTTGGCTGTGCCTGGAAATATTTCATAACGACGCCCTTCGACCAAATCCACCACATTGGCAGGATCATTTTCCAACTCTACCCGTGTCGCTTCTTTTGCCAGAATCATGACATCAGGACGACCTGCTTTTTCTGCACGTTGATAAAAGAAAATATCTTTCAGGTTTTTACGATCTTCGGACAGATCGCCTGCGTAAATGGTATATGGCCCTGAAGAAATAAATTCTTTGGGTCGCACCAAATCAAAACCTGTGCGTACTGCCTGACTGGTGGTCAATGCTTCAAACTGACGCAGTCCCCACGGTGATGCCCACAGCATTAAGAAACCTTGAACGATTAGAAATACCAAGGTCATTGGCACCAATAAACGTGCCAGTTGATGCCGACTCACACCACTACTATTGAGCACCGCCATTTCATGGTCGACATATAAACGACCAAATACCAGCATCAAACCAATAAAGAAACCCAAAGGTAAGATCAGCGTCAAAAATTCAGGCAAGCGATAGCCAATGATGCTGAATAAAATACTCGCATCCAAACGCCCTTGTGCCGCCACGCCAAAATACTTGATCAAGCGACCACCCATCATGATCAAAGTCAGTAAGGCAATCACAACCAAGGATGTCGACACAACTTGCTTGACCAAATAACGCCGAATAATCAAATTATTTCTTCCAAAATGTGAGGGAATCCAATTCGCGTTAGTTTACCTGAATGTTGAAAATATAAAACCTATCGCCTTGTTATACATTGAAACTCGACGCATAAAAATGTTTCAATGGTTGCATAGTTTGTACATTTAGATAGGCATAAAATCCAGTGATTAAATTTAGCTTAAGTCCCTCATTCCAAGAACACAGCGCGAGTGAATCTTTGTCAATTTTAGTGGCTGCAGAACAGGTGCCACAGGCAACTGCTGCTTATCAAATCAAGGATTTAGACAGCATTATTCAAGCGACACAATTTAAAGCAGGCTTTAATGAAAGTTTAAGTTTGGTGGCTAGCGTTGTTGAATGCGCCAATAGCAACCTGATCGGTTTGGGTAAAACCGAAGAATTACCAGCCGCAAAGCTGGCAAAAATTGCACAAAGCATTATCAAATCTTCACAAAAAAAATTTAAACAGATCAGCATTGACTTGTCTGCCCTGCCTAGCGAGCTGCATTATGTATTTGCACTCAGCCTGACCCAAGCAGCCTATGCTTTTGATGAATACAAAAGCAAAAAGAATGAATTTCAGCTTGAACAAATCCATTTCATTGCCAATAACAGCCCACTCAGCGCAGATCAACTTCAATTGATTGAAGCCATGCAATCGGGTCAAAACATGGCACGTGACTTGGGCAACCGTCCGGGCAACATTTGTTTCCCTGAATATTTGGCAGAACAAGCTCAAGCACTTGCGGCAGAATATCCAGACCTACTCAAAGTCACCATTTTAGATGAAGCAGAAATGGCAGAATTAGGTATGGGCGCTTTCCTTGCAGTCAGTCAAGGTTCAGATCGTCCAGGGCGCATTATTAGCCTCGAATATCAAGCACAGCGTGATGAAGCACCTGTGGTATTGGTCGGTAAAGGCATCACCTTTGATACAGGCGGCATTTCACTCAAACCCGGCTTAGGGATGGATGAAATGAAATTTGATATGTGTGGTTCTGCTTCAGTTTTAGGCACCATGCGCGCGCTATGTGAAGCACGTTTACCTATCCATGTGGTCGGCACGATTGCCGCTGCAGAAAATATGCCGTCAGGCAAAGCCACTCGCCCGGGTGATATTGTGACCAGTATGAGCGGCCAAACCATCGAAATTTTAAATACCGATGCCGAAGGTCGTTTGGTGCTGTGCGATACCCTAACCTATGTGAAACGCTTCAACCCTGCTTTGGTGATTGATATTGCGACTTTAACAGGCGCTTGCGTGGTTGCACTCGGTTCGGTACTGACAGGCATGTTTACCCCAGATGATGAACTTGCGGCGGAATTGGATGCTGCGGGACACACTGCATTTGACCGTGTATGGCGTATGCCCGTGATTGACGATTACCAAGAACAACTGGATTCACCATTTGCCGATATTGGCAATATTGGTGGGCCTAAAGCAGGTTCAGTTACTGCAGCATGCTTCTTGCAACGCTTTACCCGTGACTATCGCTGGGCGCATCTAGACATTGCAGGCACTGCATGGAATTCAGGCAGCAATAAAGGCGCAACAGGTCGTCCTGTACCGTTATTGATGCAGTTCCTCGCACAACGTGCAAGCAATAATGGCTAAAGTTAGCTTTTATTTGTTTGAAAAAAGTCCTGAACGGCAAGTGGAAAGCACTTGCCGTTTATGCCGCAAAATTTTGCGGCAGCAGGCACGCATTTGGCTGCATTGCCCTGATCCAGAGTTACAGCAAATATTAGATGAGCGTCTGTGGAGTTTTGATGCCAGCAGCTTTATTCCACATGGCATTAACCAAACACAGGCCAGCGTATGTATTTCTGCCGAATTACCGCAGCAATCGGACTGGATTGTGTTTAATTTTAACAGTCAAGCACTTGAAGCCTATGCAAAATTTAGTCACATTATTGAGATTATTGAAAATCACGAAGCAGCTAAAGTGCTTGGACGTGAAAAGTTTAAACAATATCGACGTTTGGGCATAGAACCACAGACGTTTAAGCTTTAATTTTAAAACGTTTTTTTAAAAATACTGCTCAAAATAAGGAGAGATGCGGTGACTTTAAATGTCGGCTCAGATTTTAAACAGCGCTGGTTAACCGCGCCTCAGGCTGTGCGCCAGACATTTATGGATGATCTGCATCGAATTTGTGAGGTCTTGCAACCTGAAACGCAATTACACAACTGGATTGCAGAAGATCAGCGCGCTCAGCAACAATCACAGGAAAAAATTGAACAAGCCTATGCTGACCTGAAAGCACGTTTGATTGAAGAAGCACGGCAACGTCGCCAATTGGCACTCGAACTCAAATTAGAACAGCAACGTGCAGAACAAGCCGCTTATGCTGCACAGCTACAGCAAGATGAAGCGCAACGCTTTGCAGAACAAACTCAAGCACTTGAGTTGATGCGTCAAAGTCTGGATCAGGAAATTTCAAACTATACTGCACGTTATGAGCAAAATCCTGAATTACCTGCAGTGACTTTTAATCAAGCCGCAACTGCGGTAAGTGATGATCAAATTGTTTCTGAACTTGAAAGTGTACGTTTGCGTTTAGAGCTAGAAGCCGAAACTCAAATTGAGCAGGCGGTAACGATCTTTCGTGCGCGACTACATGCTGCAGCCCAAGAAGAAATTGACTATATCTTAAAAAATTCAAATTTTTCTAAAGAATAATTTTACTTTTTATCCCCAATTAGCCCAAAGTCTTAAACCCAATGTCATCAAAATGAAATAATTTTGTCACATGATAATCATCCAGAAAAAGTTGAATTCTCAACTTTTATCTCCTTTAAATGACTTTTGTAATCATGGGTTTCAAATGGATATCTTGACGAAAATTTCAGGCAAAATCGACCATCTTAATGCGGGCGAACAGTGGAGTATTCGTGCTCAGGATTTATGGATCAGTCGTGCAGATTTCCAATCATTAAGCATGTACTTGTCTAAAGAAGCGGAAAAGGGTGAGTTTTCAATTCAAAGTAACGATACTTTTAGCCCGCGCTTGGGTGGCACAGAATTAATTGTCACCAAACACTAAAACTGAACAATATCAAAAGTCCACACGGTGGGCTTTTTTTGTGGCCATCAATCCACTTTTTTAGTTATCGCGGTGGATTTAGAAGAAGAAAATAGAAAAATGAGGAATTTAAATCCAATCACCCAACCAAGACAAAATATTACCCAAGCCATAACCTATTGCCATTAAAGAAAAAATCCATACGGCAGCACCCACCACATTATAAAAACTAAAGGTCGCCAAAGGCATGTGCCCTGACCCTGCAGCAAATGGTGCAAATGAACGAACAAACGGTATAAAACGCGCCATTAAAATAGTTTTGCCACCATGTTTCATAAAATAATGGTTGGTTTTGACAATATATTCAGGTTTGAAATAACGTGAATGTTGATGAAAATACTTCACCCCTAGAATTCGTCCAGTGTAATAGTTGACGCTATATCCCAAGACCGCAGCGACAAAAAGTAAAATCCCCATATAGTGCAAATGCACCACATCGGTGGTGGAACACAAGGCACCAATTGCGATCAGCAAACTATCGCCTGGTAAAAAGAACATGAACACAGAACCTGTTTCTGCAAAAATAATCAGAAACAAAATGGCATAGATCCACAGACCATAATTATCGAGTAATAATGGCAGCCAGTGTTCCAAATTCATTAAAAAATCAATCATCTACATTAAACCAAAGGGGTGTTTATGATGAAAAAAACATCTTTATCTTTTTAATTATCCCTAAAAACAAAAAAACAGTCTAATTTTTCAATCAGACTGTTTAAATTTCATTCGGCTCTGTGCTTATTTTAAAAAGCCATTTTCAGCCAAGAATTCCATGCTAATTTTAGATTGCTGCGTAGTTTCTGCAGCTTTATCACCCAAGAGCAAACGCTCAATATAACGCGCCAAGACATCCACTTCTAAATTGACCTTGCTGCCAACTTTCCATGTGCCAATATTGGTACGCTCTGCCGTGTGTGGAATTAAATTCAGACTGATAACACTGCCGCGTAAATGGTTAATGGTCAGGCTGATGCCATCGACGGTCACCGAACCTTTTTCTGCCAAATATTTGGCAATTTCTGCAGGTGCAGTCACTTCATAGTAAATTGAACGTGCATCTTCACGTACCAGCGTAATTTCACCGACTGCATCAACATGGCCACTTACGATATGTCCACCAAAACGTGTGGTCGGCAACATGGCTTTTTCGACATTGACAGGCTGACCCACTTTCCATGTGCCTAAAGTGGTACGGTTCAAACTTTCACGGGACACATCTGCGGCATACCAATTGTCGCCCCACTCGATCACAGTCAGGCAAATACCATTGGTGGCAATTGAATCCCCCAAATGCACATCCGACATATCCAAATCGGTCTGAATACGCAAACGTACATCACCGCCCACACTTTGCAGGCTTTCTACTTTACCTAAACTTTCAATAATGCCTGTAAACATAATCTTTTCTCTCATTCACTGAGGATTTGTGGATTTACCACAACGCCAATTGGGTACTCACACCTGAGGTATCTACACCACCCAATTCTGCAAAATGGTAAAGTTGCCCTAACAACTGGCGAATAGGTGGGCCTGACTTGGCATGCGTATCGGTAATCACAATAAATTCCAGCACGCGCGCACGCTCGGACTGACGCTGTTTACTCACGCGATAACGCGGAACATCTTGCGTCAATAACGTCACTCGACCGCGTTTTAAATTGGCTTGCAACAAGTCTGTGGCACTAATATTACCATCGGTAGAATAACTGGTCAGAATAAAACGTGCATTAATGGTGTCCAATAAGGTTTCATACGCCTCTTTGGCGTACTTAGATGAGTTGTATGGACTTGGACGTTCTTTGCGCCATGCACGGTCAATACCACTTTTAAAGCCTTTGGTGTCTGGGGTTGGTAAATCGACCTGATCCCACAAGGTTAAGGCATTTAAGACATGATAGTTACTGCTATAAGCATGTTGATTATACGGTGGGTCTAAATAAGCCACATCCACCTCAAAACCACTCATTTGATTGGCAAGATGCTGTGCATCGACACACCACATTTCTGCAGCAGGTTTATTTGGTTCACCAATGTCACAAAAACGACTTGGCGTGAGCCACAATAATGATTCTATTCGTTCGAGTGCAGTTTGAGTTTTGCCACCCCAGCCGTGGTGGAAGCTTTTAAACACCCCACTGGTATTACTGACAAAACTGGCAGAGTACAACAACGGCGCCAACAATGCCGACATCTCAACATCATCAATGGCACCCTGCGCTTGCCACGTAGCAATTTGCTGACGAATCGCATCTATGCGCATACCGTTACGACGTTTAAAGAATAAACGGTCACGACTTGGGTCATAAATTTCGTCATTGCGCGGACACAAATTATGCGTCACCCAGCCTTTGACTTCAGGCAAACGGTTCAAATAATCAATGGCTTTTTGATAGCCGCCTAATTCTTTAAACGCAGGTGCTTCAGTGCAGGCCAAAATCGCATGGTTTAAGGCATGGCTGTACGGTTCCCAGTCATTGGCAATCACCCGATAACCATTTTGACGCGCCAAACGTGATACCACTCCTGAACCTGCAAAAAAATCGGCAAAAATTGGTGCACGACCATTTTTAGGATGTAGCGTTCCTGTCTGTTCAAGTGCTTCTAAAATCAGATGCAGTAAACGGCGTTTATTGCCCAAATAAGGCACTAACTGATGGAATAAGTATTCATCAGTGGTGCGTGCCGCATGACGGCGTTTGTGATAAACCGTTGACTCTGAACTCATAGTGTCTCTTGAGAAGGAATTAACCTAAGGCGCACGTCATCACCCAATTGAGTGACATCGCAAAGTTTAAATCGAAGTTGCTCTGCCATCTGTTCAAATTCTGCATTAAACATGGCACGAGCCGAGCGCCCTAACAATGTAGGTGCCACATAGCTGATCACTTCATCAACCCAACCTTCCTGTAAGAAAGCGGTCGATAAGGTTGCACCCGCTTCAACCAACACATCATAAATTTGATGTTGCTGTACCAATTGGGCAAGTAAGGTGGCTAAAGGTTGCGGTTCCAATTGTAACACGCCCAAAGCAGCCAACTCTGCACGATACGGTCCCATCACCATCACCGTTTCAGGCTGCTGCAAAATTTGTGCGCTCAAAGGCAAACGACCTTGGCGATCTAAAATAATCCGTTTGGGTTGTACTACGCTGTGGATGTCATCTACACCCTCTAAGTGGCGTACATTAAGCAGACAGTCATCGGCCAGTAACGTGTCGATCCCCGTTAATACTGCAGCAGAAATTGCCCGCCAATGCTGCACATCGGCACGTGCAGCCGTGCCTGTGATCCATTTGGATTCACCCGAAGCCATTGCCGTACGACCATCCAAACTAGAAGCAATTTTTAAACGCACATAAGGCATGCCTGTAGCCATGGCTTTTAAAAAGCCTGCATTTAACTGCGCTGCTTCAGCTTCTGCCACGCCCACGCTAACCTGAATACCTGCATCCTGTAAAATCTGAACGCCTTTACCTGCCACCAATGGATTCGGGTCTGGACAAGCCACAACCACTTTAGCCACGCCTGCATCGACCAAGGCTTTGGCACATGGTGGTGTGCGCCCATAGTGTGCACAAGGTTCCAAAGTCACATAAGCAGTTGCACCCTGCGCTTGTTCAGCGGCCTGACGCAAAGCAAAGACTTCGGCATGTGGCTGTCCTGCACGAGGATGGAAACCTTCGCCCAATAATTGGGCATCTTTAACAATAACGCAGCCCACGTTCGGATTTGGCTTAGTGCTGTATTGCCCCAAACGTGCCAGTTCAATGGCACGACGCATCCAAAAAAGATCATCGGGTTGCGCGTCAGTATTGAGTTCAATCATGGATGGTTGCTGTGGAATAGATGATGGCATTGCGCTTTATTGCTCACGCGACTGCATTTGTTCAATTTGGCGACGGAATGCTTCGACATCCTGAAAGTCTTGATACACCGAGGCAAAACGTACATAAGCAACATGATCCAATGCAAATAAAGCCTGCATAACAACCTCACCAATGGTACGTGATTTCACATCACGCTCTCCCAAACGGCGAATTTGTAATTGGATGTCGCTGAGTACCGTTTCAATTTGCTCTTGGGTCACGGGACGTTTTTGCAAAGCATGCATTAACGAACGACGTAACTTGGCTTCATCGAAAGGCTCACTTTTACCATCGGATTTAATCACCCGTGGCATAACCACTTCATAACTTTCAAAGGTGGTAAAGCGTTCACCACAGCCAATACACTCACGACGTCGGCGAATTTGGCAGCCTTCTGCCGCCAAACGTGAGTCAATCACTTTACTGTCTGCAGTGTTGCAAAATGGACAATGCATAGCGGTTTAATTGCACAAATTTGAATGAAAATGCAGTGTAGCAAAAATTCCAAACTTTGTAGAGTTTTACGCAACATATAGAAAAAAAACAGCCCCGAAGGGCTGTTTTACACAATATATTGATTATGTACTGTCTAGATTATTCTACACGTTCACCATGTTGGCTTAAGTCGAGTCCCATACGCTCATCTTCTGCAGCCACACGAATACCAATGGTTAGATCAATTACTTTTAAGATGATGAAAGTCAGTACAGCAGAGTAAGCAATGGTCGCTAACACACCTTCAACTTGCACCCAAAGTTGGCTCATCAAGTTGCTTGGTGCAGCATCGCCCATAATAAACTCGCTGGCAAAGAAGGCTGTTAAAATTGCACCAACAATACCACCTACACCATGTAGTCCAAAGGCATCTAGAGAGTCATCAGCTTTCAGGGCGCGTTTTAAGGCAGTAATACCCCAGAAACATACCACACCACCAATTAAACCCATCGCTAATGCACCACCAACAGTCACAAAACCTGCTGCTGGAGTAATCACCACCAAACCTGCTACAGCACCCGATGCAGCACCTAATACAGAACCTTTACCACGTACCAGTTTTTCTGCTACAAGCCATGCAATTGCTGCGGCTGCGGCTGCCACTTGAGTCACAACTAAGGCATAACCCGCTGCACCATTGGCACCTAAAGCAGAACCACCGTTGAAACCAAACCAGCCCACCCAGAGTAAACTTGCACCCAGTACAGTCAAAGTCAGGTTGTGCGGAGCCATAGATTCACGGCCCAAGCCCATACGTTTGCCCAACATGTATGCAGCAACTAAACCTGCAACACCCGAGTTAATATGAACAACAGTACCACCAGCAAAGTCGAGAGCACCATCATTGCCTAACCAACCACCACCCCATACCCAGTGGGTAATTGGTGCGTAGACCACGACCACCCAAATCGCGATAAAGGCAACAAAGGCACCAAACTTCATTCGTTCTGCAATTGAACCACTGATAATTGCCACAGTAATGATGGCAAAGGTCATTTGAAATATCACAAATAGAATTTCAGGAATACTGCCACTGAGCGCATCGGTACCAATGCCTGCCAGCATGACTTTGTCTAGACCACCAATAAAGGCATTACCTTCACCAAAAGCCAAACTATAGCCCACTGCGACCCAGGCAATACTGACCACGGCTGCTGCTACAAAGCTATAAGCCATAGTATTGAGTACGTTTTTCTTGCGTACCATACCGCCATAAAATAGTGCCAAACCAGGAATGGTCATGAGTAAAACTAAAGCAGTCGAAACTAAAATCCAAGCGGTATCGCCTGTATCTAATACAGCTTCAGGTTCAGCAGCTTCGGGCGTGCTGACTTCTGCTACAGCTGCAACTTCTGTTGCATTTGTTGTTTCGATAGGAGATGTTTCGGCAGTTTCAAGCACTGCAACATCTGAAGTTGGTGCGGTGGCTGTTACGGCTTCTTCAGCCCAAGCAACAGAACCACCGAGGAGTGCGCCTGATAGACTCAGCGCGAGTAGCATTTTTTTCATTTGTGTCCCCCGACCTTTGTTTTTGTGAGTTATTAGGTACTCAGCAAACTTCATGCCATCTTTTAAACAGCATCTGCACCCGTTTCACCTGTACGAATACGGATGACTTGTTCGAGGTTAGTCACAAAGATTTTGCCATCACCAATCTTGCCTGTACTAGCAACACGAGTGATTGACTCAATCACCGAATCGACCATTTCATCGCTAATTGCGATTTCGATTTTAACTTTAGGTAAGAAGTCAACGACGTACTCGGCGCCACGATAAAGTTCGGTATGACCTTTTTGGCGACCGAAGCCTTTGACTTCTGTTACGGTGATCCCTTGAACACCAATTTCAGATAATGCTTCACGCACATCATCTAATTTAAAGGGTTTTACAATTGCAGTTACGAGCTTCATGTGTGTTTTCCTTCGGCTTAATTCACCAGTAAGGTTTTATGTTCAAATTCCATGCCAAAGTTCTAAGGTCGGGGGAAATTAGAAACCGTGACATGAGTTTTCTTTATACCTTATTTTATACATTTATATGGTTTTGATCTTCAAAAAATAGACATATTTACTAGAAGATTTACGATTTTACTCATCGAATAAATCCATATTTCGTCTGAAATGCTATAGTCTATTCAAGACCAGTGCTACACTGCCTCCATTTTCTCCATCTTTGTGGAAACAACAATGATTGAAACTTTATTACAAGCCATTTTGGAACAAGTTGAACAACCTAAAAAAGATTTAGAACATAATTTACGTGCTTTGCTCAATGAAGCGGTCACCAAAATGGATTTGGTCTCGCAAGATGAGCTAGACCGCCAACGTACTGCGCTCAATAATGCCAACTTACGTTTAAATGAATTGTTAAAACAGGTTGAAGCACTGGAACAGAAAATTCAACTCAAAAAATAAGCACCAATTGAGTGCATAAAAACAAAAAACAAACATTATAAAAATAACGCACCAAAACGGATCATCATAAAAATGTCTTTTGCCAAAGTGTATACGCGGGGGCTGCTCGGCTTGCACGCCCCTGCAATTGAAGTCGAAGTCCATCTGAGTCAAGGTTTACCTTCTTTAACCATTGTCGGTCTAGCCGAAGCTGCCGTGCGTGAAAGTAAAGATCGGGTACGCTCTGCCATTATTAATAGTGGTTTTCAATTTCCGACCAAACGTCTGACCATTAATTTAGCACCTGCCGACTTGCCCAAAGATGGTTCGCGTTTGGACTTAGCCATTGCTTTAGGCATTTTAATTGCTTCGGGACAATTGCCCGAACAAAGCACTGAAGGTTTAGAGTTTATTGGAGAATTGGCTTTAGATGGTCAATTGCGCCCCACCACAGGCACACTCAGTATTGCGATTGCCTGCCAACAGGCACAGCATTGTTTGGTTTTACCTGAACAAAATGCACAAGAAGCTGCTCAATTGCCTGACTTTGAAGTCTTTGCCGCCACACATTTAAAACAAGTTTGCGAACATTTGGCACAAAGCCAGCCTTTAGATAAAGTCACCGCGACTGCCCAACCACAGTTATCACATTCCGCCTTTGATTTAGTCGATGTTAAAGGACAGTTGCGCCCACGACGTGCTTTGGAAATAGCAGCTGCTGGTGGACATTCATTGCTATTCAAAGGCCCACCCGGTACAGGTAAAACCTTACTGGCATCCCGACTTTCCAGTATTTTACCGCCATTGAATATGCAGGAAAATTTAGAGGTTGCCAGTATCTATTCAGTGGCCAATAGCCCGCATACGTTTGGACAGCGTCCTTTTCGCGCCCCACATCATACCGCTTCTGCTGTAGCCTTGGTCGGTGGAGGCTCATATCCCAAACCCGGTGAAATTACCTTGGCGCATTTAGGCGTTTTATTTTTAGATGAATTACCTGAATTTGATAAAAAAGTGTTAGAAGTGCTGCGCCAACCTTTAGAGTCCAAAGAAATTGTGATCTCCCGCGCTTCTCGGCAAATTACCTTTCCAGCCAACTTTCAACTAATTGCCGCCATGAATCCCTGTCCTTGTGGTTATGCTTTTAATCAGGATGTGCGCTGCCAATGTTCTGCAGAAAGTATTAAACGCTATCAAAACCGTATTTCAGGGCCGTTATTGGATCGTATCGACTTACACATTGATGTACCACCTCTGCAAGCACATGAATTACAGGACACCCGACCAGTGGAAAATTCTGAAACCGTGCGAAGCCGTGTCATTCAAGCATATACACGACAATTGCAACGCCAAGAGTGTTTAAACATGGCGCTCAGTCCCAAACAATTAGAGCAATTTGCACATTTAGATGATACTGCGCAAAATATTTTAGCCATTGCGCAGCAGCGTTTGAACTTATCGGCACGTGCGTATCATCGGGTGTTACGAGTGGCACGCACCATTGCAGATTTAGCCCAAAGTGAACAGATTCAAAGTCCACATTTGAGTGAAGCACTGTCTTATCGTGCCCATGAAGCCTGATTGAAAGTCTAAATAAGAATCTGATTAAAAATCTTAGAGATGAAAAATTGCCCATTGCCATGCCTGTACAATGGGCTAGTTGTTTTTATTGTTTTAAGTTTCACTCCTAACTGGAGCTTTTATTTATCGTCGTAGCCGTATCTTTAGAAGGCTTTAGTTAAAGTAAATACAGCTCCTGTTTCAACGCCACGCTTTGCCGCATGCGAAAAACCATCGGTATCAATATCAGTTCCTACAGCAGCCAATTCAGCAGATAAACCTTCAACTGAAGCAAAGTTATAGCTTACACCGACTTTCCAATCCACATAACTGTCTTTTCCACCGCCAAAATCAAAGTCATCTGCTTGGGTGTAACCTAATCCAGCAACCCCAGAAAAGCCGGTACTTCCAATGGGTGCGGTATAAGTGGCATTGAAATACCAAGCATCGGTGTCACCACCTAAGAAATCATTACTGTAGTTAATGGCTGTTAATAAGCTGGCATCTTTAAACAAAACATCACTAAAACCTAATTTTGCATAAGCTTCGAGCCAGTTTAAATCGCTCTCACTTGGGTAGGCGTAATACCAAAAACCCACATCCAAAATGGGTTTGCTGGCAAAATAATCTAGGCTTGTGGTATAGCCCATATAAGGGTCAAGCTCTAAATGTGCCGTACCACCAAAATCGACATTGGAACCCCACACGCCTGCATACACGCCAGAATCATGGCTGAGAGCAAAACCTGCTTGCACTGCGGGATCATTAAAGGTTTGAGTTAAACCACGATAGCGATAATCACTGGTTAAGGCTGCTGTCCCGCTAAACGACATGCCTGTCGCATTTTCTGCAGCAAAGCTGAGACTTGATGTGGCTGCGAACATCGCCAAAGAAAGTGTTTGAAGTACGAATTTCATTTTAGATTCCCCCTGCATCGGATGAGATGCATTTGTCTATTTTTTTTGACTCAATGAAGGAATTGCAAACTCTATGCCAACGATGAAATTCAGAACAGCAATTTTACGTTTAAAAGCAATAGATATAAATTTAAACTATTGTTATACATCAATTATTTTTAGTGTGTTTTTTGTTTTGATTGGAATGAATTTTGATTTGCATCAATACTCGTCTTATAACCACTGCACTTTAAACATGAATTTACACAGTGCTATGATTATTTTTTGCATCCTTGCATAGCAATAAAGCTAAATCACATACCTAAAAAAGTGCAGTCAAGAATCACAAGCCTATCCTGATCAAAAAATAGAAAGTCATGCCTATCCTCTGTTCATCCTTACGCCATCAACTATCAAAACTCAGTGAACAGACAGAAATCCTGTCCTAAACTGCACTAGATTTCTGCACCAAAATTTGACATCAATATACGACGCGACACTTCAATCTTCACATCAAAAATAATTCAATGACCAAAACGATAGATCAATTTTAATTTTCGCAAGCCAACGACCATATAAAAGTTATGTATAAAATATCTGCTTAAACAGTTCTGTTTTCATCGTAATGCCAAAACTAAACACCAATGTTTCACATGAAATCCGTAATAGCCAAAAGCTATTACTCAAAGCTTAAATAAAATGTAATTTTTATACTCTTAATTCAAATAAAGATTCATAAATTTATTTCCCCACTTATCTCTTGCCCAAAATTCGACTTCATAGATAACCATTTAACAGGAAAAACTTCACCCTATTTTAAAATTTATGCTGTGCCTTATGCGCTTTGATCACACACCAAGCTGTTGAAAAATTGAAAAAACTGTATTTTTAATGTACAAGTTGCAGATGCGCTGTATTTGGCTATGTTTCAGTGACTCAGTAAGTTTTAAATATGTTTATGTTTTTACTAAAAAATAAAATATTTATTCAACTTTTGAAAAGTCGATATTTTTAATGACCCCACAGTTTATCGAAAAAATGCTTAACTTTAGTGTCATAAGTGCTTTAAAAGTGATATTTTCGCGCATAAATAGCGATACAATTCGCCTACGTTTCAACTACACATTTACTGCATGAGGCCATCTCCCAATGCTGCAATCTAAAAAATTAACACTTGCGTTGCTGATCAACGCAGCGCTTGTTTCAACTGCATTTGCTAGCGAACAAAGTGAATCTAAAGGCTTTGTAGAAGACGCAAACGGTTCGGTTTTATTCCGTACAGGTTATTTAACTCGTGATAAAAAAGATGGACTAACAAACGACACAAGCTCTGCAGCTCAAACAGCAATTATCAATCTAGATTCTGGCTTTACTAAAGGTATTGTTGGTTTTGGTGCAGGTATCATTGGTGATGCTTCATTCAAACTAGGTGAAAACAAAAATACTGGCAACCAAATGATTCCAGTCCACAACGATGGTTCTGCTTATGACCACTGGGCACGTGGTGGTGCTTATGTAAAAGCACGCGTATCAAATACAACAGCTAAATATGGTACGCAAGTATCTGAAATACCAGTAATTGCAAGCAATACAGCACGCTTAACACCTGAATACTACACTGGTCTTTATATTGAAAGTAACGAAATTAAAGACTTGACGTTAATTGGTGGTAAATTTACTAAAAACCAATGGTCAAATGACATCAGCTCAGACCAACAAGGTTTGGATAGTGCTATTTTCTGGGGTGCAAAATACAAATTTAACGACCAAGTTAATGCCTCTTATTATGGGGTAGATGTTAAAGATAAATTAGAACGCCACTATGCCAATACAAATTACAACTTTGCTGTACCTAACGATGCAAATGTAACCTTAGATGCTGTGGCTTATAACACACAGTGGGAAGCTGGTGCAGCCACAGGTTCACATACTACAGATAACCTTGCAGACCGTGAAAACACTATTTGGGGAGTTTCGGCAACCTATAATAAAGATGCTCACAATGTAATGCTGGCTTATCAAGATAATGCTGGCAATACAGGTTACGACTATGCATACAATGCAGATGGTCTACAAAGTATTTATGTACCAAATTCATACTTATCTGATTTCAACGGCAATGATGAAAAATCAGTTGGCTTGCAATATAACTACAACTTTAAAAACCACGGTTTACCTGGCTTGAACTGGACAAGTGCATTTGTTTACGGTTGGGATATTGATGTTGCGGATCGCAACAATCGAACTGAAATTATTGATCAAGCTGAAGAACATGAATTTTTCAACCAAGTGAAATACACGGTTCAATCTGGTGCATTTAAAGATGCGAGCTTACGCTTACGCTACTCTTACTTGCGTTCAAGTAGTAGCTACAATAACCAAAAAGTGAATAACAGCGAAGGTATTGGCTCAACTAATGAATGGCGTATCTGGTTAGATATTCCTGTGAAATTATTCTAATTTCTCGGAATAGCCAACCCAATAAAAAACCTGCACATATTCTGTGCAGGTTTTTTATATTTTAGCTTTCATGTGAAAGCTAAATAGACTGCGCGCAAATTATGGATTTGCAGCTTTGTAGCCTTCAATTGAGTTCAATACTTCTTGTTTCGCAACATCAGCACCTTCCCAACCACTTAACTTCACCCATTTGCCTGGCTCTAAGTCTTTATAGTGCTGGAAGAAGTGTTCAATTTGGCTGATCAATAATGGCGGAAGATCCGTATATTCTTGAACATCTTTATAAATTGGGGTTAATTTTTCGTGCGGAACGGCAACCAATTTCGCATCAATACCACCGTCATCTTCCATGTTCAATTTACCCACTGGGCGACAACGAATCACAGAACCTGGCTCTACTGGGTGTGGAGTCACAACCAATACGTCTAGCGGATCACCATCCAATGAAAGTGTATTTGGCACATAACCGTAGTTCGCTGGGTAGAACATTGCTGTACCCATGAAACGGTCTACAAATAATGCATCAGAATCTTTGTCAATTTCGTATTTGATTGGCGCTGCATTGGCAGGAATTTCAATGATCACATAGATGTCATTTGGTGCATCTTTACCCGCAGGGATATTGCTGTAGCTCATAGCATCACTCTTAAACAAGTTAAATCTTTTTAAAACCGCGTCAATTATAACGGTTTTCTGTCCTGAATTACTGCGCGATTATACATCTGCAAGGCAAAAATACATATTTTCAGACATGACTTGATCAGGTCAGTTTAATCACCATCAGCAAAATACAAATTGGGCAAAGTAAAGACAGCATCCAAACAATTGAACGCAACGTCGCCCAATTGGCTAAATAACAAATTCCATAAATAATGCGTAGCACAATATAAGCAATACCAAACATCATCACCACCACTTGTGGGATGACCATATATTCCGCCATGAGCACTGCAGCAATGAACAAAGGCAAACTTTCAAAACTATTTTGTTGTACGGCATTGGCACGTGCAGCCAAACCTGTAGTTTTGGCTAAAAATTCACGTGGATTTTGGTTATCTTCACGTTTAAAGCCGCCTGCCATTTTTGCGACAACAGCAAAGACATACGGCAATAAGCAAGCAATTATAATTAGATAAACAATTCCACTTATGCTTTGCATCAATTTTTTCTCATAAACTGTATTGAGAACTTATCATAACATGGCATTTCTTGAATAAATTTTGTTAAATAGCATGTTTTAAGCAATTGTATAAAGGATCCATTATGGTCAGCCCAGATCAAAAGGAAATGTTAGATGTACTTGAAAAGCAGCGCCAACATCAACTGCGAGTGGATCGTGTTTTAAAAATTGTGTTGCCTATTGTGGCATTTTTATTGATGGTGATTTGCGCCAACATGAACGTATGGTCCACCATTTTTACGTTTATCGTATTGTGGGTTGCGTTTTATGCTGTGGGTATTAAGCGTTTACCGCTGTGGCACTGGCTGATTGTGATTGTGGTGTATTGCCTGATTGATAATATTTTAAGTTATGGCAGTTTCAATCAGTCTGGGTTTAGCCGACAGTTTGGCGCTATGTTTATTTTCTTAGGCATTGTTGGTGTTGGCCGTCGTTATTTTGACCGCTGGCTCATGAAAGAATAATGCTGTTTTGTTCTAAGATATAACGATTGGTTTTCTAAAAAAGAACCATAAAAAAATGCCCCTGAATGTTCAGGGGCATTTTTTAGAATATGCTGAATGAATTATGCAGTTTTACGCAAATCTTTACGTAAGATTTTACCCACGTTCGATTTTGGCAATTCATCCATAAACTCTACATAACGTGGGCGTTTATAGCCAGTTAAGTTCTCTTTAGCGAATGCTAATACTTCTTCTGTGGTCAATGATGGATCTTTTTTCACTACAAACAGTTTTGGCACTTCACCTGATTTTTCATCTGGTACACCAATTGCAGCCACTTCCAATACTTTCGGATGCTTCGCAATCACTTCTTCAATTTCAGATGGATAAACGTTAAAGCCTGATACCAAAATCATGTCTTTTTTACGGTCTACAATTTTCACATAGCCCCGTGAATCCATAACACCAATGTCACCTGTACGGAAGAAACCATTAATCATCACTTTATCGGTTTCATCTGGACGGTTCCAATAGCCTTTCATGACTTGTGGACCACGGATTGAAATTTCACCTTGCTCACCCAGTGGAACTTCATTGCCATCATCATCCAAAATAGCCACTTCAGTTAATGGTAATGGAATACCGATTGTGCCACTAAATTCTTCAGATGCAGGTGGGTTTGCAGTCGCAACAGGAGAAGTTTCAGATAAACCATAACCTTCAATAATGTTGGTACCTGTGACTTTTTTCCACGCTTCAGCTGTTGATGGCAATACTGCCATACCACCGCCCATCGCCATCTTCAATTTGCTGTGATCGAGCTGTTTAAACTCTTCATTGTTCACTAACGCATTGAATAACGTGTTTACTGCAGGGAAGAATGTCGGCTGATATTTACGCAATTCTTTCATTACCGCAGGTAAGTCACGCGGGTTTGGAATTAAGACGTTTGCCTGACCTTTGTACATGCCGTAAAGCGCACACACCATGAATGCAAAGATGTGATACAGCGGCAATGCACAGAAAATACGGTCATCTGGCTGACCATCTTGTGCACCGAATTTACTCTGGAAAATACCATCACATTGCAGCATGTTTGCCACAAGGTTGCGGTGTGTTAATTCTGCACCCTTAGATACACCTGTTGTACCACCCGTGTATTGCAACACAGCCGTATCACTTAAAGTTAAGCTTGGGCGTTTGTAGTTGCTTGGGCTTACTTTAGACATTGCTGCGTTAAATTTAACGTGACCCGGAATGTTCCATGCAGGAATTTGCTTACGCACTGAACGTAAAACAAAATTCACCAACGTGCCTTTTAATGCACCTAGCATATCGCCCACAGAAGCAACAACCACGTGCTTCACAGGAGTTTTACCAATAATCGCCTGATAAACGGATGCAAAGTTTTCAATAATGACTAAAACTTCAGAACCAGAGTCATTTAATTGATGCTCTAACTCACGTGAAGTATAAAGTGGGTTCACGTTCACCAATACTAAACCTGCGCGGAACACCCCCAGTGCAACCACAGGATATTGAAGTACGTTCGGCATCATCACCGCAACACGCGAGCCTGGTGCCAAACCTAAACTTTGTAAATAAGTTGCAAATTTACGGCTAGCTTCTTCTAGTTCACTAAAGCTTAAAACCTTATCCATAAAGATAAAGGCATCACGTGAACCAAATTTTTGGAAATTACGTTCAAAAATGTCTACGAGTGACGTATTTTCTGCAGGCAGTTCTACAGTTTCTGGAATCCCTGTCTTTTGGTATTCAGCAAACCAAATCTTTTCCATAATGCCAATTTCTCCAATCAATAATCCTTAGTTTTAAACTGTTTTTCTCAATACAGGACGTCGTTGTTTGCTTGTTTATGTCCCGTATTGCATCCATTTTCACGAATACAAACCATATATAACGTATTTTGCTTAAAAAACGCTAGTATTATCTTTGAATTAACAGTTTATTTGCTTTTTGGTAACCGCGTGGTAAGAGCTGACCTTTCGTGCCGCGCTTCGCCACATACTTCAGCAAATCGTCACCTTTGAGTTTGAGTTGTTGCTGTCCTGCAAATACTTGAATTGCTTCATCTAAACTTAAAGGTAACATAGACACCAACTGATCTTTTTCCTCAAGTTGTATCAATTTATTACCTTTACCTTTATTCAAAATTGGCAATTCTGACAGCTCAATCACCAGTAAACGCCCTGCTGAACTGAGCAGTGCAACATGACTCGCGTGTTCAATCATTTGCAAGTTCATCACTGTCGATTGTTCGGGCAAAGACAGGAATGCTTTACCTGCTTTGGCATTGGTATCTAGCTGTTTGGCCTGTGTTTTAAAGCCGTAACCTTTACTGCTGGCTGCTAAAATTTCAGCTTCATCATCGGCAATCAGCAATTGTTTAAAGCCAACGCCACTGGCAGGGGCAAGTTTTGAACTTAATGGTTCTCCCAAGCCACGTGCCGAAGGCAAGCTATTAATTGGCAACGCATAACTGCGTCCCGTATCATCTAAAATATAAACGCGCTGATTAGACTTGCCTTGCGCATGACTGAGATATTGATCACCTGCACGGAAGTTTAGATTTTCCGCATCGACCTCATGCCCTTTGGCACAACGAATCCAGCCTGCTTCAGACAACACCACCGTTACAGGGTCGGCAGGTAGCATATCTTGTTCATTAATCGCAGTCGCTTCGGCACGCAATACAATTGGTGAACGACGATCATCACCAAATTTTTTCGCGTCTTCTTTCAACTCACTGATAATTAAGTTTTTCAATGATTCAGGATTCGCCAATTGTTCACGAATAATGGCAGCGCGTGCTTCTAATTCTTCTTGTTCACGGCGAATTTCCATTTCTTCAAGCTTGGCTAAATGGCGTAGCTTTAACTCCAAAATGGCTTCGGCCTGAATTTCATCAATACCAAAATGCGCCATCAACTCGGCTTTAGGATGATCTTCTTCACGAATAATCCGAATCACGGTATCAATATCTAAATAGGCAATCAGCAAACCTGCCAAAATGTGCAGTCGCTTTTCGATTTTATTAAGATGATATTGCAAACGACGTGTGACGGTATTTTTACGAATCTCAATCCATTCCAGCAAAATACGACGAATCGATTTCACCTGCGGACGACCATCTGCGCCAATCATGTTCATATTGACACGATAGCTCGATTCTAAATCGGTCGTGGCAAACAAGTGACTCATCACCGCTTCGGCATCAATACGGTTAGAACGGAGTACAATCACCAAACGGGTTGGGTTTTGATGGTCAGATTCATCACGCACATCGCTCACCAACGGCAGTTTTTTCGCCTGCATTTGATCGGCAATTTGGGTAATGATTTTTGAACCCGAAACCTGATACGGCAATTCGGTAATCACGATTTCATTTTTTTCGATGCTGTACACCGCACGCATACGGTAACTACCACGACCTGTACTTTGCATTTTCAGCAATTCTTCAGGTGGGGTAATAATTTCAGCTTTAGTCGGTAAATCTGGTGCAGGAATATATTCTGCAACTTTTTCGTCGGTTAAATTTGGGTTACGAATCAGGGCAATTGTGCCTTTCACCACTTCACGCAAGTTATGCGGTGGAATATCGGTCGCCATTCCCACGGCAATACCTGTGGTGCCGTTAAGCAAAATATTCGGTACACGCGCAGGCAAATTGACAGGTTCTTTTAATGAGCCATCAAAGTTATCTTGCCAATCACAAGTACCTTGCCCCAATTCCGCCAAAAGTACTTCACTATATTGCGATAGTTTGGCTTCGGTATAACGCATGGCGGCAAAGGATTTAGGATCATCGGGTGACCCCCAGTTGCCCTGCCCTTCAATAAATGGGTAACGATAACTGAACGGCTGCGCCATCAACACCATAGCTTCATAACAAGCAGAATCACCATGTGGATGGTATTTACCCAATACATCCCCTACGGTACGGGCCGATTTTTTCGGTTTGCCGCTGTGCTTGAGTCCAAGCTCACTCATGGCGTACACAATACGGCGTTGTACAGGTTTCAAACCATCGCTGATATGGGGTAATGCACGATCCATAATCACGTACATGGCATAGTTAAGGTATGCACGTTCAGTAAATTCTGCTACGGAACGGTTTTCTGTTGCATGATGCGCAAGGCTTGTCATAAAACCTGTCGTCCTAAATCATTTGTTTTTGTATCAATCGGCTTATGCTATGCCGCAGCAGCATCCTGCACAAGGGCTAGTAAGGATGCTCTGCGACAATTTGTGTCTTATGCCGTAAAAATATTCATTTTATAAAAAACAGCAATGCAAAATATACGATGGCTGGTGGTTATTTTACAAACCTATCGACTCTAAAGTTCTGCCTTTGGTTTCTTCACCCAACACCACAATCACCAAAGCAACGGCCAATAAAACCGCTGTAAACATCATAAAGACATAACTAAAGCCATTTTGCATGACCATCATGTGTGTGACCACCATTGGGGCGATAATACCGCCCATACGCCCAATCGCCGAGGCCCAACCTGAACCAAAAGCACGAATATTGGTTGGATATTGTTCAGGAGTATAAGTGTATAGCACACCCCATGCGCCCAAGTTGAAGAACGACATCAAACAACCCCAGAACATGATCATCGCTACACTGTCGGCCTGACCAAAGAAATAAGCCGATACGGCACACATGCCAATAAAACCAGCTAGTGTGGCTTTGCGCCCTAATTTTTCGACCAGCCAAGCAGCTGCAATATAACCGGGTAATTGCGCCAAAATCATGCCCAACACATATTCAAATGACTGTACGATGCTGTAGCCTTGCTGCACCAACAGACTAGGCAACCAAGTGAAAATGCCATAATAGGAATAGACAATGCCAAACCAAATCAGCCACAGCATTAAACTACGGCGTGCAAATGGCCCCGACCACAGTTGGGTAAAAGAGATATGCTGTTTAGCGGCAACAGGCTGAACTTCAATCTGTTCAATGACTTCTACCCCACATTGACGCTCAAACTTTTGTACCAGTGCATGTGCTTCGGCAATACGACCACGATTGATCAGATAAGGGATAGATTCAGGGACTTTTTTCCAGATAACCAAGGCATATAAGGCAGGCAAACCACCGATTAAAAATGCTGTATGCCAATCAAATTTTGGAATCACAAAATAAGAAACCAATGCCGCACATAACCACCCCAAGCCCCAAAAACTTTCCAGCAATACAATAAAACGCCCACGCACATGCGCAGGAATGTATTCACTGACCAACGTCACCGCTACGGGAAGCTGCCCGCCCAAACCTAAACCGACAATAAAGCGAAAGACCAGTAACCAAGTTAAATTCGGTGCAAAGGCACAAGCGGCAGTAGCTAGACTGTAAATCACCAAGGTGGTGGCAAATACAGTTTTACGTCCAATTTTATCGGCCAGACCACCTGAAAAGACTGCCCCAATGGCCATTCCGACAAAACCAATCGACACCACCATGCCTTTTTCGGCAGGGGTCATGCTCCAGTCTTCTGCCATTTTTGCCAAAATAAAGGAGATCAGTCCTGTATCCATGGCATCAAACATCCAGCCCAGACCAATCACCACCAGTAGGCTATAGTGGAATTTTCCAATGGGTAGACGTTGCACACGCGAAACTAAATCCATAACACACTCTTTAAGTTGGCTAAAAGGATATGGGCTAAAACACAACTGCTGTTGTATTTTTATACTATGAATTGACAGGATGTGGATAGCATTAAAAAACCGATCTGGTGATCGGTTCGCTTCTATTTAGATATTCAATACAATTCTTATAACCAATTAGGTTTCATCTTTAGAGGATGCTGAATGTTCATCATCGTCCTGATAAATAAATTTAGGCATTTCTAAGCCAAAATAAATCGCAATCAAACGCAAAGTAAAACCAAAAACAAGTGTTGAGATCACGGTCAATTCAAGCGACAAACCGATTTCGATACACAACCAATAGCAAATCACGGACACAAAAGAAATACTGGCATATAGCTCACGGCGGAACACTAAAGGCACATCGTTACACAGAATATCACGCAGAATCCCACCTGACACACCTGTTAAGACGCCTGCAACGGCAGACACCACAAAGCCATGCCCCATTTCCAAAGCAATTTGACAACCAATAATAGTGAAGCCAATTAAGCCTAAAGCATCGAGCACCAAGAAAATGGAACGTAAATGACGCATCCATTTGGCAATTAAAATGGTGATAAAAGCTGCAATACAGGTCAGCACCAAATATTCAGGATGTTTGACCCAAGTCAGCGGATAATGCCCCAACAATACATCTCGCACCGAACCACCGCCCAATGCGGTGACACAGGCAATTAAGGTGACACCAAACCAGTCCATGCTGCGACGCCCTGCAGACAATGCGCCTGTCATCGCTTCTGCGGTAATCGCGATTAAGTAAATGACCAACAACAACATGGACTTGCCCTTCTTTCACTAGGCCAATAGATGCGCGTTATAATAAGCGAAAAACCAAGATAAAGTTATAAAAATTGCGCACAACATTGCTTAAGTTTTTTACCCGAACCACAAATACACGGCTGTTTCATAGTCGGCTGTTGCCCTGTGGTCGGATCTAGAAAATACCAGCGTGCCTGATGTTGCACAAAATGGGAAATTTCATGGTGAATTTGCGTCTGCTTGGCATCGTGGTAATGGGCTTTAAATTCAACTTGGGCATGGCTTTTATCTAGCTTTTCATTGCTATTCAGCACTTCGAGCTTTAACCATTGATTCGACTTGCTCCAATCTGCAATTGCGTCAACATCCAAACTTGCCTGTTGTCCTAGCGCAGTAGTTTGCACAATATAATCAATTTGTTGCAAGGCAAAAGCGCTATAGCGTGAACGCATGAGTTGGCTCGCGGTTTCCGCATGTGCCTGCCCCACGTGTAAAGGTTGGCAGCAGTATTGATAATCGCCTTGCCCGCACGGACATGCCAAGTGATGCATAGAAAATTCCAGAAATTTAAATCAATAATAGGGTCTGTTGACACTTCGTCTATATTTGCAATAGCAACAGCCCCAAAACAGCCTGACAATGCAGGCTATTTTAGCGGAAGCACAAGACTGAAATGCAGTTTGGCGTTCAGTTTATGATGCGCTTGAAGATTCCTGCTGAATCAAATGCACTTTTTCAATTTTATGTCCATCCATGGTCACAATTTCAAAAACATAACCATCGGAAAGCAGCTTTTCACCGTTTTCAGGCAAACGCCCCAAATGGAATAAAATATAGCCTGATAAAGTTGAATATTGCTCGCTTTCATCCACCAAATCACGACCTAATAATAAAGATACGTGACGAATATCAATGGAACCATCTAGCAATAATGTGCCATCTTCCAAACTTTCAGCACTGGCTTCGAGAGCATCTTCATCAGGGAATTCGCCTGCAATTGCTTCCAGAATATCAATAGGTGTGGCAACGCCTTCAATCGAGCCATATTCATTCAGCACAATCGCCATTTGCAGCGGTGCTTGACGCAATTGCTCCATCACCATCAAAACTTGGGCATTTTCATGCACAATCACGGGTTCACGCAAATGTGTTTCAAAGTCCAGTACACCTGTTTCAATGTATTGATTCATGACTTTATGGGTTAAGACAATGCCTGAGATATTGTCCAGTTCACCACGTGCCACAATCACTCGTGAATGGGTCATACTTAATAATTGGCTGCGAATTGAGGCATCATCTTCGTCTAAATCAATCCATTCCAGTTCAGGACGTGGCGTCATTACCGATTTTACAGGACGCTCAGATAAGCCCAACACTCCTTGTACCATCACGCTGTGATAGACGCCATTTTCAGCATCAAAGACTTCATCAGCAAAGGCGCGGGTAGCCAAAACATCTTCGTTGATATGACTGCTTTCTGTCGTATTTTGACTTTTGCCACCTAACATCCGCATCACAGCCGAAGCAGTACGGTAGCGTAAATCGGTGGTGGTCACGGTTTTTTCCTGATTTCTGCGGATGGTTTGGTTCAGGAATTCAATCATCACCGAGAAGCCGATGGCGGCATATAAATAGCCTTTTGGAATGTGATAGCCAAAGCCTTCCACCACCAATGAGAAACCAATCATCATCAGGAAGCACAGGCATAGAATCACCACGGTAGGATGCTTATTGACAAAGTCCATGAGCGCTTTAGAGGCCCACAACATAATGCCAATGGCGATAATCACCGCAATCATCATGACCGATAAATGCTGCACCATGCCCACAGCGGTAATCACGCTGTCGAGTGAGAACACCGCATCTAGCACCACAATCTGCACAATCACCATCCAGAAAGTCGCGTGCACAGGGTTTTCTTCTTTTAGTGCTGGTTTGCCTTCAATGCGTTCGCGCAGTTCCATGGTGCCTTTAAACAACAGGAACACACCACCAAACAGTAAAATCAGGTCACGTCCAGAGAAAGGATGTTCAAAAATATGAAACAGTGGTTGGGTCAGAGTGACGACCCACGCGATAGAGGCGAGTAAAATCAGGCGCATCCCCAAGGCGAGAAGCAAGCCCACCACCCGTGCCGTATTGCGTTGTTCTGGCGGTAACTTTTCTGCCAAAATGGCAATAAACACCAAGTTATCAATGCCTAATACAATTTCGAGTACGATCAGGGTCAATAACCCAACCCACGCAGCGGGGTCAGACATCCATTCAAAGATCATGCACTCTTCTCCTGAATATCATGGGTCAAACGTGCCACACGGCGATGACACTGAAAAGATAAGTTTGCTTGCTCTGGTTGGCACAGCATGTAATTTAAAAATATTCGTTCGGTGCGACTACTGCCACTGTCCATGACGATTCTATAGTTGTCAGACAAGCTTTGAGTATAGGAAAGTTTGCGCTCAGATTCATCCCCTTTTTGCGACATCATCCACGTCAATGCAGCACTTTCACAAATCTTTGCAAATTGAACACTGCATACTGACGGGTTTGTCATATTTGAGCACTAAGCTAGAGCCAACAAAAAGAACATGCTATGGTGAAGAAAATAAATGAATAGCGAATTAAGAATGACCCAATATATCAATAATCCATCTCCTCAAACCTCTCAACCTTTGGTGGCACTGTACTGTGGTTCGCGCTCTGGCAATAACCCGATTTATCAGGAAAAAGCAGTACAACTGGCAAGAAAACTGGCCGAGCAAGGCTTTGGTATGGTCTACGGCGGTGCGAGTATTGGATTAATGGGTTTGGTTGCCGACACCGTTGTGCAACATGGTGGGCAAGCGGTGGGAGTAATTCCTGAATTTATGCTGGATTATGAAATTGCCCACAGTAATTTAACCGAGTTACACGTAGTCAAAAGCATGCATGAGCGTAAAGCGATGATGGCAGATCGCGCCAGTGCTTTTGTGGCGTTGCCAGGCGGCTTGGGTACTTTTGAAGAGATTTTGGAAATTGCCACTTGGGGGCAATTGAATCAGCACCAAAAACCGATGATTTTATATAATGTAAATGGCTTTTATGATGCGCTGATTCAGCAGTTAGATCATGCGGTACACGAAGGTTTTTTACCACCACAGCACCGCGCTAAACTGATCGTGTGTAACCACTCCCATAAAATTATTAATGCCTTGAAGAATTTGGATTCTCCACGTCATTTTGTGGGTTGAACTTTTTTAGCTACATGAAATAGCAATAAAAATGAAAGTGAAAGCGAGTCGGTGACTCGCTTTTTTTAATTCACTGTTCATTGGTTTTTACAGCACAAAAAAGAGAACACCAAAGTGCCCTCTTTAATAGATTTCTAATTTTGCAATGCTGTTAGTTAAGCTTGATTTGGTAGACGGCAGTAGTTCCACTGACTTCATTACCCACAACTAACAGTGGCTTGCCGTTAGGCGAGTCTTTGGCTGCAATAAAGATCAAACCTTCGGGACCGAGATTTGAATTTTCAACGGTAACCTCATTACCTTCTGCATCGAAAGATGTACGGGTTTCACCAAACTTACGATCATTAAAATACTCAACAAAAGATGCTTGTGTCGGTTGGGTAATGTCGTACACCATAATGCCACCCATACGCTCCAACCCAATAAAGGCAAAAGTTTTTTGACCAATTTTACCTAAAGCAATGCCTTCAGGCTCAGGGCCTTTATTGTCACTACGATCATCTATACTTAATTTTTCATGATTGGTATTAAAGTATTCTGGAAATAATTCAGCAGCTTTACGTTCAAAGTCATTTTTTGAGTCCCAAACAATTTTTTTGGTTTTAGGATCTACAATACTGAACGAGCGGCCACCATAAGCATATAGTTTGTCATAGGTCATGAAACCATCGCTGTCTAGCACAGGCTCACCATTTGTATCTTTCTTGTAACCTTGCGTCCAAGTAATCGTCAAACGACCCAATTGTGAATCTTTAATTAAATTATCTACACAAACTTCATTGGCATCTGTAGTGGTACATGCTTTAAATACGTTTGAATCAAGCTTTGCGCCTTTAACCCCTGACTTTAATAGACGTAAATGCGCTGCATAATCGCCATTGGTACTGAAGCCTTTATTATTGAATAAGTGTTTAACACGAATTTCTTCTGCATAACCCTGAGTTATTTCATCCGTACCAAAATATAAGTCTTCATCAACCAACCATTCACGCGCATCGCCTTCATTGGCAGTGACCAAGTAGCTTTGTCCATTGGCTTGATATTGCGCAATTGCATCTGGCATATACATGCCGTATAAGCCTGGCCAAGCTTGAATATTAATCATCCCCTCATTTTTAGCACAGGCTGTAATCGTTTTACCGTTATAGTCTTGTTTACCAACAACACAATCACGATCACCAGCATCTAAAGCATTTGCAGCTAAGCCAAAGTCTTTATAGCCCAAGGGGAAAATATCGACCACTTGGTCTTGAATCAAATCAATCACAGCAATAGCATTGTTTTCTTGTAGACTTGCCCAAGCAGTTTTACCATCGTCACTCACCGCAATATATTCAGGCTCTAAATCTTGTGCGACAGTCGCATTTGGCCCAAAAATACGCACGCCCGCATCAAGCAATTCCTGCTTACGTGTATTCCATGCCTGAAAATCTGCAGTTTTTACAGTAGGCTTGTTGATGTCAGTTAGATTAATAATACTGATTGAACCTTCTGGATCAATCTTATAACCTTCATTTGGCTCACCTTCATTGGCAACCAAGACTTTTTTGCCATCTGGAGTAAAAGTCAACATATCAGGCAATGCACCGACTTCAACTTTGCTGATAAAGCTCAGGTCTTTGGCTTTAAAAAATGCCACGATGCCTTTATCAGTTTTAGGTGTTGCCTGAACAGCTAAAGCGACAATACCTTGATGTACCGCAACACTATTGACTTCAGAATTCGCCAAATGAGTCTTGGCATCCAAGCTGTTCAGCTTAACAGGTGCACTTGGGTTGCTTAAATCCAGTACATCGACCACGCCATTTTTCGCATTGACTACAAATAAACGTTTACTTTCAGCATCATAAGCAGAAATTTCCGCAGCACTCGCACCAAAAACTTGTGCATCGTATTCCCCTAAACGCTCCAAACTAATTGTTGTAGGTGTTGCTTCAACAACTTCTTCTTTTACAGGAATAGGATCATTATTATCATTACATCCCACCATCCCCACAGACAATAAAGCCAACATTAATGCAGAAATTTTCGTTTTCATAAATTACTCATCATTTTTCTAAATGCACCCAACTTACAAACTCAAAGTGAATAATCGGTGACAAATAGATGACAATTTCATGGCATTTACTTGAATTTTCAAACACTTTTCATACTTTTGCAGATGCAGTCCGCTAGATTGCAAAATGGTTTAAACTAGACCAAATGTCCATTTTGCCGAGTTATGAACCAAACACCGACCCATCAAGCCCTGCATCCTGAATACCGCCTTTTGGTATTTCTAGTTTCAATTGGCTTTTTTATGCAGGCGCTCGACACCACCATTGTGAATACAGCAATCCCTGCAATGGCACACAGCCTGCAGGAAGACCCGCTGCGGATGCACAGTGTGGTGGTGGCGTATGTACTCTCGGTGGCAGCGTGTATTCCATTAAGTGGATGGTTGGCAGATCGTTTTGGGGTACGCAACACCTATTTTGCAGCGATTATTATTTTTACCCTTGCCTCTTTGGGTTGTGCTGCTGCGGCGAGCCTGAATGAATTACTATTTTATCGGGTGATTCAAGGCATCGGTGGTGCATTGCTCTTGCCTGTCGGGCGCTTGGCGATGCTCAAAATTATTCCACGCACTCAGTTTTTATCTGCCATGAGCCTGATGAGCCTGGCAGGGTTGATTGGCCCCTTAATTGGCCCAACGCTGGGCGGTTGGTTGGTCGAAGTCGCCACGTGGCACTGGATTTTCCTGATCAATATTCCTATGGGCATCTTGGGCTGTTGGATTTGTATCAAAGCCATGCCAAATGTGACTGAAACTGAAGTTAAAAACTTTGATTTTCTCGGGTTTATCCTATTAGTTGTGGCGATGGCGGGCTTATCTTTAGGCATCGAAAATTTTGCCAATCCACAATATAACCTGCTTTGGAATTTTGCGTTAATCTTGGCTGGTGGTATTGCTGCAGCATGCTATGCTCGCCATGCTCACACCCATCAAAATGCCTTATTTCGCAGTGATTTATTTAAAAATCGCTTATATGCGATTGGTATTTTAGGTAACTTTTTTGCCCGCTTCGGGGGCAATGCCATGCCTTTTATCATGCCAATCATGCTGCAGGTGGCTTTTGGTTTTGAACCGTTTCTCACGGGTTTGATGATGATTCCGACTGTGCTCGGTTCTTTGGTATCTAAACCAATTATTCGGCCTTTAATTCAACGTTTTGGCTATCGGCAGTTTTTACTGACCAATACGTTATTGGTCGGGGCGTGTATTGCTAGTTTTGCGCTGACCACTGCTGAAACTGCGACTTGGTTACGTGCCTTACATTTTTTTATATTTGGGGTGCTTAATTCATTGCAGTTTGTGGGTATGAATACCTTTACGCTCAAAGATTTACCTCAACAAGATGCCAGCAGCGGCAATAGTTTTTTATCAATGATTATGATGCTGTCGATGAGTATTGGCGTGGCATTGGCAGGTACTTTGGTGAATATGTTTAGTGCCTATTACGGCGCAGAACAGTTAGTCAGTGCCTTTCATGCCACTTTAATTTGTTTGGGTGTATTAAATATTTTGGCATTTTTAGTGTTTTGGAATATCCCCAAACACACGGCTGTTTAAAACGCCATTACCGAAAGCGCATGGTGCTACACCGCACTGCACGTTATGATATGACTTTGCTCCGCGAAGCTTTTTCAACATGCGCAAACCGTCCAATCAAGCTAAAAACTCAGCTTTTACACCGCACTATCGTATGACCATTGCGATGCTTGGCAGTGCTGTTTTGGCGGTTTTATTGTATTTGGGTGTGTTGCGCCAACAACCTGCGGCAACCGAAGAATATCCGATTCAAGGATTTGACGTGTCACATCATCAAGGCGATGTTCAGTGGCATAAAATTTCCCCACAAAAATATGCCTTTGTCTATTTAAAAGCCACCGAAGGGGGCGATTTTAAAGACCGTAAATTTCAGGATAACTGGCTCAAAGCCCGTGAACATGGCTTTTTGGTCGGCGCCTATCATTTTTATCGCTTATGCCGTGATGGAGCAATTCAGGCAGAAAACTTTATTGCGACTGTTCCAAAAAAATCCGACAGTTTGCCACCTGTAATTGACTTGGAGTATGACAGTAACTGCATCAATACCTATAGCAAAGAACAGTTACTGCGCGAAATTCAAATCATGCATGATGCGCTATATCAACATTATGAAAAACAACCGATTTTTTATGTATCCAAAGCCTTTTACAATATGGTATTGACTGAAAGTTTCAAGCAAACCCCTCTATGGGTCAGAGAATATCAGGGTAAACCACAACTGGCAGGTCAGCCAAAATGGTTGTTTTGGCAACATACCAATCAGGGTCAAATAAAAGGTATTCACACCCCAGTCGACCTAAATGTTTTTTATGGCAATACCAAACAATGGCAGCATTTTTTAACAGACAACGCAATTCAACCCACAAGACTTGAACCGAACCAGAAAAAATAACAAGATAGCTGCATCACAATAAAAAAGTACCGTCATGAAAATTATGAAAGGGCTGCTTTGGGCTGCTCTTACGCTCAGCATTTGTGCAGGATTCGCACTGCTTTACCTATTACAACCCGCAGGCAAACTAGAACAATTTTCCGCATGGCAATATTCAACAAAAACCGCAAATGCCAACTTAAAAGTACATTATTTTGGCGTATCTACCCTATTGTTTGATGATGGTGAAAACCAAATTCTGATTGATGGATTTTTTAGTCGCCCCTCTCTTGCACAAGTCATGTGGAACAAGTTAGACAGCCAACCAGCCTTATTGCACAAGTTGATTCAACAGCATCAATTACAACGCACACGTGCGATTTTGATCACCCATTCGCATTATGATCACACGCTAGATTTGCCATTTTTGGCGCAGCAACTCAAACACAGTCAAATCATCGGTTCAGAAAGTAGTTTGAACATTGCCCGTGGTGCCGCAATTCCTGAATCTCGATTAAGCCTTGTCAATCCTGCCCAACCAATACAGATTGGAAAGTTTAAGATTACGGCTATTCCATCACAGCATACCCCTGCCACCGCTGTGAATAATGATTTAGGTGAACAAATTCAACAACCATTGTCCTTACCTGCCCGTTTTTATGAATTTAAAGAAGGCGGCAGTTTTGATTATTACATTCAGCATCCTGAACAGAACATTTTAGTCAAAGCCAGTACAGGCGCGATTTCTAAACAATTACAACACTTGCAGGTAGATACTTTATTTTTAGGGATTGCACAGCTCACTAAACAATCGGTTGCTTTTCAACAGCATTATTTAGATGAAACTGTGGGAACGTTGCGCCCTCGTGTCGTGATTCCAATTCATTGGGATAATTTTTTCCAGCCTTTAGCGCGCCCTTTAGAGTTTTTGCCCCGCATTGCCGACCATAGCCCACGGAGTTTACAGCGTTTGATCGACTATGCAGAACAGCAATCGACACAGGTGATTTTGCTGAATAGCAACACGCCTTATCCGCTTGCTCCGATGCTACAACCGACTTCCTAAACATGCGATACTGTTGAAATCTAAACGCTTCATCTAGTTTGTGCCATGCGGAAAATCATTCATATTGATATGGATGCCTTTTATGCCTCTGTTGAGCTGCGCAGTCGTCCTGAATTGCAGCATTTACCTGTGGTGATTGCTTCGCATCATCCTCGTGCTGTGATTGCCGCGGCATCCTATCCTGCGCGTGAGTTTGGTTTACGTTCTGCCATGTCGATGGCACAAGCCCGCAAACGCTGCCCGCAGGTGGTGGTACTCGAACCCAATTTTGCACTCTATCGTGAGGTTTCCACACAAATTCATCAGATTTTTCAGCGTTATACACCACTTATTGAACCCTTGTCTTTAGATGAAGCTTATTTAGATGTCACCGAAAATTTACAAGGTATTCCAAGCGCAACTGAAGTCGCAATGCGGATTCGGGCAGATATTTTTCAAAGTACAGGTTTAACGGCCTCGGCAGGTGTCGCACCGAATAAATTTTTAGCCAAAATTGCTTCGGACTGGCATAAACCCAATGGCATTTGCGTGATTAAACCCAGTCAAGTGCAGCAGTTTATTCAGGACTTACCCTTAAAGAAAATTCCAGGCGTAGGTAAAGTCACGCAGGAAAAATTAAAAAGCTTGAATTTAAATACCTTAGGCGATTTGCAACACATTGAAGAAAACCTGTTGATTCATCATTTTGGCAAATATGGAAAACGCCTGTTTTTATTTGCCCAAGGGATTGATGAACGTCCTGTGCAGGCAGAACGTGAGCGCCAGCAAATTTCCAAAGAAATCACCTTTGATGATGACTTAAACTTAGCCGAATGTGCAGCTTACTGGTCTAGCTTGATTGATCAGGTTTGGCACAGTTTAGTGAAAAAACAATATGTTGCACGTGGCGTATCGGCCAAATTGAAACTCAAAAATTTTCAGGTCTTACAACATAGCAAAAGTTTTAAACAACCTCTTGAAACTAAAAATGATCTTGAAAAAGTCCTGCAGCTTTTGCTTCACGAAATGCATATTCCCGCACAGGATCAATTCCGTTTAATTGGGGTCGGTCTGTATCAACTCAGCTCTGCCGATGAGCAAGCACAACTGTCTTTACTGTAAATATCACGACTCGTAAATATCACGGATATTAAAGCTATAAACTCGCAGCACGGCATGACAGCCTGCCAAAGCAATGCTTACCGATGAATACTAAAGCTATTTTTGTATAAATTTCAGCCAAAAGAATAAAAATAAGACAATTTACCCTTCACAGTTGTGCTTTTTAGAGTAATCTATGCGCGCGATGTATTTATCCGTACATACGCTGAGATGTCAAAAATCACCATTACTTTTGGCATACTTGTCCTGTGATTGGCGTGACGATCAAATCCGAAGATTACAGGACAACTCTGCGCTTGGCACTTCGCCGCTTTAATACCGCATCTCTCTTTTCCTCATATTTTCCATTCAACTACTTTTTATTTTAAGCAGACTACTGCCTGCATATTTTCCACGTGCTTGCCTGCCTCTATAATACCTCACGCTTTTTATACCTAATCGCTTGGCGCGAGGATTACACCCAATGGCTGTTCAACGTCTACATATTCAAAAACGTTATTCTGAAATTGCAATTTCTGGAAATTTAGTCCATTTGGCAGGGCAACTGGCAGAAGACACACAACAAGATATTGTGGGGCAAACCCAACAAACACTTGCCCTGATTGATCGTTTACTGGCAGATGCGGGTACAGATAAAAGTCACATCATGTCGGTGATGATTTTTCTAAAAAACATTGAGCGCGATTATGCCGCAATGAATCAAGTTTGGGATGCTTGGGTGGCAGATATACAAGCTTTACCGCGTACCTGCGTAGAAGCCAAGTTATACCATCCTGACGTTTTGGTTGAGATGACTGTGGTTGCAGTCAAACCTGAATAGCAACCCAACGTAAAATAGACACGATTAAATCAAGAGTCACAGCCAATTAAAAAAATCAGCATGTCATGGCGACATGCTGATTCATATTGTCTATCTAGTGACTTTAGCGGCAAGCGTTTAGCCCAATACCTTCACTTTATGGCGTACAGAATGCGCTAAAAAATCATACTTTTTTAAGGCTGTATCCAAATCTTCTAAGTCTGCATACGATGACGGTGACTGCCCAAAAGCTTCACGCAATTCGTGATATTCAGGCACATCTTCATAACGCAGCACTTTATAACCCGCCAAACGCAGCAATTCATCTTGGTATTGCGCATTGCGGCTACGTTTCAGCATCAACAAATCATCTAAGGCTACAATTGCAACGACCTGATGATTAGCATCCAACACCACAAAATCGGCCATCATATTGCGGTATTTATGTCGAGTACGTGAAAATTTCGTGGTCAGCAAGGCATCAAAAGACACATGCGCCAAGATGATATGTTGAGGTAAAATTTCCTGCAAACGTGTATACGTCAGCTGTTCATTTAAGCTAAAAATTGCACGTTGCTTTAGTGCACTGTCCTGAGGTTTTTCTCTATTTTCCAAGCCCTTAACCGCCATCAAGAGAAAGAAAATCAGTATCAAAACCCCAATCAAAATATAAATGGTCATCATTCAATCCTTAAAATCATTTTTATAGTTGTTTCGGCTTCATGCCGATTTTTTCATCAAATCAGTATATAACACGCTTTTATATTTAAACGTTCCATTTAAGAAACTACATGAAACATTGACAAAACCATCATAGAAACAGAAATTTTGTTTCACAAGCTCGCCTTTTGTCTAAGTGCTGTAGCATCTAAGCGTGTTTTTATCATTAGATACGAATACTGTATAGCATGCAAAAAAATAACAAAGCAATGCTTAACAGATTCGATTGTCGGACAATTCCGATGAAATGAAAAGCAAACAAAAAAGGCGCTGCAGCGCCTTTTGATGGATCTTAACTTCAAGTACTAAGCTTTCGATTTTGGCTTAGATTTTTTGTGTGAAAATGGACGTTTTTCACCTGTTTCACGTGGCGGCAAACCTGTGTGCTGAGTCAATATTTGCCCTTTCTTCGGACGATTACTGTTCTGAGCACGATTACCACTTTGCCCCGTACGTTTTTGTGAATCACCCGCGACAGTCGAGTTTTTCTTACGTGCCGTTTGATACTGTCCATCTGTGCCTTGCGGCTGATAGGTTGGAATCAGGTGCTGTTTAGAGTTTCCGATTAAATCTGCACGTCCCATTTCTTTTAAGGCTTCACGCAACAACGGCCAGTTGTTTGGATCATGGTAACGTAAGAAAGCTTTATGCAAACGACGACGTTTTTCGCCTTTGACAATATCCACATTTTCGGTATAACGCGCCACTTTGGCCAGTGGGTTTTTACCTGTGTAATACATGGTCGAAGCGGTCGCCATTGGCGATGGATAGAAAGTCTGTACCTGATCGGCACGGAAACCATTCTTTTTCAGCCACAACGCCAAATTCATCATGTCGTAATCGGTCGTTCCTGGGTGCGCAGCAATAAAGTACGGAATCAGATATTGCTCTTTGCCCGCCTCTTTACTGAAACGATCAAACATTTGTTTAAAACGGTCATACGTACCAATACCCGGTTTCATCATCTTAGATAATGGGCCTTTTTCGGTATGCTCAGGTGCAATTTTTAAATAACCGCCCACATGATGCGTCACCAATTCACGTACATATTCAGGGTTCAACACTGCCAAGTCATAACGTAAACCTGAACCAATCAGAATTTTTTTAATACCTTTCAGTTCACGCGCTTTACGATACAACTGAGTTAAAGGTGCATGATCAGTGTGTAAGTTTTGACATACGCCCGGAAATACACAGGAAGGTTTACGACAATTCTTTTCAATTTCAGGGTCTTTACAATGCAAACGGTACATATTTGCAGTCGGGCCACCCAAGTCTGAAATAATGCCAGTAAAGCCAGGCGCAGTATCCCGAATTTTTTCCACTTCACGCAAAATGGATTCTTCAGAACGGTTTTGGATAATTCGTCCTTCGTGTTCGGTAATCGAACAGAAAGTACAGCCACCAAAACAACCACGCATGATATTGACCGAAAACTTGATCATATCAAAAGCAGGGAAACGTGCATTGCCATAAGATGGATGCGGCAAACGTGCATACGGTAAATCGAATACATAGTCCATTTCTTCCGTAGTCAACGGAATAGGCGGTGCATTCAACCACACATCACGTTCACCATGCTTTTGCACCAAAGCACGCGCATTGCCCGGGTTAGTTTCTAAATGCAAAATACGGTTAGCATGCGCATACAGCACAGGATCATTCGCCACTTCCTCAAAAGAAGGCAAACGAATCACTGCCAATTCACGTGGGGGTAATTTGTGTTTAATTGCTTTTGAAGCAGGCTGCAATTGCACAATCTGGGTATCCGCATCTAGCTGATCACCTTCACGCACAATTGGATTGCTGACCACATCTTTCTGGAAATTTTGATATTGCGCGAGGTTGTTGCCCTTGTCTTTTTCAATCTCACAACCGTCTAAATCTTCGGTCATCACATAAGGGTTGATGATTGGATCAACACGGCCCACGCTGTCTACATCATTAGATGCAATTTCAACAAATTTGGCTTTAGACGCGCGGTTATGTTTATTAATAATAAATGCTGTACCACGTACATCTGTAATTTCGTGGATTTTTTCGCCTTTGGCCAAACGGTGCATCACTTCAATAATCGAACGCTCACCATTGCCGTACATCAATAAGTCGGCTTTAGAATCCATTAAAATTGAGCGACGAACTTTGTCAGACCAATAGTCATAATGTGCAATACGACGCAACGAGCCTTCAATCCCGCCAAGTAAAACAGGCACATCTGGAAAGGCTTCACGACAACGCTGACAATATACCGTAGCCGCACGGTCAGGACGTTTATTCGGCTGATTGTCTGGTGAATAAGCATCATCAGAACGGATTTTACGGTCTGCAGTATAGCGGTTGATCATCGAGTCCATATTGCCCGCGGTAACACCCCAAGCAATGGTCGGCTTCCCTAGTACCCGAAAAGATTCCACATTGGTCCAGTCTGGTTGGGCGATGATCCCGACACGAAAGCCCTGCGCCTCAAGCACACGACCAATCACGCCCGATACAAAAGAGGGATGATCAATATAAGCATCACCACAAACCAAAATAAAATCGCAGGCATCCCAACCAAGCTGATCCATTTCTTCGCGTGACATCGGCAAAAATGGCGCAGGCTCAAAACATGACGCCCAATATTTGTCGTAATCAAACAACGCTTTGGGTGCGGTCTGAGCAGTATAAGCAGTAGACATGGCTTGCAATTCTCGGCTGGGAAGTGGAAGATCAAAAGTCGATCAAAGATGAAAGCCGACTATTTTAGCATGAATTCCATTCATCTTGCTTGATTAAAAAACACACAAAATCAGCAAACTATTTTTATATCCTAAGTTGGTATCTGAATAAGAAAAGCATAAAGGGATAAGCCTAAAGCAATAATCCTGAATGCTTATCGCAGCGCTGTTGGTTTAATCTTTAAACGCCACGCACCATAAAGCGCCACACCCAAGACTGCAGTCATCACCCATGTCAGACCAGACCAGCCCCATTGTTCCCAAATCAGACCGCTACCACTACCGAGCAAACTCGAACCCATGTAGTAACTAAATAAATATAATGATGATCCCACTGCACGATACTGCAGTGCTTGAATCGACACCCAACTACTGGCAGTAGAATGTGCGGCAAAAAAAGCAAAGGTAAATAGCACCAATGCAGCCAATACGACGGCTAAATGTGCAATCGACATCAACCATAATGCGATCAACATTAGGACAATCACCATAGGCAACACACGTTCACGTCCAATACGATTGCCCCAGCTTGCCGCACGCGGTGAACTATAAATACCCGCCAAATAGGCAATTGAAATCACCCCAATCCAAACTTGGGAAAGCTCAAATGGTTTAGCTAGTAAATAATAGCTGATGTAATTGAAAACACTGACGAAACAGCCCATCAGCAAAAAGCCCTGTAAAAACAGGATTCTTAATTTACGGTCTGCCAAATTGGCAACAAAAGCATCTCTAAACCGCGAGAAGCGAATCGGATACGCTGTAAAATTTTTCGATGCGGGCAGTAACATATAAAAGGTGATTGCAATCAGTAAGTTCAAACTACCAATAATTAAGGTTGCCGCTTGCCAAGAAATAAAATCGACCAAGACCCCAGCAATTAAACGTCCACCCATGCCACCAATGGCCGTACCCGAAATATACAGCCCCATAGCAAAACCAATATCTTGCTGTCGAATTTCTTCACCAATATAGGTCATGGCGACCGCAGCTACACCACTCACAGCAATGCCAATAAAAATTCGTGTGGTTAAAAAGAATGACCAGATTGGAAGTAAGGCACTCAGAATTAATAAAATGGCAGCTAAAAATAAAGCCAAAACCATAATAGGTTTACGCCCAAAACGATCTGAAATAAAACCTGTGAAAAGCAAACCTATCGCCAAAGCCACAGTAGAAAATGACAGCGGGAAACTACTTTGGGTTGGTGTAACCGTAAAAAAATCGGCCAAAATTGGCATCATCGGTTGCACACAGTACAAGGTCGAAAAAGAAGCGAAACCCGCTAGAAACAACGAAAAAAGAATGGCTTTAAACGGCTTAGTACCATACTGAACATGAGATGCTGCAGCTAAATCAGACATATTTACTCCAATCACGCAATCAGTATACGCCTGTTTATGGACAAAAATAAGCTCGGTATTTTATCGTTTGCTCAAAAACAGCGTCAGTATCATTCATCACTTTGTCAGTTTTTGCTTACATGCACTGAAGCAAAATGAGGCTAGGCAGTATTTTGAGCTTACGGTATTCTTTAAAGCATAAGGAGACAGGATGTTTCCCAAACAGAAAACAACAATAATAGGTTTGAGCACCAGGATCGTGAGGTACGACAGGAGTTATACCTAAACACGAAATACAAAGAAACCCCGTCAGGATGATGGGGTTTCTTTTTATCTGTGTCTTGAGTATATAACTTTATCTATCATCACTTTCTATTTACACACCCCATAATCAAAAAGTCCCCAAACAAGGTTGAGGACTTTTGAACTTAGCACATTACAAGTTTAAGCTTTGGCAGCAACTGCTTTGCCTGCTTTAATTTGCTCAGCTTCATCTTCACTCATAATCAAGGCAACCGCAATTGCAGTGATCAACACTGGCAAACCTACTGCCATAAAGTTGAAGTGTGCAGGTAAATTCATACCCAATAAGCCGCCAATTAAAATTGGACCCACAATCGCACCCATACGACCAATGGCAGATGACCAGCCAATACCTGTTGAGCGTACCGCAAGTGGGTAATATTGTGCCACATAGCTATACAACAACATTTGTGAACCAATAGATGCTGCACCCGCCAAGAATACTAAGATGTAAAGCAAGAATTGATTAGATTGGAAGCCCATGAGGCTCATCACCAATGCACCCATGATTCCCAAGAACATCAATACAGGTTTTAAGTGGAAACGGTCTGCTAAAATACCACCACCCACGATACCAACGACTGCACCTACGTTCATCACCATCATGAACATTAAGCTGTTGTCCATAGAATAGCCTGCCGCCATCATCAGTTTTGGCAACCAGCTGCTGAGTGCATACATGGTTAATAGACAAGTAAAGAACGCTAACCAGAACAATAAAGTATTCACTGCACGACCGCGTTTGAACAAGCTCACCACGTTAGCAGCTTCAGGCACACCAACCTGATACAATTCAAAAGTGGTGTCTTCGGTAATTTTTAAATCTGGTGCTAAACGCGCTACGATTGGACGGGCTTGATCTTGCTTATTTTCTTTGACAATAAAGGTTAAAGATTCTGGCAAGAATTTCCAAATCACAGGCAATAAAAACAATGGGATACCCGCAATAAAGAACATGATTTCCCAGCCAAAACTTGGGGTAAACCATGAGCCAAGTAAGGCTGCCATTACACCACCTATAGCATAACCACTAAACATAGTAGTCACTAAGGTGCTACGCATGGTTTTAGGTGCATATTCAGAAGTTAAGGCCACAAGGTTTGGCATTACACCACCAATGCCTAAACCCGCTAAGAAACGTAAAATTGCAAACTCAGTTGGATTAGAAGCAAAGCCACCTGCAAAGGTTAAACCACTAAACAGAACGATACAGATCATGATGACTTTCTTACGACCAATTTTATCGGCCAAAGAACCAAAAATCATCGCACCAAACATCATACCTGCCAATGCAGTACTCGCGAGCATCCCCGCCTGAACAGCACTCAAGCCCCACTCATCCATCAATAAGGGTAAAACGACCCCATTAATTGCCAAGTCATAGCCATCAAATAAAATGATCAGTAGACACCATGCCACGACATTGAAATGAAATGGTTTGAATTTTGCGTGATCGATGACATCATTCACGTTAATTGCTTGATGTGCCATTCCTCACCTCCTGTGAGTTTGTGTTTCAGTAAGCTTGAATAGCAATTTTTACAGTGAAGACTTTCATTTTTATCAGTCATCCATGTCCACTTTTGCCATTCAAGTAGATTGTGTAACTTTCACACAAAACACAAAAAATAAAAATTCAACATTAGTCTAAAACATTTTATTAATTATGGGTTTATTGTTATTTTAAACACAATAAAATGTGATTATTCTTCTTAATATTTTCTTTTCCACATAAAAAAACACCCCCAACGCTAGTTGAGGGTGTTCGAATAATGAGCTGGCGATGACTTACTCTCACATGGGTAACCCCACACTACCATCAGCGCGAAGAGGTTTCACTTCTGAGTTCGGGAAGGGATCAGGTGGTTCACTCTTGCTATGGTCGCCAGCACAA